>CAUWDH010000028.1:0-50444 GCA_963557775.1 uncultured Sarcina sp.
TCCCTTTAGCTATAGCAACATTAGCTGCTTTTAAATTAGGAGTGTATTTTAATAACCAAGGTCATGCTGATTTAAGTAAGTTATTTACTTTCCTTGGAAATGTAGAAATATTTATTGCAACTTATGTAATCTTTACAGTTTTATATAATTTCTTAAAAATGTTTGTAAAAGCTATAAATCCAACATTAGAAAAGAAAATGGAAATAGAAGCTAGAGCAATAAAAGAAACTATAATAGAAGAAACTAGATTAAATGAAAGAGTAGAAGAAGAAAAAATAAATGTTGAGATATAAAGTATAAAAAATTGAAATAAACATAAAGTTAAATTTAATATTTATATAAGGAAAAGACCTGCTAATTAAAGTTAAAAATTTTGAAAAAATAATTGACTTTAAGTTAGTAGGTCTTTTTATATAGTGAAAGAATAATTGAGTTTAGTAAAAATATTTGTTAACTATTAATAATTTTTAGTTATTAAGAATATATTTGATATTGATAATTAACCAAGTTATATGATGTGTATATGTGTATAAAGGTATTTATTTTAAAGTATATTATTAAAGTAAAATAAATAAAAAACTAATATGTGTAGATGTATTCTTAAAATATTGGCTAATTATTAAAAAATGATATTGGCATGATTTTTGCTCTGTTAATATAGTATATATAAATAATATTTAGGAGGGGCATATTTTGAAGAAAATATTATTAGTTTGTTCAGCTGGAATGTCAACCTCATTATTAGTTTCTAAAATGAAAGCTGCAGCTAAGGCAAAAACTATTGAATGTAGTATAAATACCGTAGCAGAAGCAGAAATGGAGGAATATGAGGAAGATTTCGATGTGCTTCTATTAGGACCACAGGTTAGATTTTTATTTAATAAATTTAAGGAAAAATATGAAGATAAAAACATACCTGTAGACGTTATAAATACTGTTGATTACGGGACAATGAATGGAGCAAAGGTGTTGGAAAATGCATTAGCTCTAATAAAAAAATAAAATATATTAAGGGGAGTTTAAGTATGGAAGAAATTATTATGAATTTAATAATGTTTAGTGGAGAAGCAAGAAGCTTATCAATGGAAGCTATGCAATTAGCAAGGGAAGGAAAAATTGAAGAAGCTAAAGAATTATTAGTAAAAGCTAGTGAACAGTTAGGGGAAGCTCATCATTCACAAACAACATTAATTCAAAATGAAGCAGCTGGAAAAAAAACAGAGGTAAGCTTATTGTTAGTTCATGCACAAGACCACTTAATGACATCTATAACTTTAAAGGATTTAGCTACTGAATTAGTAGAAATTTATTCAAGATTGGCATAAAGAATTAAACTCTAATGGAATTTAACCATTAGGGTTTATTCTATAAATAAGGAATTTACTTTTAAAAGGAGTGATTGGTTATGAGGTATGTTATTGGTGTAGATGGTGGAGGTACTAAAACAGAAGCTGTTGCTTATAGTTTAGAAGGGGACATAATTAATTCAGCAATAACTGGATATGGAAATCTCCTTAATGGGAAAGAAGAAGGACTAAAAAATATTGTAGAGTCTATTAAGGTTATAGTAGATAAATTAGGTATAGAAAATCTTCAGGGAATTTATTTAGGTATTGCAGGTTCAGAAGTTGGGAATAATAACGAAATTATAAAAGAAGAAGTAAAATCTAAATTTAATGTTGAAACTATTGTTATGAATGATAGTGAATTAGCTTTAAAAGCCTTATTAAAAGGTGAAGATGGAATATTAACTATTGCAGGAACTGGTTCCATTGCTTTTGGAATAAATGGAAGTATTCAATGGAAAGCTGGGGGATGGGGTAATTTATTAGGAGATGAAGGTTCAGCCTATAAGATAGCTATTGACGGAATTAAAAACATGATTTACGAAAATGATAATAGTCTTGAGTTAAGTGAAATGTCAAAAACTATCTTAGAGTACTTAGATCTTTCTAGACCTGATGATATAATTGGATTCGTTTATTCTTCCACAAAAGACGAGATTGCTAATCTTGCTCAAATTGTATCTAAGTTTGCTGAGGAAGGAAATGAAGTAGCTAATAAAATTTTAGTAACTGAAGCAGTAGATTTAGCTAAAAGTACAGAACAGGTATTTAAGAGATTAAAATTTGAAAAATGTTCTGTAGGTTTAGTTGGTGGAGTAGTTAGAAAATCAAGAATATTTAGAGAAGCATTTGAGGAATACTTAAATAAAAATATAAATGTAATATCATTCGTTGATGATAAAGTATCACCAGCAAAAGGTGGATATTATATCTTCAAAAAAATAACTTACAAAAAGTAGTGTTTTAGGGGGAAATAGAATTATGAAAAGATTAGGAATATCTGTATATCCAAATCATACATCAATAGAGGAAAATATAAAGTATATCGAATTAGCAGCAAAATATGGCTTTAAGAGAATCTTTACATGTCTTTTATCAGCAGCTAATAAAGAAGTTAGTGAAATAGTAGATGAATTTAAAGCAATGGTTGAAGTAGCTAATAAGTATGGTATGGAAGTTATAGCAGATTTAGATCCTACAGTTTTTAATAAATTAAATGCTTCTATTACAAATCTTTCTATATTTAAAGAAATAGGACTTTCTGGAATTAGATTAGACATGGGATTTAGTGGTTCTGAAGAATCTATTATGTCATTTAACAAAGATGGCTTAAAAATTGAGTTAAATGTAAGTAATGGTACAAAGTATGTTGACAATATATTATCCTATGAAGCTAACTTAAATAATATATATGGATGCCATAATTTTTATCCACATATATATACTGGTTTATCTTATGAGCATTTTATTAAATGTTCAAAGCAATTTAAAGAACTAGGAATAAGAACAGCAGCCTTTGTTAATTCACCATCAGCAGATCATGGTCCATGGCCAGTATCTGAAGGATTATGTACTTTAGAAGAACATAGAAATCTTCCAATAGTAGTACAAGCTAAGCACTTATTTGCTACTGGATTAATTGATGATGTTATAATTGCCAATGCATTTGCTTCAGAAGACGAATTAAAAGCTTTAAGTGAATTAAATAAAGATATGTTAGAATTTACAGTTGAATTAAATGAAAATATTAGTGATATAGAAAAAACTATAGTACTTAATGAATTCCACTACAATAGAGGAGATAATTCAGAATACATGGCAAGAAGTACACAAAGTAGAGTTAAGTATAAAGGAACACCATTTCCACCATATAATACTCCAGATATAAAAAGAGGGGATATTTTAATAGATTCAGATCTTTATAGTAGATATGCGGGAGAACTTCAAGTTGCACTTAAAGATATGAAGAATTATGGAAAAACCAATGTAGTTGGAAGAATTGTTGAAGAAGAGAAATTCTTATTAGACTATATAAAACCTTGGAGTAAATTTGGATTTAAATTAAAAAACAAATAGAAGGGAGGTGAACTATTGCAATAGCTATATAATAGTTTTAGATAACAAGTATTAGATAGTGTTAGCAATAGGTAAGATGAAAAAAGGTATAAAAATAGTAACTATTGGTGGAGGTTCAAGTTATACTCCAGAGCTAGTTGAAGGCTTTATAAAAAGATATGAAGAATTACCTGTTAGAGAACTTTGGCTTGTAGATATAGAAGCTGGAAAAGAGAAGTTAGAAATAGTAGGGAACCTTGCAAAAAGAATGGTTGAAAAAGCAGGAGTACCTATGAAAATAAATTTAACTTTAGATAGAAGAGAAGCATTAAAAGATGCTGATTTTGTAACTACACAATTAAGAGTTGGACTTTTAGATGCAAGAATAAAAGATGAAAGTATACCTTTGAAACATGGAGTAATAGGGCAGGAGACTAATGGTGCTGGAGGAATGCTTAAAGCACTTAGAACAATTCCTGTAATATTAGATATAGAAAAGGATATAGCTGAATTATGTCCAGAAGCTTGGCTTATAAACTTTACTAACCCAGCAGGAATGGTAACTGAAGCTGTTATAAAGTATGGTGTAAGAAAAAATAATAAGGTTATTGGATTATGTAATGTTCCAATAGGTATGGAAAAGGCTGTAGCTTCAATTATGAATGTTGACCATAGTAGAGTTAGAGTAGATTTTGCTGGACTTAATCATATGGTTTATGGATTAAATGCCTATGTAGATGGAAAAAGTGTATTAAATGAAGTAATAGAAAGTATAGCTCAAGGTAATTTTGGAAGCTCAGTAAAAAATATAAAAGATTTAGAATGGAATGGGGATTTCATAAGAGCTCTTGGAGTGATGCCTTGCCCATATCATAGATATTATTATCAAACAGCTGATATGTTAGAAGATGAATTAAATGACTTTTCAAAAGGAAAGGCAAGAGGAGAATTTGTTAAAGAAGTAGAAGCTGAGCTTTTTGAACTATATAAAGATCCAAATTTAGATATAAAACCACCTCAACTTGAAAAAAGAGGGGGAGCTTATTATAGCGATGCAGCCTGTAGACTTATAAATTCAATTTATAATGATATAAGAGATATTCAACCAGTAGATACTATTAATAAAGGAGCTATAGATGGAATAGATTATGATAGTGCAGTTGAAGTTTCATGCGTAATAACTAAAGATGGGCCAAAGCCATTAAATGTTGGTAAATTACCTACAGCTGTTAATGGATTAGTTCAAGAGATAAAAACTTTTGAAAAGCTTGTTATAGAAGCAGCAGTTGAAGGAAATTACGGAAAAGCATTATTAGCCCTAACAGTAAATCCATTAACTCCTTCTGATAGAATGGCTAAAATAATTCTAGATGAATTATTAGAAGCTCACAAAGAGTATTTACCTCAATTTAAATCATACTTTGAAGGGAAATAGCAAAATAAATGAGATGCACTCAAAAGTTTGTGCATCTCATTTTTATATGGGAATATATTAAATTAAACTTGTATTGCTTTTATCTGATAGCTAGAGATCGTAATATTCCTATCTTTTATAGGTAGGAGATAAATAGCCTTGTGCTTCTATATAAGTTTGACTTAAGTTGAATTTATATCTGCCGAGAAAGCTATATAGGTACGAAATGCTGTGACCATTGAACTAGTAATTAGAAGCTCTTCATTTCAGAACAATAGTTGCGTAAGTGACTATCTAAATCTTGATTTAGTTATAGGAACTTACTCAGTGAACAATGCGAGTCGAGTTTCCTTCCATACTTTTAGTTTCTTTTACCTAAAGAAAGTAATGAGGAATATGCCTTTTCTGTTAGTAAAGCGGTGTTATCCCAAGTAAATTTTGAACTTATATCTAAAGCTTTTTGAGAGCATTTACTCAATAAGTCATTATTATTTAGTAAATTAAGCAATTTTTCTTTTAAGTCATTTTCTTTATCTATATTAAATAACATTTCTTTATCTAAAACAACTTCAGGAATTGAAGTTATATTAGAAGCAAGTACAGGAGTTCCACAGTTCATAGCTTCTAGAGGTGGAAGCCCAAAGCCTTCATAGATAGATGGATAAACGAAGAGTTTACATCCATTATACATAGTTGGAAGATAATCTTCTTCAACAAATCCAGTAAAAATAATATTGTCTTTTTCTTTTAATGTACTTGAAAATTCTCTTAATTTTAAACCCTCATCTTTAAGAGAACCTACTATTAATAATTTTGTAGGTGTATTTAAATAATTTACTATTTCATTGAAAGCTTTTATTAAAGAAAGAACATTTTTTCTAGTACTAAAGCCACCTAGGTACATTATATAGTCACCAGTAAAGTTATATTTTTTTTGAACATCTCTTAAGGCCTTTTCTTTGTCTAAGACTTTAAATGTTGAATTAGCAGCTAAAGGTGTAACAAAGATTCTTTCTTCAGGAAAGCTTGGGAAGAATTTTAGTATATCATTTTTAGAATAATTTGAAACTGTTAGTATTCCATCAGTATTTTCTATTATTTGTGGCATTTCATATAAAAAATTTTTTAAGTATCTACGACCAGTAGTTTCAGGAAGAACATAAGGAATTAAATCATGGATAGTAACTATATTTAATGAATTTTTCTTTGGACTTAAACCTATTCCATTTTGAGGGATGTGATATAAATTTATAGAATGATTTTCTATATAGTTAGGTACATAGAATTCTTCAAAGAACTTTCTATGCTTTTTTGAAGCCATTATAATATTACAATTGTTACTTTGAAATTCTTTAAAATTTTCTCCAGACCATAATAGTGTATATAAATTATTATTTTTTATTGTAATCAAATGCTTTAATAAGTTATAAGTGTATGTGCCAATGCCAGTTCCTCTATACCAGTTAGCACCTCTAGAATCAATAAGTATTTTCATATAAATTCTTCACTCCCCGATTTACTTTATATTATTAATAATATTAATTTAAGTTATTAAATGTGAATGTAACAAGAAAGAAATTAAACACATATAATAGAATAAATTTATATGTTGGGGGTCATCTTGTGAATTGTGAAGAAGTAAGCAAATTAATAGAGGAAAACTACTATATACGACCTTTGAATATAGAAAAGAAAAAGAATATTTATAAGATTACAGCCTCTACGGGTAATTATTGCTTGAAGATTATAAATTATGAGTTCAAGCATTTTTATTTTATTATTTCTGTTATAGAACATTTAAGAAAAAATGGTTTTGATAGTACTCCTGAAATAGAGCGTACGAGAGATGAGAAAAATTATATTAAAGTTGGAGATGCTTATGGATACTTAATACCTTGGATAAGATCTAGAAATAGTAATTATAAAATAGACGTTGAACTTCAAGGTGCAGCAGAAAAACTTAGTGAACTACATAAGTGTAGTGAAGGATTTACAGTGGATGATTATATGAAACCTAGAATTGGATGGTTTAAGTGGATAAAAACCTATGAAACTAGAATAGAAGAAATATTGGATTTTAAGAAAAGGATATATCAAAAATTTTATAAAAGCGATTTTGATATATTATACCTTGAGATAATGAATGAAGAAATAGAAAGAGGGAAAAGAGCTATAGAAAAGCTTAGGAGTTCAAATTATGAAAAGGCAATGGAAGAGGAGATAATGAAACTATCTGTTTGTCATCATGATTATGCCCATCATAATGTTTTAATAGATAATAAGGATAAATATCATATTATAGATTTTGATTATTGTATATTAGATAGTCCACTTCATGATTTAAGTAGTTTAACTATAAGGGCTATGAAGGATGGGAATTGGAGTGAAGAGAGATTTAATTTTATAATAAATAGTTATTCAAAAAATATAAGCTCAAATAAAAAAAGGCTTATGCTTGGATTTATGGAATTTCCACAAGATTATTGGCAAGTGGGATTACAATATTACTGGGAGAGACAACCATGGTCAGAAGAAAGATTTATGAAAAAAATAACAGATTATATTAAAGATAGAGATAAAAAAGAGATGTTTATTAAAAAAATGTACGAAAGGGGTTAATGATGGAGTATGGAAAATAAGGACATACTAAAGAAGTTTTTAAATATTAATGGAATTGAGGTTGTAGAGAAGAAAAAAAATGGAGATTTCCACAATCCATCTGAAAAACATATTGAAAATTTAATAAAGTTTCATAGAAGAGTAATGGAGAGTGATAATTATTTTGATTTAGCTATAAAAAATAATTCAGGAAAGGATGTAATGAATTATAATATATGGCTTAGAAGAGCTTTAGCATTAAAAAAAGAGATTAATATAAAAAGTGATATATTTGATGAAATAATAGAACAGGCTAAGAGGAGTATAGAAATAGTAAAAAACTCTAATTATATTTCTTTAATGGAAAGAGCAAATAAAAGACGAGAGATAATACTTGGAAATTGTTCTGTAAAAAATATATATTTTAAAAATAATAGATTATATATATATGATATTAATAAAATAGAATTTAATATGGTAGAAAATGATTGTATTAAGTATATATTAAAGGAAAAGAAAAAGAAAAAATGTATAAATATAAAAAGAATAATTTCTTTATTTTTAGAAGGTGAAGGATTAGGTGAAGATAGTTTTAACTATATATATGGAATAGTGAACTATCCTAAGGAATCTATGAGATCTATATCAAATAATTATATAAATAATTTAAAAGAAGAAAATGCACTGATAAATAATTTAAAAGATACCACAAAAATAGATTATATAGGAGTAATTTAAAGTATAGGGAGGATCACTCATGAAGATAAAGTATAAAGATGCTAAATACCTATGTAAATATGACTTAAGTGTAGAATTTTTTGAGAATTTAAATTTAAATATAAAAGATTTATGGCCAACGAGAAATATATATGTATTAGATACAGAAGAGGGTAAAAAGATACTTAAAATGATAAATTATAATAAGGGTAAAATAAATTACATAGTTAAAATGCTAAACTATGTAAGTAAATCTTATAAAAATATTATATCATATCATAAATTTAATGATAGCAACTACTTTATTGACTGGAAAAATGATAGATATATTATATTGGATTTAATTGAAGGAATTGAGTGTAATATATATAATCCAAGAGATGTATTTAAAGTAATAAGAGCATTAGCATTATTTCATAAAAGCGGTAAGGGAATTGCTTCGCAATTAACTACAATGGAAAGGAAAAATAGTGGTTTAGGAAATTTAGAGAATGACTTTATAAAGGAAAAAGAAGAGATTTATTATTATAAATCAATAGTAGAAAAAAAGAGTATAAAAAATGAATTTGATAATATATTCTTAGAAAAATTTGATTATTATATAGATAGGATAAATAGAACAATAGAATTTTTGAAAAATAGTAGTTATAAGGAGTTATGTGATAAGGAAGAAGCAATTGCATTATGTCATAATGATTTAGCTTATCATAATATCTTAATAAATGAAGAAGAAGTGTACTTTATAGATTTTGATTTTTGTGATGTGAATTTAAAGGTTTTAGATTTATATAATTTTTTGAGTAAAGTGTTAAAGAAAAATGGATTTGATTATGATTCTTATATAGACATAGTAGGAAATTATAGAAAAAATATTAATTTTTCAAAGGAAGAGGAAGAAATATTAAAGGTACTATTAATTTACCCAAGAGATTTTATTAATATTGTTAGTAACTATTATGGGAGTAAAAAGGATTGGTCTTATGAAAGTTATTTAAATAAACTTAAAGAAAAAATTGCCTATGCAAAGGAAAATGAAATTCTTTTAAAAAAGTTATAGATATAATCTAAAAGAAAAATTACTTTTATTAAAAATAAAAGAAGTATATCAAGAAGAATTTTAAAGATTCATTGATATACTTCTTTTATCTTTTAAATTACATTTAATTAAAGATTATAAATGTAGACTTAATAAGGGAGTTTGACTTTATATCAATATCTAGTCAAACTTATTTATATATATGAGATTATTTATAAAAGTATGAAGCATTATAGTATCTAGCTATGAGATAAAATAAGTTTTTCATAGACATTTATAGTTTCAAAAGCTGTTTGTTTCCAATTAAATAATGCGCATTGACTTAAGCCTTTTCTAATTAAATCTTTTCTAAGCTCTGGACAAAGGGCAACTTTTTCTATTGCTTCAGAAATATCTTCTTGATTATAAGGATTAATGAGAACAGCAGCATCACCAACTACTTCTGGAATAGAAGTTAAATTTGAAGCTATTACAGGAGTTCCAGAGGCCATAGCCTCAATTGGAGGTAACCCAAAACCTTCATAAAAAGATGGATAAACGAGCATAAGGGCAGAGCTATAAAATATAGGCATATGTTCTGTTTTTATAAAACCAGGAAAAAGAACATCATTTTTTATTTTTAATTCTTCGGTACGTTTTTTATAGATTTCAAAAGATTTGCCTTTAGTACCTAATATTATTAGTTTTAAATTTTTATTTATTTTATTTTTAGCTAAACTAAATGCTTCTATAAGACCTAAAATATTTTTTCTAGGACTAAAGCCACCAACATATAAAATATAATCATCAACAATGTTATAATTGTTTTTAATAAAATCTTTGCAATAGGTTTTATCTAAAGGAACGTACTGTTCTTCGGCAGCTAAGTGGGTAACAAAAATTTTTTCTTCAGGAAAATTTAAGTTTTTACATATATCTAATTTAGAATAATTAGATACAGTTATTATTCCGTCTATGTTATTTAAAATAGAAGAAATTTGATTATTAAAAGTTTTAAGGTAATTATCACTCACAGTTTCAGGGAGTTTTAAAGGGATTATGTCGTGAAGTGTTATTACCTTTTTTGTGTTAACAGAAAAATTAGTGCCAATTCCATTTTGAGGGATATGATAAATCTCTGTGGAATCTTCATTTATTTTAGTAGGCATTGCAACATCCTGCCAAAAATTATTTATTACATCTTGATTGGAATATAAAACATTAAAGTTCTTTTTTAGTTTTAAATCTAATTTTGAATTTTTTGATATATAAATATTATATTTATTATAGAAATCTATTTGATTTATGCTATTGATCAGTTGATAAGTATAAGTTCCAATTCCAGTTCCTCTATACCAATTAGCAGCACGACCATCTATTGTTATTTTCATAGGAATACCCTTTCAATATGGCTATATACTATTATATTGTAAATACTACATATTTGTTAATAAATAAAAGTTATTATACATATAAATATAGGGGGGTGAGTAATTATGATGAGGGAATTTGAAATTGAGAGACAATTCGACATTAAAATTGAAACAATAAAACCAAATAAGGGCATATATTATTTAAAGACAAATAAAGGTGAAAGGTGTTTAAAAAGAATAAATTATGGTCCGCAAAAGTTATTATTTGTTTACGGAGCTAAAGAACATTTAATAGCTAATGGTTTTAATAATGTAGACAGATATTATTTAAAT
Source organism: uncultured Sarcina sp. (assembly GCA_963557775.1). Lineage (GTDB taxonomy): Bacteria > Bacillota > Clostridia > Clostridiales > Clostridiaceae > Sarcina. The sequence goes on from CAUWDH010000028.1 coordinate 10,852, forward strand.
ACGGAAGGTGAACCTTATGCATTAGTAAATGAAGATTTATACACATTATCACAGTGGATAGAAGGGAGAGAGTGTGACTTTCATAATGTAGATGATATTGAATTAGCAGCTAAAAATTTAGCAGCTATGCATTATGCAAGTAAAGGGTATGACCCACCTGAAAATTCTAAATTGAAAAGTGATTTAGGTAGATGGCCACATTTAATGGAAAAAAGAATAAAAGCACTAACTAAAATGAGAGATATGGCTAGAAAGAAAAATATGAAACAAAATTTTGATTTAGTTTATATTAAAAATGTAGAGTTTTATAAAAATTTAGCTGTTAGAGCTCTGAATATTCTTAAAAATTCAGAGTATAATGCGTTATGTGAAAAAAGTGAAGTAGAAAAGAATTTTTGCCACCATGATTATACTTATCATAATATTATTGTAGACAAAGATAATAATCTTCAAGTATTAGATTTTGATTATTGCAAAAGAGAAATAAGAGTTTATGATTTAGCTAATTTTATGATAAAAGCATTAAAGAAGGTTGATTGGAACATAGATTATGCAAAAAGAATAATCGATGCCTATAATACTGTTGAGCCGTTAGAGGAAAAAGAATATAAAGTTCTTTTAGCATTTTTAATTTTCCCACAAAGATATTGGAGATTGGCTAATAGATATTATTATAATGAGGTAACTTGGGCTCAAAATACTTTTAATAAAAAGATACAAAACATAGTAAATGAGCAAGAATTGTATAGCAAGTTTATAGAGGATTTCAAAAAGTATTATCAATTAGAAGAATAATTAAAATAAGGGGTGTATGAAAGTTTATTTTATAGAAAATAGATTTTGATGCAGTCCTTTAGTTATATTTAATTTTCTAAATAAATAATAGTTAAAAAATTATACTTAAATTTCATGTACTTCTACAATAACTTTAACAAATAGCCTTAGAATTTCATAATATATAAAGATACCTAGATAAGGGAGTTAATTTTATGAAAATAGGTGATTATGTAGTTAGAAAGTCTTATGGAAAAGATATTAAATTTAAAATAATAGACATAAGAGAAGTTGGAGATGAAATTTACTATGTATTAAAAGGAATAAGTATTAGGATAATTGCAGATTCTTTAAAAAGTGATTTAGAAGAGGTTAAGGATGAATTTGAAGGTGGAACAGATAAACTATTAAATTCTAGAATACATGAAGCTATAAAGAAAGCCATAGGAGATAGAGGAGGAAATGGTAAAAGAGCTACTCAAAATAAGTCGCCTAAAATAGTAAAAAATAAAGAACTGGTTTTTGGGAGGCCAGGGAAAATACTTCATATAGATGGAGATGCTACTTATTTAGATAATTGTTTAAAGGTTTATAAAGAGCTACAATTGTCCGCTGTAGGATATGCTATTCCAGAAAAAGAACAGCCTAAGAAAATTCTTGAGATTGTTAAAGAAGTTAAACCTGATATTGTAGTTTTAACAGGACATGATGGGATATCAAAAAATGTTAAGGATTATTTAGATGTTAATAATTATAGAAATTCAAAATATTTTATAGAATCTGTGAGATTACTCAGAGATTATAATTCAAGTTATGATGAATTGGTTATATTTGCTGGAGCATGTCAGTCATGTTATGAGAATATATTAGATGCAGGAGCAAATTTTGCAAGTTCTCCTAATAGAGTTTTAATACATTGTTTAGATCCTGTATTTATATGTGAAAAGATAGCTTATACTAAAATAGATACAGTTGTTTCTATAACAGAAGTAATAGAAAACACTATAACAGGAATAAAAGGCATTGGTGGATTACAGACTAGAGGAAAATATAGAGAAGGTTATCCAAAATCACCTTATGTTTAAAATAAGTCTACAGCTTTTTAAATCTTCATAGAGAATAAAAAAAAATAAATTGTAAATAATAAAAAAAGATGCCCTAAAAGTATTGACAAATGACTAAAAATAATAAACAAAAATATTTTAACTATTGACAGGAATAATTTTACAGTATATACTAATATTAAGAAAGAAGGTGTTTCAAATGGAGAAAAAATTAACTTTATCATCCATAAAAAGAAACCTGGAGGAGCATGTAGGAGAAAAAGTCATGCTTAAAGCTAATGGTGGCAGGAAAAAAATTCTTGTCAACGAGGGCATATTAGAAAGTGTATATCAAAGCATTTTCGTAATAAGACTAGAAAAAAGCACACATAGAACTGTAACATATAGCTATTCTGATGTTTTAACAAATACAGTAGAGTTAGATTTTGTTGGATAAAATAAAAGCTTCTAAAAATTTAGAAGCTTTTATTTTTATGCAAAAAAAGAAAGATGGTGGGTTTCCATCTTTCAACTATGGTATAAAAGGGTATTGAGAATTTATGAGAGGTTATATGGTCAATAACCACCTTAATAATAACATAGCTTTTAAGAATATGTCAACAATATATATCGAAAAAGATAAAAAAATGTCGAAAAATAAAATAAAAGTTCAAAATAAGATATAATAATTAAATTTTAAATGAATTTATAGAAGTTTTACAAAAAAATTTTAAAAAGTAGTAATTAATTTACTAATAATTATATATATTATAATAGGTATATTGTAGGAGGTATAAAATGGTAAATGTAGATATTGTAAAAGAAAATATAGATCTCCAAAAAGAATTTGGAGAAAATACAGTAGATAATGTGCTCAGAGATGAATATTTGATACCAGATACTCATCCAGATGTGGAAAAAATATTGGCTGTAGATGTTAGAAAAACTATAGTTAATAAGGAGATACAGGCAGATAGAGTTTATGTAGAAGCGGAAGTAGAATATAGCATAATGTATTTATCAAATGAGGAAGAAAAAGAAGTTAATAACATTGTTTACAAAGAGAAATTTTCAAATTTCGTAGACATGGTAGGTGCTGAACATAGAATGCTTTGTGATGCTAATTGTGAGTTGGAACATATAAATAGTAATATTATCAATGAAAGAAAAATAAGTATAGAAGCATATTTCCGTACTACTTGTAAAGTTTATTCTCAAGAGAGTTTTGAATTTGTAAAAGATGTACAAGGTTCAGAAGAATTAGAAATAAGAAAAAAACCTGATAAATTTGAAAAGATAATTTGTAATAAAAGTAGCGAAATGACTGGAAAAACATCTATGAAGGCATCGTCAGAGAAACCACAGGTAGATAAAATACTTAAATATGATTGTATGATTCATAAAAGTGATGTAAAAATATTAGAAGATAAAATTCAATATTCATGTTTAGCTAAAATAAATATAATTTATAAATGTGAAGAAACCAAGGAACTTGTAACTTTAGAGGATGATGTTTTTATATCAGGAGAAGATGAGGCAGTTGGCGTAAATAGTGATATGAAAGCTAATTATAAAAATTTCTTGAAATCTTTTGATGTTAGACTTAATCAAGATGATTTAGGAGAAAATAGAATAATAGATGTTGATATATGCGTTGAAAATTCAGTATTAGTTACTAAAATGGAGGAAATGGAAGTTATAGATGATGCTTATTCTCCAAGAAAGAATATAGAAATAGCAAAGGAAAAGTTAAAGATAACTACTCCTTTAGGAGAAGGGCATAGTGAATTTATTGTAAAAGATAATATCTATTTAGATAGTGAAGATGCAGAACCAGTTTATATAATGAATATAAAAGGAGAAATAATTTCTCTTGAAAGTAAAATTACTAATGGAAATGTAATGATTGATGGTATATTAAAAGCTGATATAATATACAAAAGTAATAATGAAAAACTTTGTTTAGGTAAAATAGAAGGTGAAATTGCTTTTAATTCAATGATTGAAATACCAAAAGCAAAAGAATCAATGACTTGTGATATAAAAGCAAACTTAGAAAATATTCAAGGAAATATAGAAGCAAATACAATAGCAGTTAAGGCAGTGTTAGATTTAAATGCAAAGGTGTATTTTACTGAAGAAAAAGAATATGTAAAAGATATTTCAGAAAATGAAGAAGAAAAAATAAGTAAAAATGCATCTATAATAATTTATATAGTACAACCTGGTGACACAATGTGGGATTTAGCTAAAAAATATAGAACAAGCATAGCAGATATATGTAAAGTTAACAGCTTAGAATCAGATGGTGAAATAAAAGAAGGAGAAAAACTAATAATTCCAGGAAGGGCTATTATATAGGAAAAATAGAAAGATATTTTAAGTAAATAGTTTTAAAAGAATAATAATAAAAAGAGCATTCTAAAGTAGAATAAGATTTTACTTTAGAATGCTTTTTTTATCTAGTACTAAACGTTAATTATTAAATTAGAACTCTTAAATAATATTATATTGTGAATACTTTCTAAAAAAGTGGATAAAATAAAAAATGCAGATTTAATGAGGTGATTTAATATGAATAGTGGAGAAGAAAAATTAATCATTATAGGTGGAGCAGAAGATAAAAAAAATAGTAAGGTAATTTTAAAGCACGTAGCAGAAAAAATTAATGATAAGGATGAACTTCTTATTGCAACTGTAGCTAGTGAGGAACCTGAAAAATTAATTACTAATTATAGAAAGGCATTTGTTGAATTAGGAGTTAAAAATATAAAGGAACTTACCATAATTGATAGAGAAGAATGTTGGTGTGAAAATAAGATTAATCTTATTAAATCAGCTAAAGTTATTTTTTTTACTGGAGGAGATCAGTTAAGAATAACAAGCTTATTAGGGGGAACCCCTGTATATGAAAGTTTAATAAAAGCCTTTTTAAATGGAACTATATTTGTTGGAACATCTGCAGGAGCATCAGTAATGAGTGATGTTATGATAATAGCAGGTGAAGAAGAAGAAGGTCCAAGGAAATGTACTATTGAAATGGCAAAGGGATTAGGTTTAATAAATGGATTGATTATAGATCAACATTTTTCTCAAAGAGGGAGAATAGGTAGACTTTTAGTTGCAGTTGCTCAAAACCCTCAAAGTTTAGGTATTGGAATTGATGAAGATACAGCAATTATAATAGATAAAAATAATAATATAAAAGTTATAGGGTCAAGTTCAGTCTATATAATAGATGGGAAAAATATGAATTACAGTAATGTGTCTCAAAATAGTTCTAAGGAGCATTTTAGTATGTTTAATGTTCTTTTACACATACTAACTCCAGGGAAAATATATAACCTAGATAAAAGGAAGCCTTTTGAGGAGGAAATTTTTAAAAATGAGAATAATAAAAAAACAAGTTTTTGAAGGTAGAAATATTTATTCACATAAAAAAGTTATGAGAATAGATGTTGATTTAGAAGGATATTCAGAAACTCCAAGTAAAGATATAAAAGATTTCAATAAAAATTTATTAGAAATGATTCCGGAGCTTTATGAACATAGATGTGGAATAGATGTGGAACATGGATTTGCTATAAGACTTAAAGAGGGAACTTACTTAGCTCATATTTGTGAACATATGGTTATAGCTATTCATAATAAATTAGGTGTAGATATAGCTTATGGTAAGGCGAGAGAAATAGAGGGAGATTTATATTATATAATATTTCAATACCAATATAAAAATTTAGGTTTAGCTATCGTTAGCTTAGCTGTTGAAATAATTAATGGACTTATAAAAGGGAAAAAAATATCTCTTAAAGATAGAATTGAAATATTAAAATCAATTAAAAATGAAGAAATGATGGGAACTTCAACAAAATCAATATATGATGAAGCTATTAAAGCTAATATGCCAATTTTATCAATAGGAGATGGTATATATCAAATTGGGTATGGTAAACAAGGGCGTATGTTTGGAGCTACTATAGGAGATAAAACTAGATGCTTAGCTGTGGATATATGCTGCGATAAAAATTTAACTAAAAGTATATTATCACAAAATGCTATACCTGTAGCTAAAGGAGCTATGGTACATGACACTATACAACTTTTAAAAACCGCTGAAAGTATAGGCTATCCAGTAGTAATAAAGCCGCAGTTTGGCAATAAAGGAAACGGAGTTCATTTAAATATAAAAACTGAAAAGGCTTTATTAGAAGCTTATAATGACCTAAGAAAAAGTTGTGACAAAATAATAGTAGAAGAATATGTTGAAGGTAATGATTATAGAGTATGTGTTATAGATTATGAGGTAAAAGCAGTAGCTAAGAGAACACCTCCTTATATAATAGGAGATGGAAAATCTTCAATAAAAGAATTAATTGAAAACTTAAATAGTAATCCATTAAGAGGGGAAGATCATGAAAAGCCATTGACTAAAATAAAATTAGATAAAGACCTTTCAGAGATTTTAAGTAAATATGGAAAAAGTATTAATAGCATAATAGAAGAAGGAGAAAAAATTTATCTTAGAGAAAACGCTAATATATCAACAGGTGGCTTTGCAGAAGACTGTACTGACTTAATAAGTGAAGAGAATAAAAAACTTTTAGAAAGAGTGGCTAAAATAGTTGGGTTAGATATTTGTGGAATAGACATATCAACAAAAGATATATCAGAGAGCCTATATGATAATGGTATAGTAATAGAAGTAAATGCTGCACCGGGTATAAGAATGCATGAGTACCCTACAAAAGGAAAGAAGAGAAATATTGCAAGAGATATTCTAAATACTATGTATGATGGTAACATAAAGAATATACCTTTAGTATCAATAACAGGAACTAATGGAAAAACAACAACAACTAGATTAATTTCTTATGTGTTATCTTTAATGGGATATAAGGTTGGAATGACAAGTACAGATGGAATTTATATAGATAATGAATTAATCCATAAAGGTGATGATACAGGAGGAGAAAGTGCAAAAACTGTATTATTAAATAGAGATGTTGATGTAGCTGTTTTAGAGACAGCTAGAGGTGGATTGGTTAGAAAAGGTTTAGCCTATGATTTAGCTGATGTAGGAGTAGTAACTAATATTAAGGAAGACCATTTGGGGTTAGATGGAATTGAAACTTTAGAGCAATTGGCTCTTGCAAAAGCACTTGTTATTGAAGCAGTTAAACCAACAGGTTATTCAATAATAAATGCAGATGATGATTATTGTGAAATACTTATGCAAAGAAGCAAAGGAAACATAATATTATTTTCAGAAAATAAATCTAATAAATATATATTAGAAAGCTTAGAACAAGGAAAACCTGTTGTTTACAGGGATGATGATTTTATAATTGTAAGTAATAATAATAAAAATTATAAAATATGTGATTTAAAAATGATGCCATTAACTTTAAATGGAACATTGAAGCATAATATTTATAATTCTCTAGCTGCTTGTGCAGCCTTAGTAGGATTAGGAATAGATTATGTTATGATAGCAAAGGGTTTTTTACAATTTAAATCAGATGAAAATTTCAACTGTGGAAGATTTAATGTTTATAATGTAGATGGTATTGAGATTATACTAGATTATGGTCATAATATTGATGGATACAAGATGATAATTGATTCATTAAAAGCAATGAAAAAAGAAAAAGTAATAGGGATAATAGGTGTTCCTGGGGATAGAAATGATAAGGATATTGAAGAAGTAGGAAGATTATCAGGTGGGTATTTTAATAAAATATTTATAAAAGAGGATGAGGATAAAAGAGGAAGAAGAGAGGGAGAAGTGGCTGAGCTATTAGCTAAAGGAGTAAAAGCAGCAAACAAGAAAAATTATAAAGTAATACTTAATGAAAAAGATGCACTTAGCGCTGCTTTTGCAGAAGCTAAAAAGGGTGATACTATTATAGTATTTTTTGAAGACTTTAATAAGGTAAGAACTAATATTGATTTATTAAAAAACACAAAAGAAAAAGAAGCTTAGAAATAATAACTTATGAAATCAAATAATTATGATTTCATAAGTTATTTTTCTTTAAGTTTGTAGAGCAAAATATTATAATTATAAATATAATATGAATCTAGGATTTAAAGGTGGACTTAATTATGAAAAGAAAGGCATATGCTAAAATAAATATTGCTTTAGATGCTGTAGGAAAAAGAGAAGATGGATATCATTTATTAAGAATGATAATGCAAACTGTTGATTTGTATGATTTAGTTGAGGTTAATAAAAATAGTATAAAAAATATAAGATTAACAAGTAATAAACATTATATCCCTACAGATGAAAGAAATTTAGCTTATAGAGCAGCACAAATATTTAGGGAGAAATATAATATCAATGAGGGAATAGATATACATATAACTAAAAATATACCAGTAGCAGCGGGAATGGCAGGAGGAAGCACTGATGCAGCAACAGTTTTATATTTAATGAATAAACTTTTCAATGTTAAAGCAAAAAGTAAGGAATTAGAAGAATTAGCATTAAAAATAGGAGCAGATGTGCCTTATTGTATAAATGGAGGAACTGTTTTATGTGAAGGAATAGGGGAAAAATTAACACCCTTAAAAAGATTTAAAAATAAAGTAGTGATAATAGTAAAACCTAATTTTGGGGTTTCAACTAAGGAAGTATATAGGGATTTAGATATAAACAAGATTCATAAGCATGTTGATATAGAGGGCTTAATAAAAGCTATGCAAAGAGAAGATATAAACTATATTTCAAAAAATATGAAAAATGTTTTAGAGAATGTAACTCTTAGAAAGCATAGTATACTTAGAAGAATCAAAGATGATTTAGTAAAAGAAGGGGCATTAGGCTCTATGATGAGTGGTAGTGGACCAACTATATTTGGTTTTTTTGAGGATATGCTTGTAGCTCAAAGAGCTTATGAGAAACTAAGAGAAAAGTACGGTTATTCAGATATATTTATAACGAGAACAATTTAAATTAAATATTTAGAGTATTTTGTATTTACATAATTATGTTGATAAATAAATACAATTAAAAATAATTGAAATTAGAGGTTGATTTAATACAACCTCTTTTTGTATTTTGTTTAGAAGGCTATTTGATACTTAACATCCATAATACTTTCCATCTTTCATAAGATAAATATAAATCTAAAAACTTTTTTTAACTTAAGTGAAAATTTAACTATTTCTAAATAAAGTTCAATTCATAATAAAAATATTTTTAAATTTACGTATAAAAAATATATCCTTGGTGATAATTAAGTTATCAGGGGGGATGTTAAAATGAAAAAATATATTGGTTTAATTAGTATTATAGGAATTATTGTTTTAATATTTAATACAAAAGGAGTACAAGCTACTAAGAACTTAGATAATATAGATGAAAAGTTAATAAGGTTTCATGTTTTAGCAAATAGTAATTCAGAAGAAGATCAAACTTTAAAATTAAAAGTGAGAGATAAGATACTAGAATATGTTACTCCAAAGCTTGAAAAATCTAAATCTATAGATGAATCTAGAACTATATTAAAAAAGGAAGAAAGCAATATAATTAAGATTGCTAGTGAAGTTATAAAGAATGAAGGATATAATTATGATGTTAAGGTTACTTTAGGGAGAACTAATTTTCCTGAGAAAACTTATGGTAATATAACTCTTCCTCAAGGAGAATATGAAGCTTTTAGAGTATTAATAGGAGAAGCAAAAGGAGAAAATTGGTGGTGTGTTATGTTTCCACCATTATGTTTTGTTGATATGACAAAGGGACAAATAAGTTATGAAAAGAGTGAAGAAGAAATAAGAAAAGTTTTATCAGAGGAAGAAGCAAATGCTGTTATAGACAAAGAGAATAGTAAAATTGAGTTAAGATTTAAACTCTTAGAGCTATTAAAATAAAACTTGATAAAAATAAATAAAAAATTTAAACTATTCTATATATTAAACAGTATGGAGGAGTCTTAATGGAAAAGAAAGCAATTATAAAAGTATACAGCTTACAACTAAGTGGTGAAAGTGATAAAATAGAAGTTATAAGCAAAGGACTTTTTAAAAAATTAGAAAATGGATATGAAGTTTCTTATGAGGAAAGTGAAATATCAGGAATGGAAGGAACAACTACAACTGTTAAAATAGAAGAGAATAAGGTTATATTAGAGAGAACGGGAACTACAGAGTCATTAATTGTTTTTGAGAATGAAGGAAGCCATGTATCTTTATATAATACACCATATGGTATGCTTGAACTTGTAACCAATACTAAAAGTTTAGAGGTTGATATTAATGATGATGGTGGACGTATAAAGATAGATTATGAAATAGCTATTGCAGGTCAAGAAGCAATAAAAACAAATTTAACTCTAGAAGTTTCAGCTAAGTAGATATATTTATAAGGGCTAATTTAAATTTTTACTTAGCCCTTTATAAGTTTTTAAATTATAAAAAGAATCAATATTATATAAATATAATAAAAATCTTGTTAATACTTATCTTAAAGTATTATAATAAAAGAATAATCAATTAATATTCGAATAAATTTCTACATAAACGTAGACATAATTTAGTTGATATTTCACTTCAGCTAAATAGTTAGTCGAAGTTATCTAGAAGTATGTGACTGTTTGTATTCTATTTTAATAGAAGATAGAAAGATTACAGTCACTAACTATCAAATAAAAGTAATAGTAAATTCTTACCTTTAAAAACTCCCAAGCATATTTAAAATAAATAGGAGGTGCTGCTGAGTGCAAGCTTACGATAAAATGAACTTATCTCAATTAAAAGAGATAGCTAAAGAATTAGGTATAAAAAATTTATCAAAGAAAAAGAAAAATGAAATATTGGAAGAGATAATAGAATTAGAAAAAAATAAAACTGTAAATAATATAGATAAAAAAAATTCAGATGAAAACAAAGAAAGCTTAAATGTTAATGGTATAGAAAAAGATGGTGTGATTTTAAGAGAAAAAATAGCTCCAAAGAATAGAGAAGAAGTTATTAATAGACCAGAAAGAAATAATAATAGGTATAATAATAATTCTATGGAAAAAAACATAGAGAATACTGAAGAAAAGAAAGAAAAATTTAAGGAAATGGTTAATACTTCAAATACAGCTAAAGGCGTATTAGAAATTTTAGAACCTAATAATTTTGGATTTTTAAGATGTAGAAACTACTTAACAGGAGAAGGGGATATTTATGTTTCTCCATCACAAATAAGAAGATTTAATTTAAAAACTGGAGACCAAGTAGAAGGGAAAATAAGAGAACCAAAAGAAGGGGAAAAATTTAAAGCACTTTTATATGTTGATAGAGTAAATGGAGATAGCCCAGAAAAGGCAATAAGAAGAAAACATTTTGAACATTTAACACCTATATATCCTAACGAGAGATTAAGGTTAGAAACCAATAATAGTTCCGATTTAAGTTCTAGACTTATGGATATAATTTGTCCAATAGGAAAGGGACAAAGAGGAATTATAGTAGCACCTCCTAAGGCTGGTAAAACTACACTTCTTAAAAAAATAGCTCAAAATATATCAGCAAATTATCCAGAAATAGAACTTTTAGTATTATTAGTAGATGAAAGACCAGAAGAAGTTACAGATATGAAGAGAAGTATAAATGGAGAAGTTATATATTCAACTTTTGATGAGGAACCTCAAAATCATATTAAAGTAGCTCAAATGGTTTTAGAAAGAGCGAAGAGAATGGTAGAGCAAGGGAAGGATATAGTTATACTTATGGACTCTCTTACAAGGTTATCAAGAGCTTATAATCTTACCATAACACCAACAGGAAGAACTCTTTCAGGAGGATTAGATCCAGGAGCTTTAATAATGCCTAAAAAATTCTTTGGAGCAGCTAGAAATATAGAAGAAGGTGGAAGTTTAACTATATTAGCAACTGCTTTAGTAGAAACAGGTAGCAGAATGGATGATATGATTTTTGAAGAATTTAAGGGTACAGGAAATATGGAAGTACACTTAGATAGAAAGCTACAAGAAAGAAGAATATTCCCTGCTATTGATATATATAAATCAGGAACTAGAAAAGAAGATCTATTATTAAAGGCAAATGAGAAAGATGTAGCATATTCCATAAGAAAAGTAATGTATAAAGAAGATAATAAGGAAAATGTAACTGAGAAGTTAATTAACATATTATCTAAAACAAAAAATAATGAAGAGTTTATAGATAGCTATAATAAAACTATGGAACAAGATGATAATAAATAGAAAAGAGGATGTATCTAATTATTTGGATACATCCTCTTTATATAAACCATTAAATAGTTCTATGGTTTTTTCTATAGAAAAATTTTTAGAAATTCTGTTCATATTAGCTCTCATTTGTTGAAGCTTTTCTGGAGTTTCTATTAGATAATCTATAGTTTCATTTAGTAAATCTAAGTTTTTTACTCTTATAGCTGTTCCTTCTTTACAAAGGAAATTGGCATTTTCATTTTCTTGTCCAGGGATAACAAATGGAATAATCATTGGAAGGCTTTTGTGGATAGCTTCAGTAGCAGTTAAACCTCCAGGTTTAGTGATTATTAAATCCATCTCATCCATAAGTTCTGGGATAGTATTAACAAAACCTAAAATAGATATATGTTTATTTTCAAAAGTTTTAAGTCCATAATTTAAAGTTAATTCTTCTCTTAAATCTTCATTTTTTCCACAAACTATTGTTATATTAAGTTTATTTTTATTTGAAACTAATTTTTTTAATACAGATGAAATACTAGAAAGTCCCATGCTACCACCCATAAGTAATATGTTAAAGTCTGACTTAGATGGTGATATAGGCTTTTCTATATTTTTTTCATAAAATTTTTTATTAACAGGTATACCTAAAGGATATATAGTGTTTTCATTTATTCCTTGCTGGGCAAGTTTTTCCTTTGAATATTGACTACCTGTTATATAGGCATCTAAATTTTTAGCAAAATAAGTATAATGTGGATTAAAATCTGTAGTAATTGACACAACAGGGATATTTATTATACCATCCCTTTTTAAGTAATCAAGTACAAATACAGATAAAGGGTGAGTGCATGCAATAATATTTGGCTCATATGTGTTTATACAATTTAAGATACTTTTTTTACTAGATCTAAAAACTTTAGATAAAATTCCATTTATCCCTTTAAAGTTAGTAACTTTATAAACTGCACCATATACTCGAGGAAGCATAGTTGCAGAAAAATCATAACCTCCAACAATGACATTATCTAAAATTTTACTACCTCCATCAAGAAAATCATAAATTAGAATTTCAGTATGATCGTCTTTTAAAATATCTCTTAATGCCTTGGCAGCCTGGTTATGCCCTTCACCGGTTGCTGTTGTTAATATTAAAATTTTACGCATAAAAAATTCACTCTTTCAATTAAATTCAATTAATATAATATCATAGAATCTTATTTGTGACACATTAAACTTAAAAAAAAATTTACAAAATAAAAAAAGAGAAAGATAGGATCTTTCTCTTTTAGAAAAATTATTTAATGTTGAATCTCTTGTTGAATTTATCAACTCTTCCACCAACATCAACGATTTTTTGTTTACCAGTGTAGAATGGGTGGCACTTAGCGCATATTTCAACTTTTAATTCATCTTTAACTGAACCAGTTGTGAAAGTGTTTCCACATGCACACTTAACTACAGTTTCGTGATTGTAATCTGGATGTATGCCGTTTTTCATATTTTTCACCTCTTTTTGATTTTTACAATTATTTTAAACAACTGTATTAAAGTATATCATGAGGTTAAAAATACGTCAATAGTTTAAAATCCTATTCCTTTAAGTTATAATGATATGAAGTAAATGTAATAAAAAAGTTAATTCATAAGTGATTTTAATAATCATTGAATTTAAATTTAATTATCTAATATAGTTGTTATTACTTAAGTGAATATAGAAATAAATAATTAAGTTATTATCATAATATTAGATAAACCTAGACTAAATTTAGGTAGGATTTTGATTATATAATAAATTAACAAGAGGGAGATAATTTTTTTATGAGTAAGTTATATTTTAGATATGGTGCTATGAATTCAGGAAAGTCAACTCACTTAATGCAAGTGGCTTATAATTATGAAGAACGAGGTATGAAGATTGTTTTAATAAAGCCAGCTATTGATAAAAAAGGTGAAGATAAAATTGTATCTAGATTAGGTGTTGAGAGAAAAGCTGATATACTTATTAGGGATGAAGATAATATACTAGAAAGAATTCAAGAAAGATTAAAAACTCATTCTATGGATTGTATTATTGTAGATGAAGTTCAATTTTTAAAAAGCTATCATATAGATCAATTATTTGAAATAGCAGTTAGTTATAATATTCCAGTAATATGCTATGGACTTAGAACTGACTTTCAAATGAATGGGTTTGAAGGTAGTTCTAGATTATTACTTATAGCACATAGTATAGAAGAAATGAAAACAATATGTACTTGTGGTAAAAAGGCTATATTAAATGGGAGAAAGATAAATGGGAAATTTATTTTTGAAGGTGAACAAGTGGCTATTGATGATGGTGGAGCAGTAGAATACGAATCATTATGTGGAGAATGTTATTTTAAATATAAAAAAAATTAAAGAAAGCCTTGTAAATAAGGGGAGATTTTATGGCAGAAGGCTATGTTGGTGGTCAAGCAGTATTAAATGGTGTTATGATGAGAGGAAAAAAAGGTAAAGCTACAGCAGTAAGAAATGAAAAAGATAATATAGATATTGATATTGAAAGATATATTGTTGCAACTGAAAAACCAATTGATAAAATACCCGTTTTAAGGGGAATGATTTCTTTAAAAAATACTATAGAAGGAGGATTAGAATCCTTTAATTATTCTATTAACAATTATGGTGAAGAAGGAAATGAGTTAGAAATTTGGTTTAAAGAAAAATTAGGAAAGAATATAGATAAGCTTCCTAAAAATTTTATGTTATATCTTTCTGTTTTTTTGTCTATAATTATATTTATAATTTTACCAACTGTAGTAACAAGTATATTTAAATTATTAAAGTTAAAAAATTTTCAATTAACTTTAATAGAAGGAATAATAACATTAACATTGTTAGCACTTTATCTAATAATAATTAAATCCAATGATATGGTGAAAAATTTATTTGCAAATCATGGAGCTGAACATAAAACAATAAATTGTTATGAAAGTAAGGAAGAATTAAGTGTAGAAAATGTGATGAAGTTTTCTAGGCTACACAAGAGATGTGGTACTAATTTTTTATTTAACGTCATTATTATAAATGCTATCCTAGGATTATCAGTAGGATGGAGATTTATATCCTTAAGAATAGTGGCTAGAATTTTAATTATGTTTATAGCTATAGGAATAACCTATGAGGTAATAAAGTGGATAGGAAAAAGTAATAGTTTATTTAGTAATTTAGTAGCATATCCAGGAATGAAGTTACAAGTGTTAACTACAATTGAACCAACTATTAGAGAAATTGAGGTGGCTATAATGGCATTAAAGGCATCAGAAGGGTTAAAAATAGAAAAAAGAGTAGATGAGTTATTAAATGAAGCTACTGAAATATTAAGAAATAATAATGTTGAAACAAGTAGATTAGATGCTCAACTTTTATTAGGCAAGGTACTTAATAAGGATAAACTTTGGTTAATAACAAATAATGATTTTAGAGTATCAGAAGAACTTGAAAAAGAATTTTTAAAGTTAGTAAAAAAGAGAAGTGAAAAAATGCCTATTAAATATATATTAGGAAAGGCAGAGTTTATGGGATTAGACTTTAATGTAAAAGAAGGGGTGTTAATTCCAAGACCAGATACAGAAATATTAGTTGAAGAGGTATTGAAGAATATAGATGAAAATGAAAAGCTAGAGGTATGTGATTTATGTTGTGGAAGTGGAGCTATTGGATTATCATTAGCAACATTTAGGAAAAACATAAGTGTTGATTTAGTAGATATAGATAATATACCTAAGGAAGTTACTATTAATAATATTGAAAATTTAAGCCTTGAAGGAAGAACTAATTTTATTCACAGTGATTTATTTAGTAATTTGCAAGGAAAAACCTATGATATAATTGTTTCGAATCCTCCTTATATAAGGAATGAGGTTATTGAGACATTAATGGATGATGTTAAAAATTATGAGCCACATTTAGCTCTTGCTGGTGGAGAGGATGGCTTAGTATTTTACAGAAAAATTATCAAGGAGAGTAAATACTACTTAAAAGACAATGGAATATTAGCTTTTGAAATAGGTCATGACCAAGGAGAAGATGTAAAATTATTAATGGAAAAGGATAATTTTACATCTTTAGAAGTGATAAAAGATTTAGCAGGTCATGATAGAGTTGTTATAGGGAAACTAAATGTTGATAAAGAGAAAAAAATTATGTTATAATAATTAAATATGAAAATCTATGTTACGGAGTGATAAATAAAATGCTTGATAGATTAAATTTTATTGAAAATAAATATGATGAACTGTCAGTTAAAATAAGTGATCCATCAATTATGGCTAACCAGAATGAATGGAGAAAGTTATGTAAAGAACATGCTGACTTAGAAGTTATAGTTAATAAGTACAAAGAGTATAGAAATGTACTTGAAGACTTAGAAGCTAACAAAGAAATGGCTAGTGAAGAATCAGATCCAGAAATGAAAGAAATGATTCAAGCTGAAATAAAAGATCTTGGCGAAAGCAAAGAAAACTTAGAAAAAGAAATACAAATATTATTACTACCAAAAGATCCTAATGATGACAAAAACGTTTTTGTTGAAATTAGAGCAGGTGCTGGTGGTGAAGAAGCTGCATTATTCGCATCAAATTTATTCAGAATGTATACAAAATATGCTGAAAAAAATAGATGGAAAGTAGAAATAATGAGTTTAAATGAAACAGACCTTGGTGGATTCAAAGAAGTTGTATTCATGGTAAAAGGTGATGGTGCTTATTCAAAAATGAAATATGAAAGTGGAGCACACAGAGTTCAGAGAGTACCTGATACAGAGAGCTCAGGAAGAATACATACATCAACAGCAACTGTAGCAGTACTTCCAGAAGTTGATGACGTAGAAATAGAAATAAGTGATAAAGACATAAGAATAGATGTATTTAGAGCTTCAGGTAATGGTGGACAATGCGTTAATACAACTGACTCAGCTGTAAGAATTACTCACTTACCAACAGGTATGGTTGTTTCATGTCAAGATGAAAAATCACAGCTTAAGAATAAAGAAAAAGCTATGAAGGTTTTAAAAGCTAGACTTTATGACAAAGCTGAACAAGAAAGACTTGCAGGTATAGCAGAAGATAGAAAGAGTCAAGTTGGTACTGGAGATAGAAGTGAAAAAATAAGAACTTACAACTATCCTCAGGGAAGAGTTACAGACCATAGAATAAAGTTAACACTTTATAAGCTAGATTCATTCTTAGATGGAGATATTGATGAAATACTTAATGCTTTAATAACAGAGGATCAAGCTCAAAAAATGAAACAAATGGGTAACACCAGCTTTTAATATTAGTGGAGCTATATCAAAGCTTGGAGATAGGTTCTAAAGGTCATTGGTGGCTAGAAAATAAGATAATTATATTTTCTAATTACTTGAGTTTTAGTATTTCTGAGCCTTTGATAGGCTCCTTTTAAATTTAAAAAATAAAGGGAGAGACTAATGTTTATAGATAAGGCAATAAAGAAACAAGAAAAGGCATTTGGAAGATTCAATGTATTTATGATCTTTCTGTTTATATTGTTTCCAGTTCTTGTTTTAGGACTTCAAGTTAAAAACTTATATGTGTATTGTTATTTAGTAGTATTAGAAATAGCAATAATATGTTGTCTAGTAGCATCAAAGGAAAAAATGACCCTTAGATATATTTGTAAAAATAATTTTTTAAAAATAAAAATAAGTATGTTCATCAAATCT
Source organism: uncultured Sarcina sp. (assembly GCA_963557775.1). Classification (GTDB taxonomy): domain Bacteria; phylum Bacillota; class Clostridia; order Clostridiales; family Clostridiaceae; genus Sarcina. The sequence continues at coordinate 28,584 of CAUWDH010000028.1, forward strand.
ATTAAAATAATTTGTGATAAAATAGTATTAGTTCATACAGAGAAAAAAGGTGATGATATAGAAATAATAGTTGTCACTACTGCAAAAGTTGGAAAAAGGGCCTTTAAATTAATCGGAAAAAGTGTTTTAAAAACTTATCCTGTATTAGCAGTTGAGTATGAGAAAATTCAAAAAAGAAATAAAGATACAAACTACTACTATATGATAATAAAAAATGGTGGATTTAATAAATTTACCTTATTAGATGATATGTATAAAAGTTGTGTTAAAGCCACATTCACAGGAGACACCATAGAAAATATAAAAATTGCTAGAGGGCAAAAAGAAATTTAAAAACTAAAGGGTGATTAAATATGTATACTAAAAAGGCTTACATAGAAGATTTGGAACAACAAGAAAAATTTTTAGATGAGGCAGCTAAGGTTATAAAAAATGGAGGAACTGTCGCTTTTCCTACAGAAACAGTTTATGGATTAGGTGCTAATGCCTTAGATGGTAAAGCTGTAGAAAAAATATTTTTAGCTAAAGGTAGACCTCAGGATAATCCTTTAATAATTCATGTAGCTTCAAAAGAGATAAATGAATATGTGGAGGAAATACCAGAAATAGCAGAAAAATTAATGGATGCATTTTGGCCAGGACCTTTAACTTTAATTTTAAAAAAGAAGTCTATAATACCAAAGGAAACTTCAGCTAATTTAGAAACTATAGGAATAAGAATGCCTAATAATAAAATAGCTTTAGAGTTAATAAAAAAAAGTGGAGTACCTATAGCAGCTCCTTCAGCTAATATATCAGGGAGACCAAGTCCTACAGATATGGAAAGATGTGTAGAAGACTTAGATGGTAGAGTTGATTATATAATAGGGGGAGAAAAAAGTGATGTTGGAGTAGAATCAACTATAGTTGATTTAACAGTTAATCCACCTTGTATTTTAAGACCTGGTGGGGTGACTTTAGAAATGCTTCAAGAATTTCATAGTGAAGTTTATATAGATAAAGCTATATTGTTAGAAACAACTAATAATAATTTTAAGCCTAAAGCCCCTGGAATGAAGTATAGACATTATGCACCAAAAGCAAAAGTTAGAGTAATTCGAGGAAATAAAGAAAAAATGGTTGAAAAAATTATAAAAATGATGCATAATTACAAGGATGACAATTTAAAAGTTGGTATAATAGCTACAGATGAAACTAAAGATAGATATAAAGATGTAGATGTTATTAGTTTAGGAAGTAGAGAAAACCTTGATGAAATTGCCAGAGGTTTATTTGAAAGCTTAAGAGCTTTTGATGATAAGGGTGTAGATGTTATTCTTAGTGAAGCTTTTGAAGAAAGTGGAATAGGGATAGCTATAATGAATAGGTTAAAAAAAGCTTGTGGCTTTGATATAATAGATGTGTAATTAGAATAGGAGGTAATGATATGAAGAAAAAGTTTATAAAAAAAGAATTTTTTAAAATTTATTTTATTTCATATCATTATCTATCTAAATAAATTTGATGCTTATTTAATTTGAAAATTAATTCTTTAATTAATAAGCATTAATACTTAATTATTTTTAATATTAGTTATGCTTTAAGTTAAAGAAGTAATAGGGATTTTTTCTTATTCTTCTTTTTTTTTATATAAATTGAAATTAAATTTAAATAGAATAAAGAATTTGTTTGAATTTAGTGGAAATTATCTATAAATTTGTGCTTGTTTATCTGTAATTTGCAAAAATTTGTGATATTATAGCACTAATTATTAGATGTACAAAAGAACAAAAATTTTATTATAGGGAGGACTAAGTTATGAAGTTAGCAATAGGATGCGATCATGGTGGATTTATACTAAAGGAAGAAGTGTTAAAGCACTTAAAGGAAAAAGGAATAGAATTTGAAGACTTTGGAACATATAGTTTAGAGTCTTGTGATTATCCTGATATAGCAGAAAAAGTTGCAAATGCAATAGTGTTAAAAACATGTGACTTAGGAATATTAATATGTGGTACTGGTATAGGTATATCTATAGCAGCAAATAAGATTCCAGGAATTAGAGCAGCTTTATGCTCAGATACATTTAGTGCCCATGCTTGTAGGGAACATAATAATGCTAACATTTTAGCTTTAGGAGAAAGAGTTATGGGAAAAGGGTTAGCTCTAGATATTGTGGATACATTCTTAAATGCAAAATTTGAGGGTGGTAGACATGAAAGAAGAGTTAATAAAATAACTGAGTTAGAAAATAAAAATAAATAATTGTTTGTAAATAGGGAGGAATTAAAAATGAGTAAAGTAACACAAATAGCACATCCATTAATATTACACAAATTAACTTTTATAAGAGATAAGAAAACAGGTGCTAAAGATTTCAGAGAGTTAGTAGAAGAAGTTTCAATGTTAATGGCATATGAAGCAACAAGAGATTTACAATTAAGGGAAATAGAAATAGAAACACCTATTTGTAAAACTAAGTCAAAAGTTTTAGCTGGTAAGAAGATGGCTATAGTGCCAATATTAAGAGCTGGATTAGGAATGGTTGATGGTATGCTTAAATTAATACCAGCAGCTAAAGTTGGACATATAGGATTATATAGAGATGAAGAAACTCTTCAACCTGTAGAATACTTCTGTAAATTACCTCAAGATATTGCAGATAGAGAAGTTATAGTTGTTGACCCAATGCTTGCAACAGGTGGTTCAGCGGTAGATGCTATAACACTTTTAAAACAAAAAGGTGCTAGATACATAAGATTAATGTGTCTAATATCATCACCAGAAGGTATAAAACAAGTTATGGAAAATCACCCAGATGTAGATATATATGTAGGTGCTATTGATGAAAAATTAAATGAAAATGGATATATTGTTCCTGGTCTTGGAGATGCTGGAGATAGATTATTTGGAACAAAATAATTTAATAGATTGAATTATATAGAATAAAATTTTGTTCAGGAGTAGCTTCTAAGTAAATTTAACTAGATTATTAATTAAATCAAGTTAAATTTATTAAATAAAATTAGAATATTTACTCCTGAATTTTTTTTATTAAACACAGCCTCTAGCTATTAGATAAAATTTTTTTCACAATAAAAAGTAGTAATAATTTAATTTTTTAGTACTTATAATATTTAGTTATGTTATTATAAAGTAAGGTGTTAATTTCAAATGAATTAAGGTACATATATAATAAGAACTATTTTAAGAAATAAGGAAAAGTGGTATATTATATTAGTTAAGCAGAATATAAGAATCATTTGGAATGATTATAATACAAAAGGAGGTGAATTCGTTAAAAGGTTTTATATTTGATAAACCTTTATAACGAAAAAAATGGATAAAATCAAAGTTTTAACTATATTTGGTACTAGACCAGAAGCTATAAAAATGGCTCCTCTAGTAAAGGAATTAGAAAAAAGAGAAGAAATAGAATCAAAAGTATGCGTTACAGCACAACATAGAGAAATGTTAGATCAGGTTTTAGAACTTTTTGAAATAACTCCAGAATTTGATCTTAATATAATGAAAACACGTCAAAGTTTAACTGGAATAACAAATAGAATATTAGAAGGATTAGAAGAACTTTTTACAAAGGAAAAGCCAGACATGATATTAGTTCATGGTGATACAACTACAACTTTTGCTAGTGGACTTGCAGCATTTTATCAACAAATAAGAGTTGGTCATGTTGAAGCAGGTCTAAGAACTTTTGATAAGTATTTTCCTTTCCCAGAAGAAATGAATAGAAAGCTTACAGGAGCTTTAGCTGATCTTCATTTTGCACCAACAAAAGGATCAAAAAAGAATCTTTTAAGAGAAGGAATAAATGAAGATGATATATTTATAACTGGAAATACAGTTATAGATGCTATGGAACATACTGTTGAAAAGAATTATATTTTTGAAAATGATCAATTAAATAAAATAGATTTTGAAAATAAAAAAGTTATAATGATAACAGCACATAGAAGAGAAAATTGGGGTGAAGGAATAGAAAATATTTGTGAAGCTTTAAACAAAATAGTAGAAGAAAATAAAGATGTAGAGTTAGTTTATTTAGTACATTTAAATCCTATAGTTAAAGATGTTGTTGAGGCTAAATTAGGAGGAAAAGATAGAGTTCACTTATTACCACCACTTGATACTAAAGAAACTCATAATTTAATGAATAAGTGTTTTATGGTAATGACTGATTCAGGTGGATTACAAGAAGAAGCTCCTCATTTAGGGAAACCAGTTTTAGTTTTAAGAGGAGTAACTGAAAGACCAGAAGCTGTTGAAGCTGGAACAGTTAAATTAGTTGGAACTGATATAGAAAAAATAATTGAAGAAGCTAATAAACTTATAAATGATAATGAGTATTATAGCTTAATGAGCAAGGCTGTAAACCCTTATGGTGATGGAATTGCATCAAAAAGAATAGTAGATGCTATACTTAAATATTATGGAAAATTTAATGGTGAAGTGGAAGAATTTGAGAATAAATAATTAGAAATGACTATACCGATAATAGATTTATGCATAAAATATCTATTTGCTGGTATAGTTTTTTTATCTAAAAAAAGATTGTTTTATTTTTAACAAATTTTTTATTGAATAATATACAAAAAATAGATATAATGTAATTAAATTATAGTTTTATAATTTTTTACAATAAAATGCTATGCTTAGGGGGAAGTTTATAATGAGAGAAGTAGTAATAGTAAGTGCTGTAAGAACAGCTTTGGGAAGCTTTGGTGGAACATTAAAAGATGTACCAGCGGTAGAACTTGGGGCAATAGTTATAAAAGAAGCATTAAATAGAGCTGGAATTAGTGGAAATCAAGTTGATGAAGTATTAATGGGAAATGTTGTCCAAGCAGGATTAGGACAAAATGTTGCAAGACAAGCAGCCGTAAAAGCTGGATTACCAGTAGAAGTTCCAGCTATGACTATAAATAAAGTATGTGGATCAGGGTTAAGAACAGTATCTTTAGCAGCTCAAATGATAAAAGCTGGAGATGCTGATATAATAATTGCTGGCGGAATGGAAAATATGTCACAAGGACCTTACGTATTAAAAACTGCTAGATATGGTCAAAGAATGGGAAATGGTCAAATGATAGATTCCATGGTAAATGATGCCTTAACAGATGCTTTCGAAGGATATCATATGGGAATTACAGCTGAAAACATAGCTAAACAATGGAACCTAACTAGAGAAATGCAAGATGAATTTGCAGCAGCTTCTCAAGCAAAGGCTGAAGTTGCTATAAAGAATGGTAAATTTAAAGAAGAGATAGTACCAGTTGTTATACCACAAAGAAAAGGTGATCCAATTGTATTTGATACAGATGAGTTCCCTAGATTCGGAACAACTGTTGAAAAATTAGCTAAATTAAGACCAGCTTTTAAGAAAGATGGAACAGTAACAGCAGGAAATGCATCAGGAATAAATGATGGTGCAGCTGCAGTAGTTGTAATGAGTGCTGAAAAAGCTACTGAACTTGGATTAAAACCAATGGCTAAAATAGTTTCTTATGGAACAAAAGGTTTAGAGCCATCAATAATGGGATATGGACCATTCCATGCAACTAAGAAAGCTTTAGAAAACTCTGGATTAACAATAGATGATATAGATTTAGTAGAAGCGAATGAAGCTTTTGCATCTCAGAGTTTAGCTGTTGCTAAAGATTTGAAATTTGATATGGAAAAGGTAAATGTTAATGGAGGAGCTATAGCTTTAGGACATCCAGTAGGTGCTTCAGGAACAAGAATATTAGTTACATTACTTCATGAAATGCAAAAAAGAGAAGATGTTGAAACAGGATTAGCTACTTTATGTATAGGTGGAGGTCTTGGAACAGCTTTAATAGTTAAAAAATAATAAATAAATGAATAAAAAGAGTTAAATTGCTTAAAACTATATTCAATAGCTTGAGTAATTTAGCTTTTTTTAGTTGAGATAGATTTAAGTTCTAAGAAAGACTTTTGTTTAAAGGGTTGAAGGTTAATTCTTATAAAAGTATTAAATGTTAACAAATGGTTAATAAGAAGAGAATAAATATATTAAAATATATTAAAATAATAAATTTAAAATAAATATATATAAATAGAATTAATTTAATTAAGTAAAATATATATATAAAGTAACAAAAAATAACTAAAAAAATAGATTTATTATAAAAAAAGATAAATAAATATAGAAAAACATCAAAAAATATAAAAAAAATATGAAATTATATCATTAAAAACATTCAATAAACATATATAAAAAATATAAATGAAAACATTATCAAAATATATTTTAAATAAAATTGTTAAAAAAAATTCAATCAAAGCTTTATATTGATTTAAATTAGAAAAAAATATGATGAATAGAGGAATTAAAGAGAATTTATCAGAATTTTCTGACAAAAGAAATTTTAAAAAAATAAAAAATCATATTAATGAAAAATTAAGAAAATGTGTACATGATGAAGAAAAATAGAGAAATATTAATGTATAGTAAACAAAAGGTTAAAAAACAGTATATTTGCTAAAATAATAGGTTTTTAAAATTTATAGTTTAACTTTATAATATCACATGGATAATCATCCCGAAATAATGGAGGGATTCAATTGGTGAAAAGATTGGACAAAGAATTAAAAGAAATATTAAAAATGGTTTCCGCAATCTCAAAAATAGATATTTTATTAGGTACTATACTATCAATTATAATTCTAATTTTCAATATCTACTATGGAATTGCTTTTTTTATCGGAACCATAGTGGCAATTATTAATTTCGCTGTCAATGCTCTAGTAATAAATAGAAGCTTTAACAGTAAAAAAGGTTCAACAATACTTATCCAAGTAAGTTACATAATAAGAATGATAGTTATAGTTGGTATTGCTTATTTATTTAGGCATGACTACAAAACGTTATTATTCTATATGGCAGGACTTATTTTCCATCAGGTAGCAATGTTTATTTATTCTAAAAGAAAAGAAAAAAATAAACATTAATATACAAAATAAATAATAACTTAATATGGAAAGGAAGTGATTCAATGAACATATTTGAACCTATGTTTACAGTTAAAATTGGTGGCATAGTTTTCCAAGGGCCTGTAGTTTTACAATGGGGTATAATGATTTTCTTAGTAATAGTAGGAATACTATTTACAAGATCATTAAAAGTTAAACCAGGTAAAATGCAAGTAGCTTTAGAAATGTTATACGATACTATTTCTAACGTTATAGGTAGTAACATGGGAGAAAAATATATGGGGTATATACCATTTGTAGGAACTTTAGCATTGTTCTTATTTATGATGAATACTTTAGGATTAATAGGATTCCACGAACCTACAGAAGATTTAAACGTTTCCATTGGATTAACAATAATATCAATTTTAGTCATTCATGGAAATGCTATTAGAAAGAATGGATTAGGTGCTTATCTTAAGGGATATGCAGCGCCACATTGGGCTATGATTCCATTAACAATAATGGAAAGAGTAGTATTCCCAGTAGCATTAGCGTTACGTTTATTTGGTAACATGTTAGCAGCTGTAATTATTACTGAATTATTATATAAATGGTTAGGTGGAATTACATGGGCAGCACAAATAGGGCTTCCAATAGTAGCACATTTCTATTTTGATATTTTTGATGGTACTATACAAACTATTATTTTTATAATGCTAACTGTAGTAAATATAAAACTTGTAGAAAAACATTAATTTCAAACAAAAGTAAAAAACAAATTGAATTAAAAACTAAGGAGGAACCAAGATTATGGGATTAACATTATTAGGTGCTGGAATAGCAGTATTAGCAGGAATAGGTGCAGGAATAGGTATAGGTATAGCAACAGGTAGAGCAACAGAAGCTATAGCAAGACAACCAGAAGCAGCAGATAAAATACAAAGCTTATTCATCATGGGAGCTGGTTTATCAGAAGCAACTGCAATATACGGATTCGTTATATCAATAATATTATTATTCGTAAAATAATAACTAAGAATAATTTCATGGAATCCGAAGGAGGAAACATAGGATATGGGAATAAATTGGTTAACAATATTAGCTACTCTAATCAACTTTTTAATATTACTAGCAATTCTAAGATATTTCTTCTGGAATAAGATAAAAGATGCTATAGAAGCAAGACAAAATCTTGTTTTAGATAAATTAAGCAAGGCAGATGCTGACGTTGAGGAAGCAAGAAAGCTTAGATTAGAATATGAAGAAATGTTAAAAGCAGCTAGAGAAGAAGGTAACAGAATCGTAGCTGATAAGAAAAAAGAAGCAGAAGAATTATATAAAGAAATATTAGCTAAAGCTGAGAAAGATTCAAAAGCACTTATGAGTAGAGCTGATGAAGAAATCGAAGCAGCAAAAGCTGATGCTTTATTAGATTTAAAAACAAAAACTGTAGATGTTGCAATAATGATGTCACAAAAAGTTTTAGAAAAATCAGTTGACGAAAATACACATAGAGACCTTATTGATGAATACATAGATAAGGTGGGGATTTAATTATGACTGATGGGTTAAGCAAGAGCTATGCCTTAGCTATATATGATATTGCTAAGGAAAATAGAAAATTAGATGAGTACGTAAAAGATATAAAAGAAATATCTAATTTAATAAACACTAATTCAGAGTTACATAATTTTATTGAAAGTCATGAGATAAGTGTAAAAAGAAAGCAAGAAGTTATAAAGGAACAATTTATAGATAAAGTTCATAAAGATTTACTTTCTTTCTTACTTATACTTATCGAAAAGGATATGTTTAGTTCTTTAGGTGAAATTTCAAAAGAATTAAATAGTATTTATTCAAATACAAATAATGAAATTCCTGCTTTAGTAAAAACAGCAGTAGAATTGACAGAAGAACAAAAAGAGAAGCTTATTAGTAAATTAGAAGCTAAATATAATAAAAAAATTATGTTAAAAGCAGAAGTAGATAAAAGTATCATAGGTGGTATTTACTTAAAAGTTAAAGATGACGTAACAGATGGTACCTTTAGAACAAAATACAAAGAGCTTAGATCTTTAATGCTTGATAAATAATAAAAAAATAAAAAATCAAAAAAGGTGGTGAGTCTATGCATATCGATACAGAAGCGTTAACTTCCGTAATCAAAGACGAAATAAAGAGTTATGAAAAAGAACTTAGTTCAGTAGACTCAGGAACTATAGTACAAGTAGGAGACGGTATAGCTAAGGTTTATGGATTAGGAAAGTGTATGCAAGGAGAACTTATAAAGTTTTCTAATGGAACACTAGGAATGGCATTAAACTTAGAAGAAGATAGCGTTGGATGTGTATTATTAGGTTCTGAAAAAGGAATAAGTGAAGGGGATACAGCAGTTAGAACTGGTAAGGTAGCAGAAGTTCCAGTAGGAAAAGCTTTCCTTGGAAGAGTTGTAGATGCTTTAGGTAACCCAATAGATAATAAAGGCCCAATAGAAAACGAAGGATTTAGACCAATTGAAGGAAAGGCTCCAGCAGTTTTAGATAGAAAGCCTGTACACCAACCATTACAAACAGGAATAAAAGCTATAGATGCTATGATTCCAATTGGTAAAGGTCAAAGAGAACTTATTATTGGAGATAGACAAATAGGGAAAACAACTATTGCTTTAGATTCAATAATAAATCAAAAAACAGAAGATGTAATATGTATTTACGTAGCTATAGGTCAAAAACAATCAACTGTAGCTAATGTTGTAAATATATTAACAGAAGCAGGGGCTATGGACTACACAATAGTAGTTTCAGCATCAGCATCAGAGCCAGCTCCACTTCAATATATAGCTCCATATGCAGGGGTTGCTATGGCAGAACATTTTATGTATCAAGGTAAGGATGTATTAATAGTATATGATGATTTATCAAAACATGCAGTTGCATACAGAACACTTTCATTACTATTAAGAAGACCACCAGGTAGAGAAGCTTACCCAGGAGATGTATTCTACATTCATTCAAGACTTCTTGAAAGAGCAGCTAAGTTATCAGATGAGTTAGGAGCAGGTTCAATAACTGCATTACCTATAATAGAAACTTTAGCAGGAGATGTTTCAGCATATATACCAACAAACGTTATATCAATAACTGATGGACAAATATTCTTAGAAAGTGGTTTATTCAATGCAGGAGTTAAACCAGCTGTAAACCCAGGAATATCAGTATCAAGGGTTGGTGGTAGTGCTCAAACTAAAGCTATGAAGCAAGTTGCAAAAGGTTTAAGATTAGACTTAGCACAATTTAGAGAACTTGAGTCATTTGCACAATTTGGATCAGATCTTGAAAAAGATACTGAGAGAAAGATTGAAAAAGGTAAGAGATTAGTTGAAGTATTAAAGCAACCACAATTTAATCCAAGATCATTAGCAGAGCAAGTTGTAATGATGTATGCAGGAGTTAATGATTATTTAAATGATGTTGCAGTACAAGATGTAACTAAATTTGAAGCTGAATTCTTAGGCTATTTAAAGAGAAATCATCAAGATATGATGGATAAGATAAATAGTGAAAAGATATTATCAAAGGAAGTTGAAGCATCTTTAAAAGAAGTAATAACTAAATTTAAAGGTAATTTTTAAGATAGGCATAGCTTAATAAGCTATGCACATCTTTTTAGGATTGGAGGTGCGCTTATGCCATCAGGTGGATTATTAGCTTTAAAAAATAGAATAAAAAGCGTAAAAAGTACTCAAAAGACAACGAAGGCGATGTCTATGATTGCTGCTGCTAAAATGAGAAAAGCTAAAGTAAAATTAGAAAAAAATAATGTTTATTTAACAAGCCTAGAAGAGATGGGGCACGCCGTATTCAAATATGCTGAAAGTCCTGAGAATAATATTTTAATTAAAGAAAATTCAAGCGATAAAAAGCTAGTATTTCTTTTAGGATCAGATACAGGTTTATGCGGTGGTTTTAATGGAAATGGACCTAATTATCTTAGAAATGAGTATGGGAAATCAGATATAGACGTAGCATTAATAGGGAAAAGATGTAAATACTATTTAAATAAATATGGCTATGAAATAGTTAAAGAATATCCAGATTTTAAAGATGTAATGACTATAAAAGAAGCTAGGATAATAGGAAATGAATTAATCAACTTATTTTTAAAAGAAGAGTACGGACAAATAAGTGTAATTTACACTCATTATGAAAGTGCAACTAAACAAAAGGTTGTAGAAGAACAAATTCTACCTTTTAAATATAAGGAAAAATACAATGAAAAAGCAGATACATTAGATTATGATGTTGAAGCAAATTCAGATGAATTAGTTTCAGAATACATAATGAGATATATAGAAGAAAAGCTAATCAATGCAGTTCACCATTCAAAAACAAGTGAACATAATGCAAGAATGATAGCTATGGATAATGCTACTAAAAATGCTAAAGAAATGGCTGATGACTTAAACGTAAAATATAATCAATTAAGACAAGGTGCTATAACACAAGAAATAGCAGAAATAGTTGGCGGAGCAGAATCTATGAAGAAAAAAAGGAGGTAATTACAAATGGCTGAGAACATAGGAAAAGTTATTCAAGTTGTAGGACCGGTTGTAGATATAAAATTTGAATCAGATGTACTTCCAGGAATTTATAACGCTATAAATATAGAAATGGAAAACGGAAAAACTCTAGTATGTGAAGTTGAACAACACATAGGAGATGGAATAGTAAGAACAATAGCTATGGATAGCACAGACGGATTACAAAGAGGTGTAAAAGCTGTAGATACAGGAGATGCTATTTCAGTACCAGTAGGAGAAGGAGTACTTGGAAGAGTTTTCAATGTATTAGGAAATCCTATAGATAATAAAGGTGAAGTTGAGCATGAAGTAAAAAGCCCAATTCACAGACCTGCACCAGCATTCCATGAGCAATCAATTAAGCCAGAAATGTTTGAAACTGGTATAAAAGTTATAGACTTAATGGCTCCATATCAAAAAGGTGGAAAAATAGGTTTATTTGGTGGAGCTGGGGTTGGAAAAACAGTTCTAATCCAAGAGCTTATCAGTAATATAGCTACTCAACACAATGGATTATCAGTATTTGCAGGTGTTGGGGAAAGATCAAGAGAAGGTAAAGACTTAATACTTGAAATGTCTGATTCAGGAGTTATAAACAAAACTGCTTTAGTATTTGGACAAATGAATGAATCACCAGGAGCAAGAATGAGAGTTGCTTTAACTGGTCTTACAATGGCAGAACATTTTAGAGATAAAGGTCAAGATGTATTATTATTCGTTGATAATATATTCAGATTTTCACAAGCTGGTTCAGAAGTTTCAGCATTATTAGGAAGAGTTCCATCAGCAGTTGGATATCAACCAACACTTGCTAATGAGATGGGAGCACTACAAGAAAGAATAACTTCAACTAAACATGGTTCAGTAACATCAGTTCAAGCTGTATACGTACCTGCGGATGACTTAACAGATCCAGCACCAGCTAATACATTTGCTCATTTAGATGCAACTACAGTACTAGCAAGAGCTTTAACTGAAATAGGTATATATCCAGCAGTAGATCCATTAGAATCAAGTTCAAGAATATTAGACCCAAGAATAGTAGGAGAAGAACATTATAATGTTGCTATGGGAGTTAAGAAAATCTTAGCAAGATATAAAGAACTTCAAGATATAATAGCTATCTTAGGTATGGAAGAACTTTCAGATGAAGATAAGAAAGTTGTTGCAAGAGCAAGAAGAGTTCAAAAATTCTTATCACAACCATTCCACGTTGCAGAACAATTTAATGGATGTCCTGGTAAATATGTAAAGGTTCAAGATACTATAAGAAGTTTTAAAGAAATTCTAGAAGGTAAACATGATAATCTTCCAGAGACAGCGTTCTTATTCGCAGGTTCAATTGAGGAAGTAATTGAAAACGCTAGAACTATGCAATAATTGAGGAGGTTAATAATATGAATACATTTAACCTACTTATTACAACACCGCAAGATATTGTTTTAAATGGAGAAGTAATTTCTGTAAAATGTAAAAGCATGGTTGGTGAATTTCAAATTTTAAAAGACCATGAGCCTTTTATATCTAATATAATACCAACAGAATTATATGTTAAGGATGAATTAGGTATAGAGGAAGTTTATTTTGTTGGAGAAGGAATTATAGAAGCAAAGAATAATAATGTTGTTATTTGTGTAAATTCTATAGTTCAAGCTCAAGATATAGACTTAGAAAGAGCAGAGGCTTCTAAAAAAAGAGCGGAAGAAAGATTAGCTTCTACAAATGCTAATGTAGATAAAAAAAGAGCAGAGCTATCTTTGAAAAGAGCTTTAGGAAGAATAAAGCTTAAGAATAAGGGACAGTAGATTTTAAAAATCTACTGTCTTTTTTTGTGAAAAAAAATAGAAATTCACCTATAAATATCGTAATCACAAATAAATGAGTTATGGAATATATTTATAGTATAAAAGTTTATAAAAAATGTTTAATTTTCCACATATAGTCAAAGATAAAAGAGGGGTGATTATATGGGAAAATTATTTAATTTTATAATTTCTATTACAATAGCTACATCAACATTTATGAATTTTAATAAATTTTCTGCATTGGATATATATAATTCTATTATGGATGAAAGCTATATTGTTATAGAAAGTGGAGTTCAAGGAAAATATTTAAGCAAAAGTAGTATAGATGAAGAAATAAAGAAAATAGAAAGTTTATTTAAAATAGAAGGGAAAATTAAGAAAAATAATAATAACTTTTATTTTAATTCAAAAAATAAAACTACAGAACTTAACATATTTGCCATTGAAGAAAAAAAAGGTATAAATGTTGAAATAACATTAAAGGAATTTGGTGTAAATAATATAGAGGTATTGGAGAATTGCTTGAAAATAGCAAATAAAAATATAAAAATTTCAAGTTATTTAAAAGGTAAAGTAAATAATAATTTTGGAGTAAATAAAAATGTAGAGATATTAGAGAGTAAATTATTAAATTTAGATATAAAAGATATAAAAAATATAAATATTGATTCAGGAATTACCGGTGTTGCTGAATTTAACAATAGGGAAAAAATAAATTATGCAGTAGTTAATTATGGTGATGATAAAGATATTTATATGATTATAGGAACTCCAGTTATTTTTATAACCTATTAAATATATGGAGGGTTAAAATGGAAAAGATAATTGTTAGAGGTGGTAATGCACTAGGTGGAGAAGTTACTATAAGTGCTGCCAAGAATTCTGTATTGCCAATAATAGTGGCATCAATATTATCAGATGATACTGTAATAATAGACAATGTTCCATTTTTAGAAGATGTTAAAGTTATATCTGAAGTTCTAGTAGATATTGGTTGTGAAGTTAACTTCAATAGGAATGAGAATAGTTTAGAAATAAATTCTAGTGACATAAATAAAAGAAGTGCAAAAAGTGAATTAGTTCAGAAGATGAGAGCTTCTTTTTTAATTATGGGACCTATGATAGCAAAATATAAAAGATTTAAAATTGCTTCACCAGGAGGATGTAATATAGGAAGTAGACCTATAGATTTGCATATAAAGGGATTTGAAGCATTGGGAGCAATTGTTACTAAGTCTCATGGATTTATAGAAGTAGATGGTAGTAAGATGAAAGGCGGAATTGTTTATTTAGATTTTCCTTCTGTTGGAGCAACTGAAAATTTAATAATGTTAGCAACTTTATTGGAAGGAAAAACTATAATAGAAAATGCAGCTATGGAGCCAGAAATAGAAGATTTAGCTTCTTTTTTAATATCTATGGGAGCTAAAATAAAAGGAGCAGGAACAAAGACTGTTGAAATAGAAGGTGTTAAAAGTTTAAAAGGGACAAGATACACTCCTATATATGATAGAATTGAAGCAGGAACTTTTATGATAGCAGCAGCAATAAGTAATTCAACCATAAAGATACATGGTGTAGAAGTAAATCATCTTAAACCAGTAATAGAAAAGTTGAAGGAAATAGGAACTAATATTGAAGTATTAGATGGAAGTAAGTCTGTTATAGTAACAGGAAATAAGATTATAAATCCTACTGATATAATTACAATGCCATATCCAGGTTTTCCTACAGATATGCAATCACAAATGATGAGTCTTTTATCAATTAGTAATGGAATAAGTTTGATAAATGAAACAGTATTTGAAAATAGATTTATGAATGCTATAGAATTGCAAAGAATGGGAGCTGATATAAAAACAATAGGAAATGTAGCTGTTATAAATGGTGTCAATAGATTGACAGGTTCAGATGTTAGGGCGACAGATTTAAGATCAGGAGCGTCATTAATATTAGCAGGATTAATTGCAGATGGATATACTACTATAAGGGATGTATATCACATAGATAGGGGTTATGTAAATATAGAAGAAAAATTTAGAGGAATAGGAGCAAATATTTATAGGATTAATGAAAATGAATAGATATAAGGAGTAAATCAAAGTGAAATTTTATTTCACTTTGATTTATTTTTTACCTTATTATAGAAAATATTAAAGAATAGAGTTTAGGTTATTTTTATAATTTACATAACATATAAATAGACATAGATTTGATTTAAAAGTATGGAGGTTATTTAATCTTAATCAATAAAGATAAAGAAGTTTTTCATAAGGGGGAATATGAATGAAGAAGGTGAATTGGAGAAATATAAATTTTAATAAACTTAACATAAATCTTGCTAAGTATAAAAATGTATTAACAGTTGGATTAGTTGCAATAATTATTATGGCTATTCCTACTGTGTTTGGTATTTTAGGAAATAGTAAATATAAAGGAATAAATAAAAATTATAGCAAAAAAAATGATAATAAAATAGAAAACATAAATGCTGGAAAAAAGTTGGTAGATTTAAATATAGATTTTTCTAAAGTAAAGGTTTATGATGAGAACACTAATAAAGTGCTGACTGTTGGATTAGAAGAATATGTAAAGGGTGTTGTTAGTAGTGAAATGCCTATGGCATTTAAAGAGGAAGCTCTAATAGCACAAGGGGTTTTAGCGAGGACTTTTGTTATAAATAAAATTATAAATCCATGTTCAAAGGCTAAAGGGAAAAATGCTCATATATGCAATACTACACATTGTCAAGTATATAGACCATATAATAGTAATATTGAGAAAGTAGGGTACGATAAGGAAAAATTTCAAAAGAAAATTAATGAAACAGTAGAAAAAACAAAGAATAAAGTATTAGTTTATGGTGATGTAATGATAAAATATCCACAATATTTTGCTATAAGCTCAGGAAAAACTGAAAATGCTTTAGATGTATTTAAGATTGAAGCTCCTTACTTAAGATCAGTAGAAAGTAAAGGAGAAGAAGAAAGCCCTAAATATGAAACTGAAAAAAGTTTTAGTATACCTGATTTTATTAATATAGTAAATAAAAATTATAATAAAAGTGAATTAAGGGCTGATAATATAAAGGATTCAATAAAGATAGTTAGTAGAACTGAAGGAGGAGCAGTAAAAGAAATAAAATTACAAAATATATCTTTAACAGGTGTGGAATTTAGAAAATTATTTAATTTAAATTCAGCAAATTTTAATATAAGTGTAAAAAATAATAAAGTAAATATTTATTGCAAAGGTTATGGTCACGGGGTAGGAATGAGTCAGTGGGGAGCAAATGCAATGGCGAAAAGAGGAAAAAAACATGATGAAATATTAGAGCATTATTTTAATGGAACTAAGATAATAGATTTAAACGAGGCTAAACAGGAAATTTAATAAATGTATCTGATAGTTAGAGGCTGTAACACTTCTATGTTTTAAAGGAAACTCTACAGGCATTGCTGGCTGAGTAAGTTTCTATAACTAAATCAAGATTTAGTTAGTCACTTAAGTAGAAAATAAACAATCTTACGCTTCTAGATAACTATCGCTAAGTATTGAGATGGAGTCAAAACTTCATTTGAATGAAGTCTAGATTTATAAGAGAATATATGAAAGTAATTTAGAATATTTAGTACTGAGATTGTTCTAAGTAAAATTGTATTTAGCTTAATTAATGAATTTAGAGGATGTATCGAATTATAGATACATCCTCTTTGTCGTTTATCTGATAGTTAGAGGCTGTAATACTCCTATGTTTTAAAGGAAACTCTACTCACATTGCTAGCTGAGTAGGTTCCTATAACTAAATCAAGATTTAGATAGTTTCCTAAGTAGGAGATAAACAGCCTCACGCTTCTAGACAACTATGACTAAGCATTTAGGTGGAATCAAAACTCTATCTGAAATTAAGTCTACGTTTAATTAGATATATTTAATATTTGTGAATACTCATCTATGTAAAGAAGATTTAATATTTTTTAAACCAGTCGTTAAATGTAGTTAATTGTCGCAAAAACTTTTAGTAATATATGTATTAAATTTTAAAATAAAGGACAGACTACTTAAAGGAGGTGTTGATATGGAAAAATTTAAAAACTTATTAAAAAAAGAAAGCTTTTATGTGGTTTTATTTGTATGCTTATTACTTATCACAACTGTAGCTATATATACAGGAGGGAAAAAAGCAACTAAGGAAACTCAAAAGCCAGTAGCAAATAATACTGTGCCTGAAGATAAATCTACTACAAATAATACTTTAGTACCAGATGCAGAACTAGTAAAAAAGGAAGAAGAAAAAACAAATACTAAAGAAGAAAATAAGAAAAAGAACAAAGCAAGTAATGAGGAAGGTTCAGTTGCTACATCAGCAAAACCAACAAAAGAATTTATAAATCCAGTAGAAAAAGGATTAATTACAAGAACATTTAACATAGCACCTAGATTAGAGAATGATGGGAAAGTAGCTAATGTTTATAAGGGAATTGATATTGAAATTCCTGTAGGAACAGAAGTTAAATCAGCAACTGATGGAACTATATTAGAAGCTAAAAGTGGAGATTCTAAGATAGGTAACTATGTATTAGTTGAGTATACTAACGGAATAAAAATACTTTATGGTAATTTAGATAAAAATATAAAAGTAAAAGCTGGAGATAAAATTACTCAAGGAACTGTAATTGGTAAAGTAGGCAACTCAATAAAAATGAATCCTAAGGATAGAGTTTCAAAGGAATACTTATTATTACATGTTGAAAAAGATAAAGAACCAATTAATCCAACTAAGTATTTTAAGGAAATTGCAATAAAGAAATAAAAATAACTTTAAGGATAAAATTTAGCAAAAGTAAATTATAGATATTTATTATACTAAATAAAAATAATAGGCCAGTCTCTATAGGGGCTGGCTAAAAATAAAGTTAGATTTAATTAAAATAAGATTTCAATAAAATTTTATTTAATTAGAAATAGGAATTTCAAATTAAGTTTTTAGTCAATTCTATCAAAAAGTATGTTAGTAAGATATTTTCAATTAAAAATAAATAGAAACTCTATAATTATTAGTTTTCAAATAAAACAAAATTTAAAATATACTTTTTTATAGCTAGGAGGAAATCATGAAAGATTATATAGAAGAAAGAGTACTAGAAGTTGCTAAATATATAATAGAATCAAAAGCAACCATAAGAAGAACAGCTAAGGTTTTTGGAGTTAGTAAAAGTACTATTCATAAAGACATGACAGAGAGATTACCTAAATTAAATCCGGGAATAGCTAATGAAGCTAAAGATATATTAGATTTAAATAAGGCTGAGAGACATATAAGAGGAGGCAAAGCAACTAAATTGAAATATAAAGTTGTTGATAAGTAAATAATAATTAATATATAATGTAAAATATAGTAATAATTTGTATTGGTATAGATTATAAAAAGGTGGGGTAAAATAATGAGGTTTTTTAATAGTTCTGTAGATATAGGTATAGATTTAGGAACTGCGACAGTATTAGTTTATGTAAAAGGACAAGGAATAGTATTAAAAGAGCCATCAGTTGTTGCTGTTGATAAAATAAGAAATAAGGTTTTAGCAGTTGGTGAAGAAGCTAGAAATATGATAGGAAGAACTCCAGGAAATATCATAGCTGTAAGACCATTAAGAGATGGAGTTATTTCGGATTATGATATAACAGAAAAAATGCTTAAATATTTTATTAGTGGTAGTGTAAAAAAGGTTAAAAAATCACCGGGGAAAATAATGGTGTGTATACCATCAAAGGCAACTGAAATAGAGAGAAGAGCAGTTATTGATGCCACTAGGAATTCAGGAGCTAGAGGGGTATATTTAATAGAAGAACCATTAGCAGCAGCTATAGGTGCTGGTGTTGATATTTCTATGCCTAATGGAAGAATGGTTATAGATATTGGCGGTGGAACTTGTGACGTTGCAGTAATATCTTTAGGTGGTGTAGTTGTAAGAGATTCAATAAAAGTAGCTGGAGATACTTTTGATGAAGCTATTATAAAATACATAAGGGTTAATAATAAACTCATGATAGGTGAACGTACAGCAGAACAACTTAAAATTAGTGTAGCATCAGCTATTGCGGGATTAAGAGATGAAAAAACAAAAGTAAAAGGTAGAAATATGGTTACTGGATTACCTGATGAAATATTAATATCATCAGATGAAATTAGAGAAGCAATTAAAGAACCTATAAAATTAATTTTAGATAGTGTAAAGTCAGTTCTAGAAAAAACTCCTCCTGAATTAGCGGCAGATATAATGGAAGAAGGAATAGTCATGACTGGAGGGGGAGCACTTTTATTTGGGTTAAGTAACTATTTAGAAGGAGAAGTTGGTGTACAAGTAAGGGTTGCAGAAGATTCTATTAGTTGTGTAGCTGAAGGAACAGGAAAAGTTTTAGAAACTATTGAAAAATTGGATATATTAATGGAAGAAGAAGAGGTAAGAATGATAGAATAAAAAACTGTATCAAAGGTATTGAGAATATAATAGTAAAATTACTTTTATATTTAAATCAATTGCTTTTGATACAGCTTTTTTATAATTAAGTATATTTCTTTAATGAGTAAGCTTCAATTAAAGATGTAGTTATGGCTTGAGACATTTTCATTACTAAGTCTAAGCGAATCCCTCTAGTTGAAAATAAATCATTACGATCAGAAGAATCTATAATACCGACTATAGATATATCACCAATTGGTGGTAAAACCTTTCCAACACCTTTTCCAGGTCTCAAAGAATCTGTCCTACAACATATACAACCAATATCATTACTATCACCTAAACAAGCGTCCAAAGCTATGATCAATGAATTTGGGTTTTCTTTTTTTATGTTTTTTATTTCTTTGTCTAAGTTTAATGCATGAATTGGATTTTCTAAGGTACCATAAACTTTTAGAGGAAAATTTTTTTCTTGTAATAAGAAACCCACTAAGGGACCTAAACAATCTCCTATGCATTTATCTGTGCCTATGCAAACAATAATAGTGTTCTCACTTATATAATCCTTTAAAAAATTGGCTATTTGAAAATATGCTAAGTGATCATTGAATTTTATTTTCATTCGTGACAAGAAATCACCTCCATAATAAACTGAGACCTTAAGGCTTATACAAATTTTAGTAAAGATATCGAAAGATTCGTGGTTATTTATATCCTATTTATAGAAGATAGGAGTATTGTAAACTTTAGCTTTCAAATAAATAGATATATAGAATATTTATTTAAAGACTTCTTCTTTTAGTATAAAAAAATTATTTTTAGATAAAAAATAGTATAAAAAATTATACTGTTGTCAATATTTTCAAATGAGGTGATAGATTTGAAAAAAAAATATCTTTCAATAATAGTTATAATAGTTACAGCAATAACAATTTATTTAATGCTATCATATAGTAATATATTATATGAAAGTGATTATATGATGGTTCAAGAAAATCAAAATAAAATAGAAAAAAATAATTTATTTAGTGAATTGAAAACTAAGGAAATTGAATTTATAAAAAATAAAGCAAAGGTACACTTAAGTAAAGAAGAAATTGGTGAGGAAAAATCTGAAACAGAAAAGAGAGAAGAAATAAGTGAAGAAGATTTAGATTTTAAACAAAGTGATAAATATATAATAAAGGAAGAAAGTGAAAATCAAGAAAATGATAATAAACTTTTTAAAGTTAATAAAGAAGAACTTTTATATAAATTAACAAAGGAAGAGAAAAGGGAAATAAAAACCATAATTAAAAAGTTATCAATAAGTGATTATGCAAAAATAGCATCTAGTATAAAAAATAAAGGTGAGATGGAATGTTGCTTAGAAATATTAGATATTTTAAATAAAAAATTAGATAAGCAAGATTATTTAACAGCCAAAAAAGTTTTTGAACCTTATATAAATGTAGAATTATTAGAAAGAAAGTTAGCAGTAAATTAATTAGTATATTTTATCTTACAACTAGAAGATAAATTAAATCTACATTTATTTAATAAGCATATTTTAAGTATTATAATAGAACAAGAGGATAAATGTATTTTTGAATAATAAATAAGTAAGAGGTTTTAAGGCATAATAGAGCTAAATTTAAAATACCATATATGGTAGAAAATAGTAACAAGTATTTTAAAAATAAGATAAAGAAATAAATAGTATTATAAAGAAAAACAAAGGAATTAAGAAAAAAGTGAAGGTTATTTTGATAAAATGGGATAATTTTAGTTTGAAATATGTTAATGTAACGGATATACTAGTTAATGTCGGTTGAGGAAATTAATAAAAAGTTTTCAAAACTGAAAGAAAAAATATGCTGACATGGCTCAATTGGCAGAGCAGCTGACTTGTAATCAGCAGGTTATCGGTTCGATTCCGATTGTCAGCTCCATAAAAAGGTGGGGTTCCCGAGTGGCCAAAGGGGGCAGACTGTAAATCTGTTGTCGGACGACTTCGAAGGTTCGAATCCTTCTCCCACCACCAATAAGGTCGCATAGCTCAGCTGGGAGAGCACCTGCCTTACAAGCAGGGGGTCAC
>CAUWDH010000029.1:0-48871 GCA_963557775.1 uncultured Sarcina sp.
CTATATAGCTAGATAAAAGGCAGAGAGGATGTATCTGTAATTTGATACATCCTCTTATCTTTAGTTGGCGGGAATATGTGGGAATCGAACCCACCTATGATAGTATTAGTACCACAACTAGGTTTTGAAGACCTGTAAGGCCACCAGACCTTATCTACCCCCATGTTTTTTAGTTACCTATAAAGTTTACTACATGAAAAAAGAAGTGTCAAAACAGTATATTACATATATGGTGTTAAATGATGGAGAGAACCAAGAACCTCTTAGAATGATGATACAATAAATATAAATATACAAATTAAAAAGAAAAATTGATAAAAGTCTTTTAAACTCTTGTAAATATGTTGCAAAGATAAGTGAAAATAGTGTAAATTATAATATAGGTAATATTTTAAAATTGATTAAATTACTAGTATATTTATTTAATTTTAAAAAATGATTATTTAAAGTAGCTTTTATTTAATAAATTTTAAAATAAATTTAGGAAAAATTTTGAAATGAATACAAAGGAAAAATTAAAATTTGAATAGCAAGAGAGTATAAGGAGAATTAAAATGGAATTTAAACATATATCAGTTCTTTTAGACGAATGTTTAGAAGGGCTTAATATAAAAGAAGATGGAATTTATGTTGATTGTACTTTAGGTGGAGCCGGTCATTCAAAAGAAATAGTAAAAAGACTTAGTAATAAGGGAAGATTAATTGGAATAGACCAAGATAAGGATGCACTTAAAGCAGCAGGAGAGAAACTAAAAGATTATGATAATGCTACATTAGTTCATAGTAATTTTGAAAATATAAAAGATGTTATAGAAAACTTAGGTCTAGAGGGTGTAGATGGTATATTAATTGATTTAGGGGTTTCTTCTTATCAATTAGATACTGCTGAAAGAGGTTTTAGTTATATGCAAGATGCACCATTAGATATGAGAATGAACAGAGAGCTTGAGTTTTCAGCATATGATGTAGTTAATGGCTATTCAGAAGATGATTTATATAAAATTATTAGAGATTATGGAGAAGAAAAATTTGCTAAAAGAATAGCATCTTTTATTGTTAAGGTAAGAGAAGAAGGGGAAATTAAAACAACATTAGAATTAGTTGATATAATAAAAGCAGCTATTCCAGCTAAAGCAAGAAGAGAAGGACCGCATCCAGCAAAAAGAACTTTTCAAGCTATAAGAATAGAAGTTAATAGAGAATTATCTATTATATCTAAGACTATAAAAGATGGGGTGGAAAAATTAAATAAGGGTGGAAGAATGGCAATAATAACATTCCATTCTTTAGAGGATAGAATAGTTAAAACAACATATAAAGAATTAACTAATCCATGTACTTGTCCAAGAGAATTTCCAATATGCGTTTGTAATAACGAACCAATAGTTAAAATCATAACAAGAAAACCAATTGAGGCATCAAAGGAAGAGTTAGAGGAAAATCCAAGAAGTAGAAGTGCAAAATTAAGAGTTCTAGAAAAACTATAAGCTATGTTTATAATTAAGGGAAGTGAAATAAATGGGATTAAGGGATTATAGAGGATATGAGCAGGTAAGACCACAAAGAGAAAAATCTGGTGTTGAGAAAAAAAGAAGTAAAGAACTATATTTAAGAAAACAAGCTAGAAAGAAGAAAATAAAAGATAGGAAGCTAAAAAACAGTGTATTGTTAGTTGCGATGTTACTATTTATAACAGGAGCCATTACTATAAGTAGAGATATGAAAATATATAATGCTAAAAGTAAAGTTAATGAGTTAAAGGCAGATGCAAAATCAATTAGAGAAAAAAATGAAGATTTAAAAATAAAGCTCCTAAAGAATTCTTCTTTAGAAAAAATAGAAAAAATAGCAAAAGAGAAATTAAATATGGTTAAGCCAGAAAGTGATGATATAATGGATTTTAATAATATTAAAGGGGCAAAAAATAATATTGTCACAGGAAATTAAAATTAGAATATTTATTTAGGAGTTGTATTAGAAGTTAGACATTATATAATAATTTTCTTTTAATACAACTTTTTTAATTTTTTACAAATATAGAAAATGATGAAAAGAGGTTGCAGTATTTTTAGGGGGGACATTGGTGAAAAAATTTAATAGGAGTAAAAATAAAAGGGAAGATAAAAAGGTAGGCAAAGAGGTAACTAAGAAAAATAAAAAGAGAATTATACTTTGTAATTCTATTATGGTTTTGCTTATGTTTGCTTTAGTAGTTAAACTGACATGGATAAATTTAGTTCATGGTAATGAATATAGAAAAAAAGCAGAAGAGCAATGGACTAAAGAAGTTGAGATAAAAGCTAAAAGAGGGAAAATATTAGACAGAAATGGTAGTGAATTAGCTGTAAGTGGTGATGTTTATAGAGTTGACATAGATTTAAAAACTTTAGAAGCAACTATAAAGAAAAGAATTGAAAAGAGTATAAAAACTAAAACAGGAAAAATAGATAAAAAAGTTATAGAAAAAGAAGAAATAGATAAAATAGTTAAAGATTTAGGAGCCGTTTTAAATAAAAAGCCAGAAGATATTTTAAAGATAATAGATAAGAAGAATGTAATTGGAGTAGAGCTTGCAAGACAAATAGATAAAGCTACAGCAGATAAAATAAAAGCTTTAGATATAAAGGGTGTAATTATATCTGAAGATACAAAAAGATATTATCCAAATGATTCTTTATTAGCTCATACTTTAGGAACATTAGATTCAAATGGAAAGGGATTAATTGGTTTAGAATTAAAATATAATAGTGTTTTAGCTGGATTACCTGGAGTTAAAATAGGAGAAAGTAACCCTTTTGGAAAAGAAGATTATACAGAACCAGTTCAAGGTAAGGATTTAGTATTAACAATAGATGAAAAGATACAATATTTAGCGGAAAAAGAAGCCAAGCAAGCATTAAAAGATGAAAATGCTCAAAGTGTTAATATATTAGTTATGGATCCTAATAATGGAGAAATATTAGCTATGGCTAGTGAAAAATCATTTAATCCAAATGAACCAAGAAAAGGATTTGAAAGTTTCAGTGGGAAAAATGAAAGTGAAAAGATACAGCAAATGTGGAGAAATAGAATAGTATCAAATATGTATGAGCCGGGTTCAACTTTTAAAGTAATAGTAGCAGCTGCTGCTATAGAAGAAGGGGTTGCAGGAAATGGTGAATCTTATTATTGTGCAGGATATAAAGAAGTGGCTGGAAGAAGAATAAACTGTTGGAAGGGTGAAGGACATGGAGCACAAACCTTTATGCAAGCTTTAAATAACTCTTGTAATCCTGCATTTATTGATATTGGGATGAAGCTTGGTAAAGAAAAACTTCAAAAGTATGTTAAGGCTTTTGGCTTTGGACAATCAACAGGAATTGATTTACCAGGAGAATCCAAGGGAATAATTAAGGAATTAGATGAAATGAGCATAGTAGATTTAGCAACTATTTCATTTGGACAAACTAATGCTGTAACAATGGTTCAATTATTATCAGCTTTTAATGCTACAGTAAATGGAGGAACTTTAGTAGAACCTCATGTTATGAAAGAAATAACTCATTTAGATGAGAGTGGAATAAGAGTAATAGATGAAAAAAATGAGCCTAAAAAAACTTCAGTAATCAGCGAAGAAACTTCAAAAAAAATAAGAGCTATGCTTCAGGATGTTGTAGATAATGGAACTGGTAAAAGAGCTTTCATAGAAGGTTATAATGTAGGAGGAAAAACAGGTACAGCACAAACTGTTAATTCTGATACAGGAGCCTATGGAAAAGATAAAATAGCTTCGTTTATAGCAGAAGCACCATCCAATGATCCAAAGGTTACTATATTAGTAACTATAGATGGACCAAACGCAACAGCAGATAGTGGGGGAATAGTTGCAGCACCAGTAGCAAAGAGAGTATTAGAAGGAATTTTTAATTATCAAAATCCAGAAAATATTAACTTTGAAACAAAGTCAAGCAATTCTATTATAGTTCCAGAAGTAAGAGGAAAAGAAGCAAAAGCCGCAGAAGCTATACTGAAGGAAAATAATTTAGAGTTCCAAAAAGTTGGTGAGGGCAAGTTTATTAAGTCTATTAGCCCAATTCCAGGTTCAGTTATAGGAACAGGAGAAAAGGTGAAAATAGAGTTAAGTGATAAACCAGCACATGAGAAAGAAGTTGTTGTTCCAGACTTTATAGGATTTTCAAAGGAAATGACAGAAAAAATGCTTGATAAAATAGGCTTAATAGGGGTTTTTAAAGGTGAAGGTGACTTAATAAAAGAACAAAAAGAAAAACCAGGAACTAAAGTTAGTTCAGCTAGTAAAATAACATTCACTCTGAAAAAATAAAAAAGAAATGAATTTATTATGTTTCAGAAACATATTATTTAAGGATATATCTATTTTAGGTATATCCTTATTTTTTTAGGAGGTGTTATAGATTGAGTAGGAACTTTAATAATAACATAACAATTAAAAAGAGAATCATATTAATTTTAGTTATTATTACTTTTGTTTTAGTTACATTAACGGGTAGGGTATCCTATATAATGATATTTAAAAATGATGAATATTCCAAGATGGCGGTAGAACAATGGACAAGTGATGTTAAGATATCTGCTAAGAGAGGGAAGATATTAGATAGAAATGGTGTAGAATTAGCTGTAAGTGGTAATGTATATAGGGTGGATTTAGATTTAAAGGCTATAAGTAAATATAATAAAGAAAAAGGAACTACTAATGAAACTTTAGCTAAGGATTTAAGTGAAGCTTTAGAAATGGAATATGAGAAAGTATTAAAACAATTAAATTATAGATTACCTTCAGGTGCACCTGCTCAAGGAGCTATAGTGGCAAGAAGAATAGATAAAGAACATGCTGATAAAGTAAAGGAGTTAAATATAGAAGGGGTTATGGTTTCAGCAGATACCAAAAGATATTACCCAAATAATGAATTTTTATCACATGTTTTAGGAAATACAAATTCAGATGGTAAAGGGCTTAATGGTTTAGAGCTTATTTATGATGATGTTTTATCTGGAAAGCCAGGGGTGAGAATCACAGAAATAGCTAAAGAAGGAGAAAGTCCAGATGAAATAATTTCAAGTTTTACAGCACCAGTTGATGGAAAGGATGTAGTATCAACAATAGATGAAAAATTACAATCATTTGCTGAGAAATCTGCAAAATATACACAAGAGAAAGAGCAAGCGGATGCTGTAAGTATAATAATAATGGACCCTAATAATGGTGAAATATTAGCTATGGCAAATTCTCCAGGTTTTGATCCTAATAAACCTTTTGAAGGCTTTGAAAACTTTACTGGAAATACAGATGGGGAAAAACTACAAAAAATGTGGAGAAACAGGGCTGTTTCAGATACCTTTGAACCAGGATCTATTTTTAAGGTAATAACAGCTACAGCAGCTTTAGAAGAAGGTGTAGCAAATAAAGGAGAAAAGTACAATTGTGGAGGAAGTCTTAATATAGGTGGTAGAAATATTAAGTGTTGGAAAAGAGGAGGCCATGGAGAAGAGACTTTTGAAGAAATAGTTAAAAACTCTTGTAACGTAGGATTTATGAAGCTTGGAGAAGCTCTTGGAGCTGAAAAACTTACAGAATATATTAAAAAGTTTGGGTTAGGAACAAAGTCAGGTGTTGATTTACCAGGTGAAGCTAATGGAATAATAAAAAAATCAAGCAAAATAAGTGAAACAGATTTAGCAACAATTTCATTTGGTCAAACTAACACTGTAAATATGATTCAATTTTTAACGGCTTTTAATGCAGTTGCTAATGGAGGAAATTTAATACAACCACATCTTATGAAAGAGGTAAGACACGTAAATGAGAAAGGAGAAACTATTGTAGATAAAACTTTTGAACCAAAAGTAAAAGAAAATATAGTAAGTAAAGAAACATTAGAAACTTTAAGAAGTATATTAGAAAGTGTAGTATCCACTGGTGGTGGAAAAAAAGCCTATGTAGAAGGTTATAGAATCGGTGGAAAAACAGGAACTGCACAAAAAGTTAAAGAGACAGGGGGTTATGGTGGAGGATATGTAGCTTCATTTATAGGTATGGCACCTACTGATAATCCAAAAGTAACAGTTTTTGTTTCCATAGATAATCCTACAGCAGGAGCTTATTATGGAGGACAAATAGCAGCACCTTTAGCTAAGACAGTATTTGAAGATATATTTAATTATATGGGACCAGAAACCTTTGGTGTATCAGACAATGATGAGAGTGATGATGTTATACTTCCAGAAGTTAGAGGTCTTAAAACAGATGAAGCTAAAAAGATTTTAGAAGAAGCAGGGTTGAAAGTTAAGATTGAAGGGAAAGATGAATATATAACAGATATGGTTCCAAAAGCAGGTTACACAGTTAACAGTGGCACAGAGATAAGTCTTTACAGTGGGGAAAGTTCAAACTATAATAAAGATGTTATAGTTCCAAACTTAATAGGCTTGACAAAAGATATGGCAGAAAGCATATTAAGTAAAATAGGGCTTTATGGCAGCTTTGAGGGTGAGGGGATCATTTCAAAGCAAAGTATCCAAGATGGAGAAGTCGTAAAGAGAGGAGATTCTATAACATTTACATTAACCGCAGATTAATTTAAGGTAAATTAGCATGTGGAGGACTCTCTTCACATGCTTGTGTTTTGAGAATTAATTCAAATGCTTAAGCATAGTATTTAAGGAGTGAAAATATGCTTTTAAAAGAATTATTGAAAAATAGTAAGTATAGTTTAGTAAAAGGTAAGGACGACATAGAAATAAAAAATCTTTGTTATGACAACAGAAAAGTAAAAGATGGAGATGTATTTCTTTGTATAAAAGGATTTAAAGTTGATGGACATAGCTTTATAGAAGATGCTATAGAAAAGGGAGCTAAAGTTATAGTATTAGAAGAGGATAGAAATATAGATGCTGATATTACCATAATAAAAGTGGATAATACAAGAAAAGCTCTTGCAGAAATGTCTTCTAATTTCTTTAACAATCCAAAGGACAAGTTAAAGATAATAGGTGTAACTGGAACTAATGGAAAAACAACCTCTGCTTTTATTATAAAATCAATATTAGAAAAAGCTGGGAAAAAAGTAGGGCTTATAGGAACTATTGCAAATTATATTGGTGATAAGAAAATTCATACAGAAAGAACAACACCTGAATCTTTTGAATTACATGAACTTTTTGCGGAAATGGTGAAAGAAGATGTTGAATATTGTGTAATGGAGGTTTCATCTCATTCTTTAGACTTATATAGAGTTTATGGAATTGAATTTGAAACTGGAATATTTACTAATTTAACAAGAGATCATTTAGATTTCCATAAGACTTTTGAGAATTATTATAATGCAAAATTTAAGCTATTTAAAAACTCAAAATTATCTTTAGTTAATTTAGATGATTCTTATGGTGAAAGAGTTTTAGAGGACTTAAACAAAAATAAATTAGATAAAGTTACTTTTTCTATAAATAAAAATTCAGAATTTAAAGCTTATGAGGTTAAAAACAGCGCAAATGGGTCAGAATTTAAGTTAGATATAAACAATAATTCAGAAAAATTCATCATAAATATACCTGGTTTATATAATGTTCATAATGCTTTAGGTTGTATATTAACAGCCTATAAACTAGGCATAGACCTTGAGTTTATAAAAGCTGGAATAAGTGATGTTACAATTCCTGGAAGATGTGAAATGGTTGCAAAGGAAAGAAATTTACCTTATAGTATAATAATTGACTATGCACATACACCAGATGGTCTTGAAAATATATTAGAGACTATAAAGGGATTTGCAAAAGGCAGAATCATAACTGTATTTGGTTGTGGTGGAGATAGAGATAAAGTAAAAAGACCTCAAATGGGTGAGATAGCTTGTAAACTATCAGACATTGCAATAGTAACATCTGATAATCCAAGAACAGAAGAACCTATAGCTATAATAAATGATATAATAAATGGTTTAAGTTATGATAATTATATAGTTGTTGAAAAAAGATATGATGCTATAGAAAAAGCTATAAGCATTGCAAAGAAGGATGATGTAATATTAATAGCTGGAAAAGGTCATGAAACATATCAAATATTAGCTACAGGCACAATAGACTTTGATGAAAGAAAAGTTGTTTATGAAATTTTAGATAAATAGGAGAAGGTTATTATGTTAGAATTAAGTTTTCAAGAAATAGTAAAAGCAACAGGTGGAGAAATAATTAAGAATCCTAAAAACTACGTTGGAAAAAAATTATTTACTGATACAAGAAAAATAGAAAAAGATAGTATATTCCTTGCTTTAAAAGGAAAAACATTCAATGGTAATGAATATGCAAAGGCTGCTATAGAAAAAGGAGCTTCTTTAGTAATTGTAGACGAGGTCTTATTAGATACTACAGAATTAGATGAAAATGTTGGGGTTATTAAGGTTGAAGATGGACTAAAAGCTTTAGGTGATATAGCAAGATTTTATAGAGATAAGCTTGGTATAAAAGTTGTTGGAGTTACAGGATCTGTTGGTAAGACTTCAACTAAAGATATTGTTACTGCTTTACTAAGTGGAAAATATAATGTGTTCAAAACAAAAGAGAATTTTAATAATCATATAGGGGTTCCTCTTATGGTTTTAGAATTAGATAGTTCTTATGATATTGCTGTTATAGAAATGGGAATGAACCACTTAGGTGAAATAGAATATTTAGCAGGTATTGCTAAACCAGAAGTAGCTATGATAACTAATATTGGAACTGTTCATTTAGAACACTTAAAGACACAAGACAATATTTTAAAAGCTAAAATGGAAATAACTAAGCTTTTCGGAAAAGAAAATTTACTTGTTGTAAATGGTGATGATGAAAGATTAGGAAAATTAGATAATTTAGGATTTAAACTTATTAAGACAGGATTCTCAGAAAACTTAAGCTTAAGAGCAACTGAAATAAAAACAGATAAATTAACTTCAGAATTTAAAGTTATAGATAATGGTGAGGAAATAGAATTTGCTCTTCCAATGCCAGGAAAGCATAATGTAAGCAACTTTATGTTAGGTTACGCTATTGCTAAAGAATTAGGAGTAACAACTGAAGAAATGAAAAAAGGTCTTAAGAATATAGAATTAACTGGAATGAGACTTGAACTTATTAAGGCTAATGGTTATACAGTTTTAGATGATAGTTATAATTCAAGTCCAGAAGCAGCAAAAACATCTTTAGATATATTCATGACAATTGAAGGAAAAAGACACATTGCTGTTTTAGGAACAATGAAGGAACTTGGAGTAAAATCAGAAAGTTGTCATAGAGAAATTGGTGCATACGCTAAGGAAAAAAATGTTGATGCATTATTTGTATTTGGTCCAGAAACTCAATATTTCAAAGAAGGTTTTGGAGAAAATGCTCATTACTTTGAAAGTAAAGAAGACTTAATAAAAAGCTTAAAAGCTTTTATTAAAGAAGATGATGTTATACTAGTAAAAGCATCAAGAGGATTAAAATTTGAAGAAATAACAAAGGTGTTAATATAACCTAATAGTTATTTTAAGGAGGTGTAGTTATCAACAAGTAGTTGGTAACAGAGTTGAATGAAGGCAATTACAGATTTTATAAATCCCACTATAGTTTGGGGATTAGCACTAGGTTTTATAATATCAACGATTATAGGACCACTATTAATACCAGTATTACACAAGCTTAAATTTGGACAGAACATTAGAGAAGAGGGTCCAAAAAGTCATATGAAAAAAGCAGGAACGCCAACTATTGGAGGGTTAATCTTTATAATTGGTACTACTGTTGCAATCTTAATTATGTATGCAATGGGAGAAGTAAAAGGAGAAGCTATAGCCGTATTATTATCATTTATAGGTTTTGGATTTGTAGGATTTTTAGATGATTTACTAAAAATAATACATAGAAATAACTTAGGGCTTAGAGCTTGGCAAAAGATGGTTCTTTTACTTATAATATCAGGTGCTTTATCTTATTATGCTTATTTAACTGTAGGAACAGAAGTTCACGTACCATTTACAGGTATATTCTTAGACTATAAATTTATATATATACCTTTTGTTATTGTATATTTTGCAGGTGCAACAAATGCAGTAAACTTAACAGATGGTTTAGATGGATTAGCAACATCTATTACTATCTTAGTATCAACTTTCTTTGCTATAGTAAGTTATAGTATGGGACAAGAAAGTTTAAGTATTTTTTGCGTAGTACTTACAGGTGCTTTACTTGGCTTCTTAAGATTAAATGCTTTTCCAGCAAGAATATTCATGGGGGATACAGGATCTCTTGCTCTTGGAGGAGCAGTATCAACAGTAGCATTATTATTAAAAATGCCTTGGGTACTATTCATAGTAGGTGGAATTTACGTTATAGAGACATTATCAGTTATACTTCAAGTTGCATCATTTAAAATAAGAAAGAAAAGAATATTTAAAATGGCACCTATCCATCATCACTTTGAGTTTTATGGATGGAGTGAAGTTAAAATAGTGTCTGTATTCTCTATAATAACTGTAATACTTTGCTTTATAGGTTTCTTAGCAATTTAGAGTTTTTTAGGAGGGAAATTAATGAGGGGGTTAAAATTAAAGAAGAGTAATGTTACAAGAAGTAATGAATCTAGTTCTAAGGGGACTATAGATTATTACTTATTAAGTACTATAATAATACTATTAGCTATTGGTATAGTTATGGTTTATAGTGCAAGCTCTTATAAATCCATGGTGGAAAAAGGAAATAGTATGCACTTTTTTATAAGGCAAGCTGCCTTTGCAGCAGTTGGATGTGTATTTATGTATATCGCTTCTAGAGTAGATTATAGTAGATTAAGGAAATTTTGTATTCCCTTAATAGTAATTTCAGCTCTATTATTAGGAGTAATAATATTAGTTAAGATTGGGGTATTACCAGAAAAGGTAGCACCAAATATCAATGGTGCTAGAAGATGGATATATATAGGTCCAATATCATTCCAACCGTCGGAAATAGCAAAATATTCTGTTGTTTTATTTTTAGCCATAGCACTTTCAAATAAAGGTGAAAAAATAAAGGAGTTTTGGAATGGAGTTGTTGCTGTAGTATTAGTTCCTGGATTTATAGCACTTTTGGTTATATTAGGGAAAAGTATGAGTATAACAATGGTAATTCTTTTAACAACATTTATAATGCTTGTAGCGGCAGGAATGAAAAGATCGCATATTGGGTTATTTTCAGCACTTGGAGGAATTTTAGTTTTTTTCCTAATAAAAGGAGCAAGCTATAGACAAGATAGATTTTCAAGTTTTATAAATCCATGGGCAGATCCAAAAGGCAAAGGATATCAACTTATACAATCCTTTTATTCCTTAGGAGCAGGAGGAGTTACTGGACTTGGTCTTGGAAAATCAAGACAAAAGACTATGTACATGCCAGAACCTCATAATGATTTTATCTTTGCAATAATAGGTGAAGAATTAGGGCTTTTAGGATGTATCTTTATAATTGCATTATTTATTTTCTTTATACACCGAGGAGCTATTATTGCTTTTGGAGCTAGAGATACTTATGGTATGCTTTTAGCAGTTGGAATAACAAGTATAATAGCAATTCAAACAATTATAAATATTGCAGTTGTAACGGGTTCAATGCCAACAACAGGTGTACCACTACCTTTTATAAGTTATGGAGGAACATCTCTTGTTATTAACTTAACTGCCATGGGAGTTTTACTTAATATATCAAAAAATTCAAAAAAGAGCTTAAAAAATATTTAGGATGGCAATAGCCATCCTTTTTTTATTTTAGTTATTGAGCATAATATTTCAAAATAAACCTCTTTTAATATATTGTTATTAAAGTTGATATTAAAGAATGGTTAACAAAATTTAACAAAAAAGTAATAAAAATATGAGAGTAAAATGGTATGATATTAGTATATAGTTAGGTTACTGGTGAAAGGAGAGTTATGGAAGATAAAGTTCAAGAATTTATAGCGAAGAAGAAAAGACAAAAATTAAGAAAGAAATTAACCATAATATGTCTTCTGCTAATGGGAATAGTTTTAGGGGTAATGTTTAAGGCTAGGTTCTTTAATATTGGTGCTGTATCAGTTTCAGGAAATACTGTATTAAGTAAAAAGAAGATAATTGATGAAAAAAATATAATTGGACAAAATATATTTTTATTTGATCAAAAAAAATTAGAGGGAATGATTTTAACAAATCCTTATATTAAAGGTGTAACTATAAAAAAGCAATTCCCTGACAAATTAGACATAAAGATAGAAGAAAGAAAAATGCTTTATAAAATTAAAGAAGGTAATAAATACTATCTTTTAAATAAATCTTTAGTTCTAATGGAAGTTAAAGAAGATGTGTCAGGTTTATCTTTAATTGAATTAAAAGGAATTAAGTTAGAAGATAAAACTATAGGAAAAGCTGTTACTAAAGATATAAATAAAGTTAAAGTTGCTGAAATATTAGGTGATAATAACATCTTAAATAAAGATATATCTATAGATAGTTTGGAGATAAATAGTATAAACAATATTCTATTAAATAAAGGTAAAATAAAAATAATATTAGGAAATATAGAAAATTTAGAGGAAAATTATAAAAAGGCTGTTAATATACTAAATTCAAAAGCTATTAATATGGAAAGTGGATATATAGATGTTAGTTTTAAAGGAAATCCTGTAATTAAGGAAGATAAAGTTGAAAAGGAACAAGAGGACAATAATAAAATAAATTAGTATAATAAATGCACCTTTTTGATTAAAATATATTTAAAAAATAATATTAATATATTTTAAAATTTTTGAAAAATGTTATAAAATATATTTAAGAGGAAGGTGAAGAAATTATGGATATTAATGAAAATATAGCAAAGACATTAAAAACAATTAAAGAGGGAGTCACCCTAATAGCCGTTTCTAAAACCAAGCCTATAGAAATGTTAGAAGAAGCATACAAAACTGGTATAAGAGATTTTGGAGAAAATAAAGTTCAAGAATTATGTGAAAAGTACGATGAATTTCATAAAGATGTAAGATGGCATCTTTTAGGTCACTTACAAAGAAACAAAGTAAAATATATTGTTGGAAAAGTTAATTTAATACACTCAGTAGACAGTATAGAATTAATTAGAGAAATAGAAAAGAGATACAAAAAAGAAAATTTAATAGCTGATATATTAATACAAATAAATATTGGAAGAGAAACTCAAAAATATGGGGTTTTAGAAGAAAATATTTATGATATAATGGAAGAGGTAAAATCCTGTGATAATGTTAAAGTCAAAGGGCTTATGGCTATAATACCAAAAGGTAATAAGGAAGAAAACAAAGCTTACTTTGATAAAATGTACAATATATTTAAAGAGTTAAAAAATAAACAATTTAATAATGTATCTATGGATATACTGTCAATGGGGATGACACATGATTACTTAGAAGCCATAGAGGCTGGAAGTAATATGGTTAGAATAGGTGAAGGGATTTTTGGAAAAAGAGATTATAGTAAATTAAGTTGAAAATAATAAGAATGGAGTTGGGAAATTTGTTCGGTAAAGTGAAAGAGTTTTTAGGATTTGAAGAAGAGGATGAATTTGAAGATGAAGTTGATGAAGTAGTTGAAGAAGAGGTTAATTATGAGCCTGTTGTTAAAAATACACAATCATCAACTAGCAATGCAAGTAGTAAAATAGTTAATATTCATAGCGCATCATCAGCTAAAATAATGATAACTAAACCAATGTCTTATGAAGACGCAGCTGAAATTACAGATGCTTTAAAAAGCAGAAAAATAGTTGTTGTTAATACAAGTGCATTAGAAACAAGAACAGCACAAAGATTATTAGATTTCATAAGTGGTGCAATATATGCCTTAGGCGGTGAGCTTCAAGACGTAGAGAATAGAATATATATAGTATCTCCTTCAAATGTTGAAGTAAA
Organism: uncultured Sarcina sp.; assembly: GCA_963557775.1. Taxonomy (GTDB): domain Bacteria; phylum Bacillota; class Clostridia; order Clostridiales; family Clostridiaceae; genus Sarcina. The sequence goes on from CAUWDH010000029.1 coordinate 13,922, forward strand.
CAATGAATTGAAAAATGAGTTAACTTCAAAAGGATTATTCGGTTGGAAATAGTATTCTATGAATAAGGAACAATTCATAAATAGCTTTAAAGATGAAGATGAATTCGAGATAGTTAAATTATATAATCTTTATATAAAAGCTTTAAAGACGGGTGTAATGATGTATACTGATGATTTTTATTCACCATCAGTGTGGTCAAGACTTGAAGAATTAAATTTAAGTGGAGTAACTATAGATTCTTATGGGATTTTTGAAGAATGTGATAGAAGAATTATTGTCTTTAATAAAGAAGAATATATAGAACCTCCACTTTCTTTAGTTAAAATAGAGTGCAATACAAAATTTGTAACTTTAGAGCATAGAGACTATTTAGGTTCAATTATGTCTTTAGGAATAAAGAGAAATAAATTAGGTGACCTGATTTTAGACAACAATGGAGTATGTTATTTTGCTACAAACATTAGCATGGCAGAATACATAATTGATAATTTACATAAAATAAAAAAGCTGAGTTGTAAATGTAAAATGTTAGAAGACTTTTCAGAGGCACCAAGGCCTAATTTAAAAGAAAGTATTATACTTTGTACATCACGAAGATTAGATAATATAGTAGGTGCAATAACTAATAGTTCTAGGAGTAAAGCTTCAGAATTAATAGAAAAGGGTTCAATACTTTTAAATTATAAAATTCAAAATAATAAGAGTTTGGAAGTTAAATCAGGATCTAGATTAACTATAAGAGGCTTTGGAAAGTTCAAAGTTATGGATACTATAGGGAAAACTAAAAATAATAGAGAAAAAATAATAATTTTAATGTATTCTTAGGGGGAATGTTATATGAAACTGACACCAATGGAAATAAGTAATAAAGAATTTAAAAAAGTACTAAGAGGATATTCTACAGAAGAAGTAGATGAGTTTTTAGATAGAGTAGTTGAAGAATACGAAGCTTTGTTTAAAGAGAATTCACAACTAAAAGATAAATTAGATAGTACAGTAGAAAAATTAAATCACTATACACAAATAGAAAATACTATTCAAAATACTTTAATTTTAGCTCAAGATACTGCAGAGCAATCAAAGAGATCAGCACAAGAAGAAGCTGACAGAATTATAAGAAAAGCTAATGATACAGCTCAAAAAATTCTTGATAAAGCTCATAATGATGTGCTTCAAATTAATGATGATTATGATAGAACTAAACAAGAATTCTCTAAATTTAGAGCTAAGTTTAGAAACTTCATGAGCTTCCAAATGGAAACTTTTGATGATTTAGAAAAAGATTTTGTGAAAAACTTCAATATTTCTAAGCCAACAGAGAATTTTGATGAAAAAGGAATAGAAGTTGAAGAAGTAGAACCTATAAGTGAGCAAAGTATAAACTATAATCAATCATATAATACAAATAACTATGATGAAAGATACTATGGAAATAGTTATATAAATAATGAAGAGGAAGAAGATTTAGGATTAACAACTCAAATTAACTTTAATTCAAATGAAATAGAATTTGCTAATGATGATATTGAGGCAACTCAAAAAATAAATATCAATGAGATAAATGATGAATTATTATTAGATGATGATATGAAGGAAATAAAAAGTTATTTTGCTAAAAACTAAGTAGATTAAAGGAGGCTGTGTCAATGATACAGTCCCTTTTTAATATTATGGGCAATAGGAGAAATTAATTGTATGGAAAAACTAGAATTAGTTATAGAAGAAAAGGATAATGGAGGAAGAGCAGATAAAATATTATCTTCAGAAATAGAAAACTTATCAAGAAGTTTTATTCAGGGACTTTTTGAAGAAGGAAAAGTATTAATTAATGGGAAAGTTGGAAAGGGAAAGTCTAAGGTTAAGACTGGAGATAAAATAGAATTAGAAATTCCAGAGCCAGAGGAACTTACAGTAGAGCCAGAAAACATACCAATAGACATAATATATGAAGATAAGGATATAATAGTTGTAAATAAAGCTAAGGGGATGGTTGTCCATCCAGCACCAGGAAACTATACAGGAACTCTTGTAAATGCGCTTTTATATCATTGTAAAGATTTATCAGGGATAAATGGAGTTATAAGACCAGGGATAGTTCACAGAATTGATAAAAATACATCAGGAGTTTTAGTTGTTGCAAAAAATGACTTTGCTCATCAAGAATTAGCAGCTCAATTTAAGGAACATAGCATTAAAAGAGAATATTATGCTATAGTTGAAGGAAGAATGGGAAACTTAGAAGGAACTATAGATGCACCCTTAGGTAGACATCATAAAGATAGATTAAAGTTTGCTGTTGTAAAAGATGGAAAAAGAGCTGTAACGCATTATGAAGTTTTAGAAGTTTATAATGGATATTCTTTGGTTAAATGTAGATTAGAAACTGGTAGAACACATCAAATAAGAGTTCATATGGCATTTATAGGTCATCCTCTTGTTGGAGACGAAGTTTATGGGTTAAAGAAGCAAAAATTAGTTAAGGATGGGCAGGCATTACATGCTAAAAATTTAGGATTTATTCATCCAACAACTAAAGAATATGTTGAATTTAATTCAACTTTACCATTATACTTAAAGGAGTTAATAAGAAAGTTAGGAGGTAAATATGAAGATTAAAGCAGTTTTATTAGATGAAAAATCTATAAAGAGATCTCTTATTAGAATATCTCATGAAATAATAGAAAAAAATAAAGGTGTAGAAGATATAGTTCTTATAGGAATAAAAAGAAGAGGTTATCCATTAGCAGAAAGAATAAGTGAATGCATTGAAAATATAGAAGGAATAAAAGTTCCTGTGGGAAGTTTAGATATAACTTTATATAGAGATGATTTAACTAATATATCTGAAATGCCAAAGGTTAAAAATGATCAACTTGATTTAGAAGTAAAAGGAAAGAAAGTAATAATCGTTGATGATGTTTTATATACATGTAGAACAGCAAGAGCAGCTATTGATGCTATAATAGATTTGGGAAGACCTAGTGCTATTCAATTAGCAGTTCTTATAGATAGAGGTCATAAAGAACTTCCAATAAGAGCAGATTATGTTGGAAAGAATGTACCAACATCAAAGGATGAAATAGTTAAAGTTGAAATTGAAGAAATAGATGAAAATGACTCAGTAAAAATTTATGAGCAGTAAACAAAAGGAGATTTAAATATGGATTATAACTTAATTGCTACTACTACTTTTGGTATAGAGGCAATAACAGCAAAAGAACTTAAAGCCTTAGGATATGAAGACCTTAAAGTTGAAAATGGTAAGGTTGAATTTGAAGGGGATGAAATGGATATAGCTATAGCTAATACATGGCTTAGAACAGCAGAAAGAGTTTTAATAAAGGTAGCTGAATTTAAGGCAGAAAGCTTTGAGGAATTATTCAATGGAACAGTTGAAGTAGACTGGGGAAGTATTATACCTGTTGATGGGAAAATGCACGTTATAGGAAAATCAGTTAAATCAAAGCTATTTAGTGTTCCAGACTGTCAATCCATAGTAAAAAAAGCTGTTGTTAAATCTATGCAAAGAACATACAATAAAGAAATTTTTACAGAGGATGGACCTGTTTATAAAATAGAAGTAGCAATATTAAAGGATATAGTTACATTGACTATAGATACTTCTGGAGAAGGTCTTCATAAAAGAGGATATAGAGAACATTCAGGGCAAGCACCACTTAAAGAAACTTTAGCAGCAGCTATGGTTTATTTATCAAAATGGGATTATGAAAAGCAATTAATAGATCCATTCTGTGGCTCAGGAACAATTCTTATTGAAGGAGCTATGATTGCTAAAAATATTGCACCAGGTTTAAATAGACATTTTGTAAGTGAAACTTGGCCAACTATGGATAAGGAAACTTGGGATCAAGTTAGAGAAGGTGCAAGAGCTGCAATAAAAAATAAAGATATTAAGCTTATAGGTTATGATATAGATAGTTGGGTTTTAAAAACAGCTAGAAATAATATAATGAAAGCTGGATTATCAGATTGTATAGAACTTCAAAGAAGAAGTTTTTTAGATTTCTCTTCAAGTAAAAAAGAAGGTTATATAGTAACAAATCCACCTTATGGAGAGCGTATAGGTGAAAAGAGAGAAGTTGAAGAATTAAATAAGCACATAGCAGAAGTTAAAGGTAATATGCCAGGATGGTACATTAATGTATTAACTGCGTTTCCAAACTTCGAAAAATTCATAAAATTAAAAGCAGATAAAAATAGAAAACTTTATAATGGTAGACTATTATGTTATTACTATCAATATTTTGGTAAATAATAAAAAAGATGATGTATCTTATAATTTTGATACATCATCTTTTTATTTATTTTTTAGGTTTTAAATTAGTTTAATTTTTTTATTGTTAATTCTTTTGGTGGGTCTATAAATAAAGTTCTATTAGTTGTATAAATAACCATTCCAGGTTTAGCACCAGATGGTTTTTTTACATTTTTAACTAGAGTATAATCTACAGGAACCTTTGTAGAACCAGCACCTTTACTATAGAATGCAGCTAAGGTTGCAGCTTCAAGTAAAGTTTCATCTGATACATTAAAGGAAGCTATAATAACGTGAGAACCTGGTATTTCTTTAGTATGAAGCCAAGTATAGTTATTTTCAGCAAATTTTAATGTTAAGTAATCATTTTGAATGTTGTTTTTTCCTACATAAATATCAGTTCCATCAGATGAAAGAAAATGCATTGGTTTGCTAAGTTTATCTTTTTTCTTTTTATTATTTTTTCTGAATTTTATATAAGAGCTTTCAATTAATTCTTTTTTTATTTCTTCTATATCTTCGTAATTATCAACATTATCTAAATTTGTAGCTACAGAATTTAAGTATTCAAGTTCAGATTTTGTTATTTCTAACTGTTTTGTAGCTTCTTTTTCTGCTGTTTTTAGTTTATTGTATTTTTTAAAGTATTTTTGAATATTTTCAGCAGGTGTTTTATTAACATCTAATTCTATATCAATATATTGTTCTTCTTCACTATTATAGTAGTTTAAAAGACTTACTTTTTTATCTCCTTTATTTATACTATATATATATGAAGTTAATAATTCTCCTTTTATTTGATAGATATCTTTTTTGCTACATTCTTCTAAAGTATTATTTAATATTTTAATTTTTTTAAGACATCTATCTATATTGGTATTTATTAATTTTTGTAAATCAACACTTTTTCCATGAAGTCTATCTTGTTTATCCTTTTTAGAATAAAAATTATCTAAAAGTTCACTATGGTTTGTATATTCTTCAATTTTATAATCTTTAAAAATCTTTAAATCTTTAAAGTAGAAATCTACTATTTTATCATCTTTTAAAAAGATTAAATGTCTTTTTTCATTAAATATATTTTTATCAACTTCTTTTAAAAATTCAAAAATATTAGAAGAATTAAAGACTTCATATTGATTATTAAAGTTTAGAAATAAATCTTTTGATAAATTTTTACCTACACCAGTTATTATTTTAGAAAAGAATCCTTCGGTGAATTCATCAATATCTTTTGTGATATTATCTAAATCTTCTTTTGAAAAATCTGATAAGTTTAGTTTTTCAGATGCTGGGGGATAAACATAATCAACACCAGGATATAATACTCTATAACTATTTTTATTTGGAGTTATATGTTTTATTGCTTCCATGACTTTATTGTCACGAGCTCTAACAAGAGTTATATTACTATGTCTTGACATTATTTCAATGATTAAACCATAAATACTTTCAAATCCAAGTTCATCTGTTGTTTGAACAGAAATTTTAATTATTCTATCAAATCCAACTTGACTTACATCAATGATTTTTCCACTTGTAAGATATTTTCTTAAAACCATACAAAATACTGGAGGTTGTAATGGATTATTTTTACTGATTGTAGTAAAATGTATTCTAGGATAGGTAGAACTGGAGGAAATAAGAAGTTTCTTATTATCTTTACCTCTAATATTTAAAATTATTTCATCCTTCTCTGGTTGATTTATTTTATCTATTTTAGAACCTATTAAATTAGATTTTAGTTCATCTATTAAACTGTGTATATAAATACCATCTAAAGCCATAAGTATCATCCTTTCTTGACTAATAAAGTTTTACTTTGCATATATTTAAGTAAAACTATTATATATTAGAGTATAACATTTAAGGTTAATGATAGGCAATAAACCTAGAGTATTATAGATACCAGTGATTAGTTAATTTATAAACTTGGAGGAAAAGTAATGAAAAAAAGCTTTTTTTTAGGGGGACTCTTAGCTTTTTTTGTTATCCTACTTATCAACATTCCTTTTAAAAAAGAAAATAAAGTGGAAAATAAGCCTTTTGAATGGCAAGAAAATGTAATAATTAAAATTGATGAGGATGGAGTTAAGCATAAAACTATCACTGATGAAGAAATAATTGAATTAGATATTGAAGAAAAAGGGACTTTAAAATCTTACAATGCATCACAAAGTATATTTGTGTTTTTGAGAAATGAAGATATTAAATTTAAGTTAGATGTATACATAGGGAAGAAATTATTAACAACATTAAATCTTTCAGGTGATTTAGAGGATGTTAAAATAAGTCCAATGGGAGATTATATAATTTTTAAATCTAAAAATTATAATTATGAAATATTTGATGTGAAAAACAATAAAAGAGATCAATTAAAAGAAGACATACTACCATCAGGAAATATGATTAAGTTTTTAGAAGATGGAAGATTGGTCACTTATGGAACAAGAGAAGAAGATAAAAAAAATGCTATATTTATTTATAATCCAGAAGAAAGAGAGTACCATTTAATAAGAGAAATAAATGGAGTTGTTAAATATATGGATGTTTTAAGAGATTATGAAATCTTAGTCCTTAAAACAAATTCAAAGGGAACTAAAAAGCTTATAAAGGTTAATATAGAAAGCAAAAAAATAGAAGAATTAACTGATGAAATAGAGATTATAGACAAAGGAAGATATCTAGATAATAAATATTATTTTTTAGGAAGAAAGAAAAATAGTGAAGAATCTATATATTCTTATGATTTAGGAAATAAAAGATTAAATCGATTAACATTTAATTTTCCCAAAAATATAAATATAAAAGCTGGAATAGAAATAATAAATAGAGAAATATATTTTGAAGGATATGATGAGGATTTAGCAAAAGGAAATATATATAAGGTTAATCCCAAAGATAGTTCTGTATCTATAGTAGAAGGAACAGAAGGAAATTATATTATTGTAGAAAAAGCAGATAAGCCATGGAGCTTATCTGCTTTTTGTATTAAAAATTTTTTCATATGTTTATATTTACACAAAATGGTAATAATGTTTTATGAGGGGTGATGAATTAATGAAGTTAGGAAATATAGATGTAAAGGCTATGGAACAATTAAACAAAGAAATAGCTATAGAAATGGATTTAATAGCTATTCAAGGTGAAGAAAAGCATACATTTTTTACAGATAAAATAACTGAAGAAAAGTTATCCTATTTAAAAATAATATTTAACAATGAATTTCAACTAAAAGAAATAGAGCATGATATAGTGAGGGAATTTGTTCATAGTTATTATATTAAGAGAAGTGAAACTAAGGATGAGGATGAATTAGATTATATTTTAAAAAGAGCTATAGAAGAAAATAGCAGTGACATACATATAGAGCCTTATGAGCATTATGCTTATATTAGGTTTAGAATAGATGGAAGATTAGTTATAAAAAATAAAATAACTACAAAATTATATAACAAGATTATAAATAGAATAAAGGTTTTAGGAAACTTAGATATTTCAAAGAAATTAGAGCCTCAAGATGGAAAGTTAAGGTTTTGTGAAAATAATAAATATTATGATATAAGAATTTCTACTATGCCAACAATATGTGGTGAAAAAATAGTTATGAGGATATTATATAAAAATGTTGATTTAATAAATTTAGATAACTTGAATTTTAGTGAAAATCAAAGGAAGGTAATTGATAAACTACTTAATTTAAATAATGGAATAATTTTAGTAAATGGACCAACAGGCAGTGGAAAATCAACAACTTTATATGCATTTGTAAATTCTTATGATAAGGAAAGTAAAAATATAAGTACTATTGAAGATCCGGTTGAATTTACTATAGATGGAATTGTACAAAGTAATGTAAATGAAAAAATAGGTTATGATTTTTCAAAGGGACTAAAGCAATTATTGAGACAAGACCCCGACATAATATTAATAGGAGAAATAAGGGATGAAGAAACAGCTAAAATAGCAGTTAGAGCAGCAATAACAGGACATAAGGTTCTAGGGACAATACATACTAATAGTGCAATGGATGTTTATTACAGGCTTTTAGACATGGGGGTAGAACCTTACTTATTAAAACAGAGTTTAAAAGGAGCTATAGCACAAAGATTAATAAGAAAGTTATGTGATGAATGTAAAGAAAAAATAAAAATAAATGATTTAACAGATGAGAAAAAGCTTATAGATGTTTATAGAGCAAAAGGGTGTAAGAGGTGCTCTAATAGTGGATATAAGGGAAGAATAATGATTTCTCATGTAATGGATTTTAGTAATGTAGATTTTGAGAATTTATCTAATATTCATAATGTTCATCTAGTAAATTCAGCAGAAAAAGCTATGCGAAAAGGTGAAATTTCTATAGATGATTATTTATTATTTAGAGAGGGAGAATTAGAGTATGAAATTCCAAAAAAATAAGCCTCATTATGAAAGTATATTTTTAATAGCCAATGGATTAAGTTTGTATATAAAGTCAGGGATTTCTATAAAAAAGTCTTTAGAACTTATAAAGGTAACTATTAAAAGAAAAGAATATTTAAATGCTATAGAAAGAATAGAAAATTCTATTAATTTAGGAGAAGGAATAGGTGAAGCATTTTCCAAAGAAAGAGAATTATTTACTGATAATTTTGTGGACATGATAATAATGGCAGAAGAAAGTGGAAGATTAGAAGATATATTAGCTATTTTATCTAACCATTTTGAAAAGAGTAATAAAATGAAAAAAGAAATTAAGAAAAATTTAGCTTATCCAGTAATGCTTATAAGTACTATGATAGGTGTATTTTTTCTTATAGTTATTTTTGTAATCCCAACTTTAGCAGATATGTATAAAGATATGAGTGGAGAATTGAGTATTTTTACAAAAGCAATGTTATTTATAAGTAGAATTGTAGAAGAAATAAATCCAGCAATAATGATTCTATCTATAATTTCTTTAATTGTATTAATATTTTTATTGCTTAAAGAAATTTTTGCAGGAAAAGATTTATTAGGGCGATTCCATATTGTAAAAAACTATAGAGAAATGAATTTAATATTGGTAATAAATATGATAATAAAAGGAGGGTTAAGCATAACAGGAGCTATAAATAAGTTAAAAAGTTCTGTTAAGGAGAAACATTTGAAATTTTCTCTAAACAATATAGATGAGGGATTGCATAGTGGATTATCTTTAACTGAAGCAATGATTAATACTAAAGGAATATCTAAATTAAGCGAAAGTCTTTTAAGAACTGGTGAGGAAAGTGGAAATTTAGAAGAAAGTTTAGGAAAACTAAGCGAATTATTAGAATATCAACTAAATGGAAGAATAAATAAAGCTATTTTTTATATAGAGCCTATAGCTATATTATTTCTAGGTATTATGGTCCTTTCATTAGTATTAATGGTTTTTATACCTATGTATGAGTATATGAATTATGTATAAAAGAAAAAAAGCAATGACCTTAATGGAAGTAATAATATATTTAAGTTTATTATCCATTATAATTACTTTATTTCCTCTTTCAACTATGTATTTGAAAAAACAAGAGAAAAAGATAAAAATAAAGGATGAATTATTAGAAATAGAACAATTTATTTTGGAAGGTAAATTAATTTCAAGAGATTTTAATGTAATGAGTGAAGTAATTTATCTAGCAGAAAATGATAAATTAATACTTAGTAACCCTTATGAAAAAAAGGAGCTTAGTCTTAAAAATTTAAAAGCTAGAAGGGATTTTGAAATAAAGATAAATCAAAATGGATTTACAAATAAAAGTACCAGTATTACATTTTTGGATAGCTTAGATGAAAAGCATACTATAAAAATAAATTAGAGGATTTAAGAGATGAAGAAAAAAGCATATTTATTAATAGATATAGCTGTAGGATCAGCTGTAATATCAATATTTACATTAGTGATATTTTCTATGTTTCAAGGTTATATAAATTTAAGAAAAAAGAGAGATAATAATGAATTTATTTATTTTATTGTACAAGAATTAGAAAATAATACTGATTATAATAGCTTAAATAACTTTGAAAGTGGAGAATATTATATAAATCTCAAAGATAAGGAAGAGGTTAAAAATAAAAATATAATTCAATGTATAGTTAAGGAAAAGTCAGGAAATTCTAATAGATTAATTATAAATAAAGAAGATGGATATATAGAATGTGATTTACAATTTAATAATTATAAAGACGAAGTTGGATTTATAAAATACAGAGGTATTTAATGAAAAGAAAAGGGTATTTATTAATAGAGTTGTTGCTATATTTATCTTTGGTATCATTTTTAATAATTTTTGTTATGAATCTAAGTCTTTTTATGAATAAGGTTTATAAGAAAGAATTAAAGAATAAAGATAAAAAAATAGCTTTAGTTGATTTTGATTTACATTTTGATGGAGCTTTAAAAAGTAGAGAAATAGTAGATATAAAAATTTTTCATACAACTATAGATGTCTATTACAAAAAAGATAAAATGATATTAAGAGATAGATTTTCCATAAAAGATAAAATTATTTATAAAAGACTTTATAAACATACTTTAGACGGAGCTTTATTTTTTGTTGGTGAAGAAAAAACTTTAATTGAATATGTAAAAAATTTTGAAGCAGAAGAAAAGAATAATTTAATATATATAACAATTGAATTTGAGGACGGTGAAATGGAGAATCTTGTTTATGAAAAATAAAAAGGGTTTTGTAACAATTTCATTAGTTTTATGGTTAACTTTAATATTATCTGTAGTTACTTCATTATATATTTCAACTCTTAGAGAAAGTAGTATTTTAAGAAGAGGAGATAAATTAAAAAATTATAAAAAAAATTATGCTTATTATGATGTAGTGAAAGAGTTTGAAAGAACAATAAATGAAAAATTATTAGGAGGGGAATTAGACTTTAAATCTGTTGTAAATGAAAGCTATTTTTTAGAGAGCTCATCAAAAATTTATGAAATGAAATATAATGACAAAAGCGCTTTATTTCTTTTAAAGGTCATAAATAAAAGTACTAATGAGAAAACAGAAGTATATTATAAAGAACTTCTTAAAGAAAATGGAACTATATTTTTTGAAAGGAGAACAAGCAATGTTAAAAAGACATAAAGAGAAAAACAAGTTAAATGAAAATATTTTTATAAAAATAGTACATTTAAATAAAAATATAAAAGTCATTTTGGAAGAAGTTTTTAAAGATTTTAATGGTCTTACTCATTATGAAATTATAAGATTTCAAAAGAAAAAATATTTAATTATATATTATATAAACAAAAATGACATGGAGCATGTAAAAACGAAGCAGATAAAAATGCCTTTTCCTGAAAATTTAATTAGTTTGTTTAGTAGTAATATTTATTTGGATTTAGTTAAAGAAAGTAGTAATTATATCTTTAAATTTTATTTGAAAGGTAGACTTATTTATGTAGGCAATTGTAATAAAAAGAATTTATATGATTACTATATTGGGCTTATAGAAGAAATAAAGAAAAATTTTAATAGTGATATAAATATTATAGAAAGTAAAAAAGATGCTTTTTTAATATATAGCTATAAGAAGGAAAAGTTAAGTTATATATTGAGTGGAGGGGATAAAAATATTTTTAAAGAAAAACAAAAACTTTAATAGTAATGAATATGTTGAGAATTTTAATCATAAGAGAATAAAATTTGCAAAAATAATGATTATTTTAATTCTAATGATAAATATAGTATTGTTGAATATAAATTCTATAAATAAAAAAAGAGTAAAAGATTTAGAAGAAAAAAGAGCAAAAACAAATATTGAAGAAGAAAAAGAGATAGAAGGAAATAATAATGCAGTTATTTTAGAAAAAATAAGATTTTTAGAAAATATATTAAAAGAAAGTAGGGTTTATGACTTAAATTTCCAAGGAAATAATTTATCCTTCAAAATTGAGGGGATTTATAGTGATTGGTTTATTTTAGAGTTATCAAATTTAAAGAAACTTAATATTACAAATATTAATTACAATAATGATGAAAGTTATATTCAGGTGAGAGGAGAAATAATATGAAGGGTGAAAAAATTTATATATTGCTTATAGCTTTATTAATACTTCTTTTTTATGAAGCATTCACTTACAATAGTTTAGTGCAAAAAGAAAATGAAAAAATGCTCTTAAATGAAAAAGATGAAATGACGAAGAAAAAAGAAACTAAAAATATATCATTAAAAGACTTTAAGGGAATAATAGAACATAAAAATATTAAAATAGAAAGTATAAATAAAAATAATGACTCTTATAAAGCTATTGTAAATTTTGAAGGTACTTATGAAGATTTAAAAGAATATTTAAATGGTTTATCTGAAAAAGAAGTATCTATACAAGACTATAAGATAAATGGGAACTTGGAGAAAGTATTATGTACGTTGAATTTAACATAAATTGATATTTAATCAAATAAAAAGTATATTTTTTTAGAGTAACTTAAAGTAAATAATATAAAAAGACTTAGTATTTTTAACTAAGTGATTAACTTAAAAATTATTAGTTAGAAATGCTAAGTTACTAATTAAAAATATATGTTAGTTATGAGATAACTACGACTAAGTATTCAGATGGAGTCAAAACTCTAACTAAATTAATTCTACATTTATTTAATGATTAGTATTTATAATATTCCAATATTCTATAAGGATAAATAGTAAGATATTTCTAGATAAGAATAGTGAAAATTTAATTAGAATGGTGAAGTAAGTCTTAGCCTATATAATATAAATTTACTGAAAATAATTGCATTTATATGTAGCATTTGATAAAATAATGGTTGTTACATTCATGTAATCAGACAGTAAAGCGAATACATTTATAGTAAATATATCAGATATATAAAAGTTTTTGAATTATTTATATTAGATGAGGTTATACTATAAAGGAATTAATAGATTTTGGAGGGATACTCAATGATATCAGCAAGTGATATAAGAAAAGGAACAACTTTTGAATTAGATGGACAAGTTTTCACAGTATTAGATTTCTTACATGTTAAACCAGGAAAAGGTGCAGCTTTCGTAAGAACTAAATTAAGAAACGTTATTTCAGGTGGAGCTATAGACAGAACTTTCAACCCAACTGAAAAATTACAAGAAGCAGTTATCGAAAGAAAAGAAATGCAATACCTTTACTCAGATGGAGAGTTATACTACTTCATGGATAATGAAACTTATGAACAAATCCCATTAAACTATGAAAAAGTTGAAGGTGCAATTAAGTTCTTAAAAGAAAATATGACAGCAATAATCAAATTCTTCAAAGGTGAAGCATTCTCAGTAGAAGCTCCAAACTTTGTTGAATTATTAATAACTCAATGTGATCCAGGAGTTAAAGGAAATACTGCTACAAATGCATTAAAACCTGCAACTGTTGAAACTGGAGCAGTTGTTAACGTTCCTATGTTTGTTGAAGAAGGTGCTACTATAAGAATAGATACTAGAACTGGCGAATACATGGAAAGAGTTTAAAATAAATTTTATGCTAAGTTCTTCATGGACTTAGCATATTTATTATAAGGAAGTGTATAGAATGGATAATGTACGAAAAAATCTAGAGAATTTGAAAGAAATTCTAGAAAGTAATAAAGAATTAAATAATCCCTTCAATAAGAAATTATTAGAAGTAGTTAATGAATTATTTGATGAAGTAGAAGCAATTCAAGTAAATCTTGAATCAGTTACAGAAGATCTTTCTTTAATAAATGATGATTTATCAGAGGTGCAAGAAGAGTTATTTGAAGAAGTAACTTTTGAAGAACTTGAAGAGTATGAGGATGAATATATTGAAATCAAATGTTCAAACTGCAATAATCCTTTATATGTTGAAAAATCAGCTTTAGATAACAAAGAAAGTTTATCATGTCCATATTGTACAAAAGAAATACAACTTTAAACCTGTGGCTTAACATCCATGGGTTTTTTTTATCCCTTTTTAGGGATTTTTTTTATTTAAGTAATATTTTCTTATGTAAAGTAATATTAATTATTGTAGTAAGAAAGGAGGGATAACTTGGATAGAATAATTAGATTTTTATCCAAACCTATAATTGATGAAATAAAATCTCAGAAGGATTTTAAAGCTATAGAAGAAATAAGAATTGCCATAGGAAAGCCTATAATTATACTTAAAAATAATAAGGAAGAAATAAAAAGTTATAGAGTAACACAAGAAGATATGAAGAGCATTATGCAAAGAGTAAGTAATTATTCTATTTATGCATTTGAAGAAGAAATAAAACAAGGCTATATAACCATTGAGGGAGGACATAGAATTGGGATTTCTGGACAATGTGTAATTGAAAATGGGATAGTGAAAACCATAAAACATATAGGATCTATAAATATAAGAGTGGCAAGAGAAGTTATAGGCTGTTCAAATAAACTTATGAAAGAAATAATAAATGATAAGAAAGTTAACAATACTATAATAATTTCACCTCCTAAGTGTGGTAAAACAACATTATTAAGAGATATAACAAGAAATATTTCAAATGGGTATTCTCCACTTAATTTTGAAGGAAAAAGAACTACTGTAATAGATGAAAGAAGTGAAATAGCTTCTTGCTATAGAGGAATTCCTCAGATGAATGTAGGAATAAGAACTGATATTTATGACAACTGTATTAAAAGTCAAGGAATAATAATGGCTATAAGAACTATGTCTCCAGAGGTAATAGTTTGTGATGAAATAGGAACTAACAAAGATGTGGAAGCTTTAATAATGGCATATAATTCTGGGGTTAATGTTATAGTAACTATTCATGGAAATGAAGCTGAGGATATTTATAAACGTCCTGTTTTTAAAGATATATTAGATAATAAAATGATAAAGAAAATTATTGTTTTAAGCAATAAAAATGGAATTGGTACAGTAGATTCAATAATTACTCTATAAAGTAAAAGAGGTATAAAAATGTTAAAAGCATTGATATTAAGTCTAATAGTAATAATATGTTCACTAATAGGATATATATATGGAGAAGGTTACAAAAGAAGATTTTTAGAGTTAACAGAATTAAAAAGAATACTAATAGATATAGAAAATGAAATTATTTATAACTATAGTAGTCTTCCAGAAACAATTATAGAAATGGGAAAAAGAGCTAAGGAACCTTTAAGTAAGCTATTTATATCTGTTGGAGAAGAACTTACTAAAGGAACTAGTAGAAGTGTATATGATACTTTTCAATCAATGATTAGTAAGGAAAGGGAGAATTTTAGTTTAAATGATAATGATTTTACTATTTTATTAGATTTATCTAAATCTCTTGGAGAAACAGATATTTATGGACAAGAACAGATTTTTAGATTTGCAAAAGAAAAAATAAATAGAGTAATAGAAGAGGCTCATAAAGACTGTAAAAAAAATACTAAAATATATAGAGCTTTAGGTATTGGCTTTGGAATTATGTTAGCAATATTTTTGGTGTAGTAGTTTGGGGGGAGAAAAATGTTAGATTTAAGTTTGATATTTAGAATTGGTGGGATTGGAATAATATTACTTATATTAGATAAGGTTCTCACAGCAAGTGGTAAAAATGAAATAGCTACAATATTAAATTTGACAGGGATAGTAATAATTTTAACTATGGTTGTAGTTTTAATAAGTAATTTATTCAATTCAGTAAAAACAATGTTTATGTTATAGGTGTTTGGTATGGATATAATAAAAATTGTAGCATTTGCCTTAGTAGTTTTATTTTTCTATATGTTTTTAAAGGAACATAAACAATCTTTTGCAGTGAATATTTTAATTGTTGCAGGGATAATGATTTTTATATTTATGGTTCCTAAAATAAGTGAAGTCTTAGGATTTATAAGAGAAATAGCAACAGATTCAGGAGTTGACATAGCTTATATAGAAATAGTTTTAAAAATACTTGGTATATCATATTTAGCTTCTTTTTGTTCAGAGTTATGTAAAGATGCTGGAGCTGGTAGTTTGGCTGCGAAGGTTGAATTTTCAGGGAAAATAATGATATTAATATTAGCTATTCCAATACTTATGGCCGTATTAAATTCAATTTTAAAAATAATGTAGGTGTAACCATGTTTAAAAAAATAATAAACTTAATTTTAATTTCTTTTTTAATTCTTAATTTTAATGCTTCTAGAGTAGAAGCAAATGAGAAAGAAAGACAAAATAATAAACAGGTGGAAGAACAATCAGAAGAACTTAATAAGGCTAAGGAAGATATTGAAAATAATAGTACTATAGAAGAGTTTTATAACTATGTAAATG
This sequence comes from uncultured Sarcina sp., assembly GCA_963557775.1. Classification (GTDB taxonomy): domain Bacteria; phylum Bacillota; class Clostridia; order Clostridiales; family Clostridiaceae; genus Sarcina. Next base: position 30,449 of record CAUWDH010000029.1, read on the forward strand.
GATTAAATTTAGATAGTGAGTTAATTGGAAATATTTCAGTTAAAGAATATGTACAAAATTTTTTAACTAATGGTGAAGGAACAATAAGTTTTGGGGCTATAGTGAAAACTTTAATAAATTACAGTCTAAGGGAAGTTAATGTAACAATAAAGCTTTTAATGTCGGTTTTAATAATAGCTATAATAGGGGCACTTATGAGAAATCTACAGGATGCTTTTAAAAGTAATAGTTTATCTAATGTAGCTTTTTTTGCTTGTTATTCGGTTATGATGATGTTACTTACAAGTAGTTTCTTAGTTGCTTTAGGAATTGCTAAGGATGTATTGCAAAATTTAATGGACTTTATGGCTGTAATGATGCCTGTATTGGTATTTTTAATAGGAACAGCTGGAGGAGCTGTAACTGCATTGACATTAGACCCTATAGTGTTAATGCTTGTGTCCTTAACACCTCAGATTTACATGTATGTAATTTTTCCTTTGATTCTTGCTTATTTTGTTCTTCAATTTGTTAACAACATTTCTGAAACTTATAAGATAGACAAGTTATGTAAGCTTATAAAACAAATTGCTATGTGGCTTCAAGGAGGAGTTCTTACAATATTTGTGGCACTTATAGCTATAAGGGGAATAACCTCAAGTACTATAGATGCAGTGACATTAAAAACAGCAAAATTTGCTATAGATAATTTTATACCTATAGTGGGAAAAGCTTTTTCGGATGCTATTAGTACTATTGCAGGATATTCATTATTGCTTAAAAGTGCTATAAGTTCAGTTGGATTAATTATAGTTATAGGCATATTAGTATATCCACTCATAAAGTTGATAGTTATGATATTTTCTTACAGAATAGTAGCTGCCTTAGTAGAACCTGTGGCAGATAAACGAATGGTCAATTCTATAAGTTCTGTTGGTGATTCTATGACAATGTTATTTTCAGCAGTTTTAAGTGTTAGTGTAATATTTTTTATAGTTATAGCTATAATGGCATCAGCAGGCAAATTTATAGTTGGAGGTTAAAGATGGAGAATTTAAATAGCTTTATTATAACTCTCACCACAGTAATAGTTTTTATATCAGCAGTAGAACTTATATTTCCAGATAATAGCTTTAAAAAATATCAAAGCTTTGTTTTAGGTCTTATAGTATTAGCTGTTATATTAACTCCTATTTTAAAATTTTTAACCTCAAGTGAAAATATAGGAGAACAAGTAAAGATGGCCTTAGAGGAGATGGAAAGTGAGGCGGATGGGAAGGAAAGTTATAAGGGTGAGAAAAATGGTGAGTATGTTTTATATAGTCTAAAAAGTAATTGTGAAAAATTTTTAAGAGAAAAATATGAAGATAAAGATTTTAAAGTAGAAATAGATGGAAAAATAGATTTTAATAGCTACGAAACTAATATAAACTCAGTTACAGTCATATCTAGAAATAAAGGATCTTTTGAACCTATAATAGTTAATCCAAATGAAGAAATAGAAATTAAAGAAACTGAATTTAATAATGAAATAAAGAAAAGTCTTAGTGATGAATTAAAAATAAGTGAAGATTTAATAAAAGTTATAGAAAAATAAGGGGTGTAAGAATGGAGAAAAATTCATTAAGTAAGTTTCTTGAAAAAATAATGAAGAATAAGAAAGTAGCACCATTGATAATTGCACTTTTAGTATTACTTCTCATATATTTTTCATTGTCATATTTTATTAATGTAAATAATATATCTAAGAATAAGAATACTAATCCTAATAATCAAGCAACAGTTGTTGATGCACAGGGAGAAGAAATAACGAAAGAGGAATATGAAAGAGTTCAAACAAAAGAGCTTGAAGAGATCTTAGGAAAAATAAATGGTGTTGGTAAGGTAACCGTTAAGCTAACCTTTGATGGAAGTGAAGAAAAGATACCAGCAGTAGATAAAAATACACAAACAAATAATGTAGAAGAATCTGATAATTCAGGTGGTAAGAAATTTACAAAGCAAGAAACAGGAGGAGAAAAGGTAGTTGTTACTTCAGGAAGCAAGGGAGATGAACCTCTAATTTTAAAAACAGAAAAACCTAAAGTAATAGGTGTGATGATTGTTGCAGAAGGGGCAAAAGAACAAAAAATAAAATATGAAATAACAAAAGCAGTAGCTAGCTTATATGACATAAGTTTAGAAAAAGTAAATGTATTACCTATGGATATGAATTAATTTTTTGGAGGGGTTTAGGTTATGAATAATGGTATAAAACCAAAACAAGCAGGGATATTATTAACATTATTAGTTGGAATAATTTGTGTTGGACTTTTAGCTCATAGAGTAAATACTCAATTAGTTGAAAATGGACAATATACAGCAGCGGTGAAAGAAACTGATAAGGAACAAGAAAAGAATGGAGCTACAGATAAAAAGAAAGGTGAAGAGGCTTCTAATGATTATTTTTATGAACTAAAGAGTACAAAGGAACAAGAAGATCAAAAGGCAGTTCAAACTTTAAGAGCAATAATAGCTGATGAAAATACATCAAAGGATCAAAAAGCAAAAGCAACAGAGGAATTAACTAAGAAAACTACTAATTCAAGTAATGAAAGTAGAATTGAGTTGAACATAAAGAGTAAGGGATTTGCTGAGGCAGTATGTTTTATTCAAGATGATAGTGCAAGAGTAGTTGTTAAGAAGGATGGAAAATTAACAGAAAAGGAAACCATGGAAATTCAAGATATGGTGAAAAATGTTTCTCAAATATATGATGTTCAAATAGAACTAGCTAAATAATTAATTGTATTGTAATAATATATTTGTTATAATGAACCTATAATTAACAGTTTTTATTCAAACTGATAGGAGGGTTCACTTATGGATGAGTTAAATAAAGACAATGCTAATTTAGGGATAGTAAAAATTTCTGATGAAGTAATAAGTGTTATAGCCGCAACAGCTGCATCAGAGGTTGACGGAATCTTTGATCAAGAAAGTATAGCAAAAGGATTAACTCAAAAGTTAAAGGGTAAAAAGCATTTAGGAAAATCTGTTAAGGTAAGCATGGAAAATGAAGAAGCTACAATAGACATAGCAATAACAGTCCAATATGGTGTAAAAATACCTGATATAGTATCTCAAGTGCAAGATAACATTAAGAGGACAGTTGAAGCAATTACAGGATTGAAAGTAAGAACTGTAAATGTTTTGGTACAGAACATAATTGTTTTGAAAGAAGAAGAAAACAATGAAATAGACAATAAATAATTATCACCCTCTGAAAAAAGCAGAGGGTGTTTCATTGTTGACAAAAGTAAATTTTATATATATAAATAAAACAGTATAAAAATAAGTTTAAAACTTAGGAGGACAATATGAACAGAAAAAAATCAAGAGAATATCTATTACAATTAGTTTATCAAATGGGAATTATAGGAGACAATGCACAAGATGTTTTTGATATGTTCATGGAAGATGAAGAGATATCAAAAAATAATTTAGATTTAGAATACATAAAAACATCTCTAGTTGGAATTGCTGAAAATAAGGAAGTAATAGAAGAAAAAATAAGTGCACAATTAGTAAACTGGAAAATAAATAGAATAGCAAAAGTTAATTTAGCTATTTTAAAAGTGGCAGTTTATGAAATGATGCATAAAGAAGATATCCCTGCTAAGGTTTCAATAAATGAAGCTATAGAACTTTGTAAGAAGTTTTCAGAAGAAAAATCTATCTCATTCATAAATGGAGTTTTAGATAAAATATATAAAAATTTATAGTATTAGAAGGGAGAGAGTTTATGGGACAAATAATTAATGGAAAAGAAATAGCATCAAAATTAAAAGAAAAAATAAAAAAGGAGATTAGTAATAAAGCTAATAAAAGAATAAGTTCTATACTTGTTGGAAATGATGGAGGTTCAATATATTATCAAGATTTTCAAGAGAAATTAGCAAAAAACTTGGATGTTGAATTTGAAAAAATAAGACTAAAAGAGGATATATCTAAAGATGAACTAAAGGAATTAATAATTTCATTAAATGAAAATGAAAAAGTAGGTGGAATAATGCTTTTATTACCACTACCTAAACATTTAGATGAAGAAGAGATTACTAATTTAATAGATCCAGCTAAGGATTTAGATTGTCTTAGTGATGCTAGTGTTGGAAGATTTTATAAAGGTAAAAAGAGTTTTGTTCCATGTACTCCTTATAGCGTAATAACTTTATTAAAAGAATATAACATAAAAATAGAGGGTTTAAATGTTGTCATAATTGGAAGAAGTAATATAGTTGGCAAACCACTTGCTCAAATGTTTTTAAATGAAAATGCAACAGTAACTATATGCCATTCAAAAACTAAGGATATTAAAGAATTTACTAAAAAAGCAGATATATTAGTTGTTGCTATAGGAAAACCTAAGTTTATTGATAGTTCTTATGTAAGTGAAAATTCAATTGTCATAGATGTTGGAACAACTCCAATAGATGGAAAAATAACTGGTGATGTTGATTTTGATGATGTTATTGATAAAGTTAAGCTAATAACACCAGTACCAGGAGGAGTAGGGGCATTGACTACTACGTTATTATTTAAAAATTTTTGTGAGGGACTAAAATAAGTTATGAAACTAAAAACTTTAACTGTTACAGATGTAAATAGTTATTTAAAAAGAAGTTTAGATAATGATTTTATATTAAATAATTTATCTGTAAAGGGAGAAATATCAAATTTAAAATTCCATTCAAGTGGTCATATATATTTTTCATTAAAGGATAAGGATAGCAAAATAAACTGTATAATGTTTAAAAATGATGCTGAAAATTTAAATTTTTTAATGGAAAATGGTATGGAAGTCACTGTAAAAGCAAGATTATCTGTTTATGTAAAAGATGGATCTTATCAACTTTATTGTAAAGAGATAAGTAAATTTGGAATTGGGGAATTATTTGAGAAATATGAAGCTATGAAGAAAGAACTAGAAAAAGAAGGAGTTTTTGATTTAGCTTATAAGAGAAAGATAAATAAATTTCCTAGTAGAATAGGTGTTATAACTTCACCAACAGGAGCTGCTATAAAAGATATAATAAGAGTAATTAAGAGAAGAAATAAATCGGTGGATATTGTTTTATATCCAGCGAAAGTACAAGGCGAAGGTGCTGAAGATACTCTTATAGAAGGAATAAGATTTTTTAATGAAAACAATTCTGTTGATACCATAATAATAGGTAGAGGTGGAGGTTCAATAGAGGAACTTTGGGCTTTCAATAGTAGGGAATTAGCTTATGAAATATATAATAGTAATATACCAGTAATATCTGGTGTAGGCCATGAAACTGATTTTACTATATGTGATTTTGCTAGTGATTTAAGGGCAGCAACTCCAACAGCTGCTGGAGAAGTAGCTGTAACAAGCTTAGAAGATGAAGTTGAAAATATTAATAAAATTAAACTTATACTAAAGAAAGATATGGATAGAATAATAGAAAAAGAAATTTCGAAATTAGAAAAGTGTAAAAGAATAATTGAACTTAATAACCCTAAGAAAATTATAATTAATAAATCTGATGAACTTTTAAAGATAAAGGAACACTTAGATACATTAATAAGTTTTAGAATTGATTCAGAGAAAGAAAAAATAAAATATAAAAATAATATTTTAATCAATCTAAATCCACTTAACATATTAAATAGAGGTTATTCTGTTATTAAAGACAAAGAAGGTAATGTTGTAGACAGAGTTTCACAATTAAGTGATAAAACAGAATTAGAATTAAATCTTTCTGATGGAAAAGTAAGTGGAGTTTTTGAAATTTTAAAGTAGAGGTATATATAATATGGCAAGAAAAGCAGAAAGCTATGAGGAAGTATATAAAAACTTAGAAGAAATAATAGAGTCAATGGAATCTGGTGAGTTATCACTAGAAAAATCTATAGAAAGTTATGAAGAAGCAGTTAAACTTTTAAATAAGTTGTATAAAAAGTTGAATTCTATGGAAGGTAAAATTAAAATAGTAAGTAATGGAGTAGAACATAATTTTGGAGGAGAAGAGTAATGAATCTACAAGTATTAAAAGAAAGGGTAGACAAAGCTCTTGAGGATTATTTTCATCAGAAGGGAAGTTTCAATAAGCTTATTTATGAAGCAATGGCTTATAGCATCAATGTAGGTGGAAAGAGAATAAGACCTATGTTGAATTTACTAACCTATTCTATTTATAAAGAAAATACATTAGAAATTTTAGATATGGCAATGGCTATAGAGATGATTCATAGTTATTCTTTAATACATGATGATTTGCCAGCCATGGATAATGACGAGTTAAGAAGGGGAATGCCTACTAACCATATAAAATTTGGAGAAGCTATTGCTATATTAGCAGGTGATGCACTTTTAAATGAAGCTATGATAATTCTAATGAGTTTTGCTTTAGAAAAAGGTGAAAAGGCTATGAGAGCAGGAAAGGTAATTAGTGAAGCTGCTGGAGCTAATGGTATGATTGGGGGGCAAGTAGTTGATATAATAAGTGAAGGAAAATCAATAGATTTAGAAACGCTAAATTATATGCACTCTAATAAAACTGGTGCTTTAATTAAAGCATCTATATTATCTGGAGCTATTATGGGAGAAGCTAGCTTAGAAGATTTAAAAATATTAGGGGAATTTGGAGATAAATTAGGCTTAGCTTTTCAAATAAAAGATGATATTTTAGATGTAACAGAAAGCACAGAAGTTTTAGGTAAACCAGCAAAAAGTGATGAAGAAAATTCAAAAAGTAATTATGTATCAATTTATGGTATAGAAAAGTGTAAAGAATTATGTAGTGAATTAACAAATGATTGTATCGAATTATTAAATAGAATAGATGGAAATGTAGAATCTCTAAAAATGTTAACTTCAATGTTATTAGTAAGAAAAAATTAGGGAAAAGGATTGATAATTATATGCTAGAAATATTAGATAATTCTGAAAGACAATCCATAATTAGAAATTTAGACAACCATAAATTAGAGGTTTTATCACAGGAAATTAGAAAATTTTTAATAGATAATATATCTAAAACAGGTGGACATCTAGCTTCAAATTTAGGAGTTGTAGAACTTACACTATCTTTGTTTAAAAATTTTAATTTTGATAAGGATAAAATTATTTGGGATGTAGGTCATCAGAGTTATGTTCATAAGATGTTAACAGGAAGAAAAAATCAATTTGATACTTTAAGACAATATGGTGGAATAAGTGGATTCCCAAAAGCTTGTGAAAGTAAATATGATTTCTTTGATACAGGTCATAGTAGTACCTCTATTTCAGCAGCTGTAGGAATGGCTAGAGCTAGAGATATTTTAGGTACAAAAGAACACATAGTTGCAGTAATAGGAGATGGTGCATTAACAGGAGGAATGGCTTTAGAAGCTTTAAATGATGTAGGTTATAATAAAACTAAGATGATAATTATATTAAATGACAATGAAATGTCCATTTCAAAAAATGTTGGAGGACTTTCAGTTCATTTAAGTAAGCTTAGAGTTGATCCAGGATATAAAAAACTTAAGGCAGATATTCATGCAACATTAAACAATAGTAATGTTGGAAAAAATATAGCCCAATCATTAGGAAAAATAAAGGGTGGTATAAAACAATTAGTAGTGCCAAGTATGCTTTTTGAAGATATGGGACTTAAGTATTTTGGTCCTATAGATGGGCATGATATTAAAATGTTAAATGATGTTTTAAAAACAGCTAAGGAAGATGATGGGCCAGTAGTTATACATACTATAACTAGAAAAGGAAAAGGATATGATTATGCAGAAAAAAATCCTAATAAATTTCATGGAGTAGGACCATTTGATTATTCAACAGGTACAATTGTAAAAAGTGGTTCTAAAAATTATTCTAATGCTTTTGGAGAAGCTATGATTGATATAGCAAAAGAGGATAAAAGAATAGTAGCTATAACAGCAGCTATGCCTGATGGAACTGGGCTTAAAAACTTTGCAGGAAAATATCCAAAGAGATTTTTTGATGTTGGAATTGCAGAGCAACATGCGACTACAATGGCAGCAGGAATGGCCAAAGCAGGCTTAAAACCTGTATTTGCAGTCTATTCAACTTTTTTACAAAGGGCTTTTGACCAAGTAGTTCATGATGTTTGCATACAAAACCTTCCTGTAGTTTTTGCTATAGATAGAGCTGGAGTAGTTGGAGAAGATGGAGAAACACATCAAGGGGTTTTTGATACTTCTTATTTAGGTATTATTCCTAACATGACAATAATGGCACCTAAACTTATGTCAGAAGTTAAACCAATGTTAAAATGGGCATTAGAACAAAATAATCCTGTAGCTGTAAAATATCCAAGGGGTGGAGATTATATTAATATAAAATTAGAACCTCTTGAAAAAATAGAATTAGGAAAATGGGAAAGAATAAAATTAGGTGAAAAAATAGCTATTATAGCTAACGGTAAAATGCTTCAACATGGTCTTTTAGCTTGGGAAAAAATAAAAAAAGAAAAAAATATAGAACTAGAACTTATAAATGCTACATTTATAAAACCTATAGATAAAAATCTTATAGATGAATTAGCAAAAAGAAATTTAAAAATAGTTACTATAGAAGATAGTATTATAAAAGGTGGATTTGGTGAAAGTGTGCTTTCATACTTAAATTCAAAGAAATACAATAATACTATTGTAAATTTAGGATACAATGATAAATTTATAGAACATGGAAAAGTAGATATACTGTATAGAGAAAATGGTTTAGATCCAGAAAGTATTAAAGATATAATAATTAATTTATTATAATAATAAATTAATATTTAAATATTATAATTTAGCCCTAAAAATTACTATTTAAGAAAAACTCTCTTTAAAATTTTATGAAATATTTAATTTGAGTTTTTAATTAGTTATATTTAGGGCTTGTTTATTTAAAAAAATTAAATAAAAATCATATTTATAATTTAAAAAATGTTATATAATAATTTAGTTAAATAAATGATACTAGTTGTATATTTATAAGTAAACAAGAAATAATTAAAATATCAATAGAATTACGTTCTATTTAAGGAGAGAAAGTATGGCAAGTAAAAAGGAAAGACTAGATGTTCTCTTAGTTGAAAAAGGTTTTTTTGAATCAAGAGAACAAGCTAAAAGAAGTATAATGGCTGGAGAAATCTTTGTAGATGATAAAAGAGTAGATAAAGGTGGAGAAAAGGTTGATAGAGAAGCTCATATAGAGTTTAAAGGGGAAAAACAACCTTATGTAAGTAGAGGTGGCTTTAAACTAGAAAAAGCTATAAAATCATTTAATATAAATTTAGAAGGAAAGTACTGTATGGATATAGGAGCTTCAACTGGAGGATTTACAGATTGTATGCTTCAGAATAATGCGGCAAAGGTTTATTCTATAGACGTTGGATATGGACAATTTGCTTGGAAGTTAAGAATAGACCCTAGAGTGGTTTGTTTAGAAAGAACAAATGTAAGATATGTAACAGAAGAACAAGTAAAAGAAGAATGTGATTTTGCATCTATAGATGTTTCATTTATTTCATTAACAACAGTAATGCCAGCTGTATTAAATCTATTAAATGAAAAAGGTGAAGTAATGGCTCTTATAAAGCCACAATTTGAAGCTGGAAGAGAAAAAGTTGGTAAGAAGGGTGTTGTAAGAGAAGCAGCAACTCATATAGAAGTTATAGAGAAAATAGTAAACTTTGCAAAGGAAAATAACCTAGTAATAAAAGGTTTAGACTATTCTCCTATAAAAGGACCTGAAGGAAATAGAGAATATCTAATTTATTTATCAAAAGATAAAGAGGAGAAAATAGAGTTTGATAATGATATAATAATAGAGGTAGTAAATAAATCACATGAAAATCTATAACAAAAAGAGAGTGATTAAATGAAAAAAGTAGGAATTATAATTAATAAAACTAAGGATAGTACTGGGGTTATAGAAAAGATTGTTAAGGATAAGGTAAAAGAATATTTAAATCCAGAAAAAATTTTTGTAATGGGACATTTAGATAGTTATGATGAAAAATGTATGGAGAATTTAGAATTAGTAATAGTATTAGGTGGAGATGGAACTATATTAGGGGTAGCTAGAAATTTTTCAAGGTATATAAAGTGTCCAATCTTAGGTGTAAATATAGGAAATCTTGGATTTATATCAAGTGTTGAATTTAAAGATTTAGAATTAGCACTTAAGGATATTAAAGCTAAAAATTATAAAATAGAAAAAAGAATGATGATAGAAACAAGTATAAATGGGAAAAAGTTTATAGATAATAAAGCTTTAAATGATGTTGTAATTGCAAGAGGAACTTTATCAAGGATGATATATTATACAGTATTAATTGATGGAGAAGAATATTCATCTTTTAAAGGAGATGGAGTAATAATTTCAACACCAATTGGTTCTACAGCTTATTCCTTATCAGCAGGAGGACCATTAGTAACTCCTGAACTTAACTTAATATTAATAGTTCCTATTTGCTCTCATGGATTAAATGGAAAGCCTTTGATAGTAAGTGGAGAAAGGGAAGTTAAAATTATTCCAAGTATTAAAGAAGAGGCATATTTAACTATTGATGGACAAAAGTCTGTAAGATTAAACAATTGTGATAATATAACAATAAAACAATGTGAGGAGCATTTTAATATTATCACTCTTAAAGATGATAGTTATTTTAAAATACTAAAAACAAAAATACTTGATAGGAAGTAAATTAGGAGGCATAAAATGAAATCTAATAGACATGCAAAAATTATAGAAATAATAAATAAGAAAGCTATAGAAACTCAAGAGGATTTAGCAGAAGAATTAAAATTAGCTGGTTTTGATGTAACTCAAGCAACTGTTTCTAGAGATATAAAAACATTGAAATTAATAAAAACTCAAGATATAACTGGTAAATATAGATATTCATTAATAAAAGATGAGAAAAATGATGTAGTAAATAAATTAACAAGTATATTTAAAAGTACAGTTATAGATGTTGAAAATGTAAATAATATAGTTGTTGTTAAAACTTTAAGTGCATCAGCTAATGCAGCAGCAGAACTTATTGATAGTTTAAGTTTAGGTGAAATAGCAGGATCAATTGCGGGTGATAATACTGTATTTGTTTTATTAAGAGATGAAGAAAAAGCTTGTGAATTAGTTAGAAGAATAAAGGATATGATTAACTAGTATTTGTCGGAGGTGAACAATGCTTTTACAAATATCTATAGAAAATTTTGCTTTAATAGAAAAGTTAAGTTTAGATTTTAAAGAAGGATTTAATATTTTATCTGGAGAAACAGGAGCTGGTAAATCTATATTAATTGACTCTATAAACTATGTTTTAGGAAGCAAGTTTAATAAGGATTTAATAAGAATTGGAAGTGAAAAAACCTTTGTTGAAGCTATTTTCTTATTAGATGATAAAAATATTTCCTTGAAAGAGGTTTTAGATGAATTAGAAATTGAATATGATGATATTTTAATAATATCAAGAGAAAGTTTTTCAAATGGAAAAAATATAAGTAAAATAAATGGGAAATCTATAATTTTAAATAACTTAAGAAAAGTAACTAGTAAACTAATAGACATTCATGGACAGCATAATAATCAGAATCTTTTAAATAAAGAAAATCATATAATTTATTTAGATTCTTATTATAATGAATTTTTAGATTCAATAATAGAAGAATATAAAAAAGATTATTTAGAACTTAAGGCAATTGAAAGTAAAATAAATGAATTAAGCAAAGAAGGTAAAAATGAAAAATTAATAGACTATTTAGAATATCAAATTAAGGAAATTAAAAATAGCAAGCTTTCTATAGGAGAAGATGAAGAACTTAATGAAAAGTTTAATATAATGTCTAATGTAGAAAAAATAAGCTTAGCTCTTAATAATTCTTATAATCTATTAAATGGATCAATAATGGGAGGAAGTTCTATTATTGATTATATTGGGAACATAAATAGAGATTTGGGAGCTGTTGAAAAAAATTCAAAAAATATAGAAAGAATAAATAGTCAAATAAGTAGTATTTTTTATGATTTGCAAGAAATAGCACGAGATTTAAATTCAGAATGCTCAAATATAACTTATAATGAGAGTGAGTTAGAAGCTATAAATTCAAGAATTTATGAGATAACAGCCTTAAAAAGAAAATATGGAGAAACTATAGAAGAGATTTTAGCATATGAAAAATCTTTAGAAACTCAATTAGAAGAGATGGTTGATTCAGAACGGATAACTGAAGAACTAAATAAAGATAAAGAAAAATTATTAAGAAAAATGGAAGAGAAAGCTGAAAAAATACATGAATTAAGAATAAATGGTGCAAAAATTTTAGAAGAAAAAATAAAAAGTGAGTTAGTTTACATAGGTCTTAGTAAATGTGATTTTAAAGTAGATGTAGCTTATGAAGAAAACTTTAACCACCTAGGAAAAGATTGTGTTCAATTTCTAATTTCTACAAACCCAGGACAACCAATGAAACCTATGGAAAAAATAGTTTCTGGAGGAGAGCTATCTAGAATAATGTTAGCTTTAAAGATTGTATTTACAGATAAAGATAATATTCCTACAGTAATATTTGATGAAATAGATACTGGAATAAGTGGACAAATTGCACAAAGTGTAGCTGAAAAAATGTACGAATTTTCTGTAAAACATCAAGTGTTTTGTATAAGTCATTTACCACAAATAGCGAGCATGTCAGATAATCATTACTTTGTTTATAAAGAAGTAGTTAATCGAAAAACATCATCGAAAGTTAAGAAAATCAATGAAAAAGAAAAAATTGAAGAGTTAGCTAAGATGTTAGGTGGTGTAGAACTAACAGAAGGAACTTTATTAAATGCTAAAGAGATGGTTGCTCTTGCAAAAAATAAAAAAGAATCTATAAGAATGCACATAAAAATAGAATAAGTTGGTAAAAATAGAACTGAAAAGTTCTATTTTTTTATATTTATTATTTCAGAAATAAAAAATTATATTAAATGAGAAAATTTATATCAATAATATTTAGTTGGATATAATAGCAGAGTTACTATAGGATAATAAGATTTTAAAAGGGAAAGTTATTAATGAAAAGGAGGAGATAAAATGAAAAGAATAAATAATAAGAAAAAATTCATAAAAAAATTTATAATTTTGTCTATGGTTTTATCTTCTATATTTTTCTTAAATAATTTTTTCTTAGGAAAAAGCGAAAGTATAGAAAATGCAATTGCAACTGAAAATTATTTAAAAAACAAAGACGGTAAAATAAAAGTCTATGCGGGGGGAGAAAATGTAGGAATAAAAATTTCAACAAAAGGAGTTTTAGCAGTTGCTTTTTCTGATATAGAAATAGCAGAAGGAAATTTTATTAAAAGTCCTAGTGATAGTTGTGGTATAGAAATAGGAGATGTAATTTTAAAAATAAATGGAAAAGAAGTAAATAATTCAAAGGAACTAAAGAAATTGATAAACGCAAGTGATGGAAATTTAAATGTTCTTATATTAAGAAATGACAAGGAAATAACTAAATCAATTAAAGTTTTAAAAGATAAAAATAATAATAAAAAGATAGGATTGTGGGTAAGAGATTCTACAGCAGGAATTGGAACTCTAACATTTTATGATAAGAATACAGGAACTTATGGAGCTTTAGGTCATCCTATTACAGATAGTGAAACAGAAAAAATATTAACTGTTGATAAAGGGAATATATTAAATTCTACTGTAGTAAATGTGAGAAAAGGTAAAGTTGGAAATCCAGGCGAATTAAAAGGTTTATTTATAAATGAAAAAGAAAGCTTAGGTACTGTAGAGAAAAATACTAATTGTGGAATATTTGGTCACATAAATAATAGAAGTTTTGGATTAGATGAAAGTAAATTATATGAAGTAGCTGGAAGAGGAGAAGTAAAGTTAGGTCCAGCTCAAATTATAACCACTATAGATGAAGATGGTCCTAAATATTATGATATAGTAATAGAAAAATTATTAAATCAAAATACAAAGAGTGCTAAAAGTATGGTAATTAGAATAACAGATGAAGAACTTTTAAGAAGAACAGGTGGAATTGTACAGGGAATGAGTGGAAGTCCAATTATTCAAAATGGTAAGTTAGTTGGGGCTGTAACACATGTATTAATAAACAAACCTGATGTTGGTTATGGCATATACATAGAATGGATGTTAAAAGATACAAATATGATAAAATAAGTTAATTTTTATAAAAAATGTGTTATAATATACTATAAGAGTATAGCTTAAAATAATATAATTTATAAAATTTTCGTAAAATAAAAGGAAATTTAAACTCTTTGTCGAATTTAAATAATGTAAATAAATGGAATAATGGTATATGGATTAAGGAGAGAGAAATATGAGTAGTTCAAAAATTTCAGTATTAATTGCTGATGATAACAAAGAATTTTGCAACATATTAAATGATTATTTATTAAATCAAAGAGATATAGTTGTAGTTGGTATAGCTAATAATGGAATAGAAGCCTTGGAACTTATTGAAGAAAAAAAGCCTGATTTAGTAATCTTAGATATTATAATGCCACATTTAGATGGCTTAGGTGTTTTAGAAAAATTAAATTCTTCATCTTTAGAAAAGGTACCTAATGTTATTATTCTTTCAGCAGTTGGGCAAGATAAAATAACTCAAAGAGCAATTAATTTAGGAGCAAGTTATTATGTAGTTAAACCATTTGATATGGATATATTCACAAAGAGAATAAGACAAATGTTTAATAATACTATTTCAGCAGAGGAACAAACAAGATCCATGTCATTTTTAGAAATGCCTGATAGTACAGTTATTCAAAATAAACAAAAACCAATGGATTTAGAAGCTGAAATAACAAATATAATTCATGAAATAGGAGTTCCAGCACATATAAAAGGTTATATGTATTTAAGAGAAGCTATTACTATGGTAGTAAATGATATGGAACTTTTATCAGCAATAACTAAAGAATTATATCCATCAATAGCTAAGAAATATAATACTACTGCTTCAAGAGTAGAAAGAGCAATAAGACATGCTATAGAAGTTGCTTGGGGAAGAGGACAAATAGAAGCTATTAATAAATTATTTGGTTATACAATTCACAATGATAAGGGTAAACCAACAAATAGTGAATTTATAGCTATGGTTGCTGATAAATTAAGATTAAAAAATAAAGTAAGTTAGCCATTTGCGAGAAGTCATAAGGGCGACTAACTGTTTTTTAGACCAACTAATATAATCTAAAAATTCTAGGACACAAACGATTAGTTGCCATGTGTGAATTAAATCGGAGGTGTCCTAAATTTATGGCAAAATTAAGTAAAAAAGAATATCAGTTTGACGACTATATTAATGATTTTATGATATACTGCGTCAACAAAGAATTGACTAAAAAAACAATGAGAGCTTATGAATCAAGTTTAAAATTGTTTGCGAAATATCTTGAGGAAGAACATAAAATATTTTCACCTGTTGTAGTTACTACTGAAAATATTAAGGAATATTTAGAATTTACAAAGAATAAAGGAAAATATTCTTATGTGACAGATGTTAATAGTACTGTAATGAATAATCCAACAGCCAGAAGAGATTTTGGTAAAGAAGTTTCTTTGTGGACTGTTAATGGCTACATGAGAAATATAAAAGTTTTTTATAGTTTCTTATTTGAAATGAAAGTAATAAAGAAAAATCCATGCGATAAAATAAAAGCATATAAACATAGTAGGAAGCCAAAAAGTGACATAAAAAATGTAGATTTTAATAAATTATTAAGAGCTTTAGATTTATCAACTTTTAGCGAATACAGGGACTATGTAGTGATACAATTAATTATGGATACAGGCATGAGAATAGGAGAAACATTAGAGCTTAAGACAGATGATGTGGATATGAATAGAAAAGCTATTTATATTAGTGCTGATATAAGTAAAGCTAGAAAAGATAGATATGTATTTTTTAGCAATACTATGCAATCTATATTAAAGAAATGGATAGACTATAGAGAAAGATACTTTAATACCGATATGTTATTTGTTAGTAGTAGGGGAAGAAGTTTAAATTTAAGTGTCTTTGAAAAGAATCTAAAGAAATATTGTATTAGAGCAAAGCTAGAAGAACATATAACACCACATATGCTAAGAAACAACTTTGCTAAAAGATTTTTATTAAGTGGTGGTGATATATTCATATTATCTAAAATTCTAGGTCATAGTTCAGTGACTGTAACTGAACAAGCTTATCTTGATGTTACTAATGAAGATATCAGAAAAAGCTATTATAAATTTAGTCCTTTAGAGAATATGAAAAAATAATATCAATACTACTAATAATAGAGCTATCAAAATTAAATCTGATAGCTCTTTTTTTGTACAAATAAAAAATTAAATTTGGTTAATATTTATAAAATTATGATATACTGTTACTATCTGTATTAAGGATAAAAACATCATCTGAATCTAATTTTTTTAATAATTTACTTTCTCTTTCTTTATCTAAAGATGTGTTAAAATAGTCATTTTCCACATTTCCTAACTTATCTATATTATCACAAAGTTTAATTCCTAAATCTACTTTTTCTTGAGGTGTTAAAATATCTTCATTTATTAGAAGATTTGCATTTTGCATTATAGTTGATTCGTCAGCTTCAATATTATTAATTTCTCTAACTATCCTATTTGCTCTATATAATACATATATGCCAGATAGAACAACTCCACTAATAACAGCAATACCTAAGCCTATAACTATTTTTTTTATAAGTGATTTTTTCATTTGTAATCCATCTCCCTTACTCTTATCCGAAGTGAATTCTACCATTATTTTTAGTTTTTTGTCAATTATTTCATTGATGTGGAATTACTTTTTTGGTGATATATCATTAGTTATCTCACTAAAACTCTGTTAACTCAATAAATGGTAATTTATATCTCTTATCTAAAAAAACTATGATAAGATTAGATATAAATTTTATTCATAGATAAGTAGTGTATTAACATTACTTATTTTTTTATTCCAATAATTATCCAATATTAACCATTACCACTAAAAGACCTAGGTTTCATATACCTTTTAGTAAGTAAAAACCCCATGGTACTAGTTTACGTAAAAAATTTTTACGTATATTTTTTACGAAGGTATTATTTGCGTAAAAAATTTTATCGGCAAGTGAACTGTAAGAATAGAAACTACTAATATAAATAGAAAAACGTATCTCCATTTTTCCCTTTGGTCAAATGGAGAGTTAGAATATATTAAACAACCAAAATAATATTGACAAATACATCAAAAATGGTGTATATTAATATTAAGGAAAGGAAGTGTCTTAATGAATGTTTTTAGATACGAAACGGATGGAGGAAAAGATGTAATTATTAATTACGTAGATAAGCTACCCAAAAGAGAAAGAGCAACTTATTATGCTATACAGGCAAAATTAGAAGAAGACGGACTTAAAGCATTAGATAGCTTAACTACTAGACAGCTAAGAAAAAAGCTATGGGAAATAAAAGC
The DNA here is from genome assembly GCA_963557775.1 of uncultured Sarcina sp. Classification (GTDB taxonomy): domain Bacteria; phylum Bacillota; class Clostridia; order Clostridiales; family Clostridiaceae; genus Sarcina. The sequence goes on from CAUWDH010000029.1 coordinate 47,942, forward strand.
AACCAAGAATAGATATATGTATGTATTAGCTGATGAAGATAATATTTATATTCTTCATGCTTGTAGAAAGCAAAAAGGGAAAGCTGAAAAATTTGAATTATCTAAAGCAATAAAAAGAGCAGAAGAATTAGGAAAAGAATTAGGAAAAAGTTTTGTATAGAGTATAATCTCTATACAAAGCATATACTAATAAGATACTTTCTAAAAAATTTAAAGGAGGACAATAATTATGGCATTTAAAAAAGTTAACTGTAAAGAAGAGTTAGAAAATGTTATTAAAGAAGATTCTAAGATGATGGATTATGTTAATGAATTTAATAGAGAATATGAATTAATTCAAAAATTAGTAAGCTTTAGAAAAGAAGCAGGGTTAACACAAAAAGATGTTGCTAAGAAAAGTGGATTAACACAACAAATGATATCGAGGATAGAAAAATACGATAATTCACCAACCTTGAGCAACTTCATGAAATATGTTGAAGCGATTGGAGTAGATTTAGTTATCCAAAAATAATATAGTTTAATTCTAGTTAAAGATATAGACTATAGATATACACTTAATAGTAAGACTGAAAAATAATTAAAGAGAACAAAATTGATATGATAAAAAGCTTAGAGTTGCTTTTAAATTAATATTATTATAAACTATTATTAAAGAGATAATAAACTTATCATTGAGGGGGAATTCCACCCTCATCTTTAAAAGATGAATGTTTTGATTAGTACAATGATTGTTGAAATTGTTAATATTAGCGGAACTAACTCATTTAAAATTTCATTACAATCTCTGATAAGTTTTATTATCTTTTCTAATATTAATATCATAAAATAGATTTCACTTATATAGAGATAAGTAATGTGTTAACATTACTTATTTTTTTATTTTAATTATATGGCTATAAAGTAAAAAGCCTAGATTTTTAAAAATTA
>CAUWDH010000030.1:0-42442 GCA_963557775.1 uncultured Sarcina sp.
GTATTTTCTTTATCTCCACTTTGTGATGGTGTTGTATTTCCTCCATTATGGTTTATATCTCCACTTGGAGTATTATCACCTTTGCTTGGTTTTGAAGGTGTATGATCTCCACTATCATGGCTTGGTGTTGTATTTCCACCCTTGCTTGGAGTCTTATCTCCTTTATTTGGAGTATTTTCTTTATCTCCACTTTGTGATGGTGTTGTATTTCCTCCATTATGGTTTATATCTCCACTTGGAGTATTATCACCTTTGCTTGGTTTTGAAGGTGTATGATCTCCACTATCATGGCTTGGTGTTGTATTTCCACCCTTGCTTGGAGTCTTATCTCCTTTATTTGGAGTATTTTCTTTATCTCCACTTTGTGATGGTGTTGTATTTCCTCCATTATGGTTTATATCTCCACTTGGAGTATTATCACCTTTGCTTGGTTTTGAAGGTGTATGATCTCCACTATCATGGCTTGGTGTTGTATTTCCACCCTTGCTTGGAGTCTTATCTCCTTTATTTGGAGTATTTTCTTTATCTCCACTTTGTGATGGTGTTGTATTTCCTCCATTATGGTTTACATCTCCACTTGGAGTATTATCACCTTTGTTTGGTTTAACTATAGGTGTATCCTTATGCTCTGGTTTTACTGGTTTAGTTGGCTGAGGTGTTACATTTGGTGTAACTGTTTTATAATTATAAATTACTTGAGTTCCATCCTCGCTATACACACCATGATAATCTGAATTACCATCTACAGGTATCTTCTTGCCATCTACAATTATATTTTCTAACTTCCAATCTTTATTATGTGGTAAACCATAACTAGCAGTTTGTCCATCTACTCCAGTTAAATATTCTCTTCTAATAGGCTGTCCATTTACATTTATTGTATATGTTAAACTTCCTTTGTGTTCTATAACATGGTAAACATATATATGAACTCCTGATGAGAATGTATCTGGTAATCCACTTACTGGTGTAACTTGTCCACTTGTTATCTTTTGAAGTGTGTCTCCATTAGGTATTGTTGGAACCATATTAGGTGTTTTATCTCCTACTGTACCTGTGTAAGTCTTCTCTGGAACTACTGATATATTTTGTTGGTCAACCACCTTAATTATAATTGTTCCTTTTTGTGCTACGCTTGGTGTCGTATCCTTTGCTATAACATATTTAACCACTTCTGTTTTTGGTGAATTAATTGTATTCGGTAAATTGTGTATCAAATCTTTTTCCTCCTGTGTTGTCAGTTCTTTTCCGTCAATTTCTACCTTTACTATATGATATCCTTCTGGTGGTGTATATGGTTTAACTGTGATGCTGTTTCCTACTTCTCCACTAGCAACTACAGTTGGTTTTTCTATTACTGTACCATCTGTTGTAACAACTGTTTGTTGTATATCTCCTGTTGGTATTTTAGTTACGTGGTAGACTATATTGTATGTTTTATTACCATAAGTCTTTGGTAAATCTTTTTCTGAAACTGTGTGTCCATTAACAGTTATATTTGTTACTTTATAGCCTTTTGGTATTATTGGAGTTTCACCTGTTATATTACTTCCTACAGTACCACTTGTTGTATGTGAATATGGTTCTGGTCCTCCTACAACTTTTATATTTACTGTTGAAGTATTTTTAGCAACAACATAAGTAAGTTGTCCTGCTTTACCTGTAGGTATTGTATCTGGTAACATGTAAATTACTTTACCTCCAGTTGTTGATGATATAACTTTTCCATTATACTCAACCTTAACTAAATGATACCCTTCTGGAATTTCTGTTTTATTACAAGTAACATCACTTCCTTCTGGTCCTTCAGCAACTGTTGTATTATTTACTAATGGTTGACCAGACTCTGTAACTACATCTGCCTTTATATCATTAACTTTATTTTCTGTTAAATGATATATTATAGTTTGATTGCTGTCTCCAAATGTCTTAGGAACATTAGTTACTGTATTTCCATCAACAGTTATTTTATCTATATGATAACCATTAGGTATGTTTGGAGTTTGAATTCCTGTATCTTCTCCTGGCATTCCTTCCTTAGTTTTGGTTGTAGAAATTACCTTGCTTCCCTCCATTACTTTAATAGTATCTTGTACTGGAATATGCTTTACAGTTATTACAATCTTATTATCTACTTCCTTACTAACATTGTTATCATAAGTAACTTCATATTTACCATTTTCGCTAGGAACTACTTCGGTTTTATTGATTGTAACTTTAACTATCTTATAGCCTTCTGGTATATTAGGCATTTGTACTGTTGCCTTAGTTCCAGGCTCTCCTTGATTTAATGGAGTTACTGGCACTAAAATTTTACCAGAATCTGTTACAACACTTCCATAAGTCTCGTCTTTTACATTTGGAGCAATATTATAGATTATATTTGTATCTGAATCACCAAATGTATTAGGAACTCCTGTACCTGCTTTTCCATTTATAGTTTCACTTACTATGTGATAACCATTAGGAATTGTTGGAACTTCTAATCCTGTTTTACTTCCTGTATCTCCTGTAACTGATACAGTTTTTCCTACTTGTATTCCTTTTTCATTTATTACTTTTATTGTATCTGTTGGTTGTTTTCCTATTGTATAAATAATTACTTGGTCTTTTGAACCTTGGGTGCTAGGTACTTCACTTTGTGTTACTTCTTGTCCATTAACTGTTACCTTCACAACTTGATATCCTTTTGGTAGCTCTGGTAATCCTGTATTTACTTTTGCTCCTATATCATTTATAGTTGTTATAGAAGGTGTTACTGACTCTCCATTACTATAAACTTCTTTTACAGTAGTAGTTACATCCTTAGCAATATGATAAACAATATTTTGATTATTATCTGTAAACTTACTTGGTACTCCAGTAGTTATTACTTTACCATTGTCTGTTACATTTACTATATGATAACCATTAGGTATTGTTGGTGTTTTAAGTCCTGTTTCTGTTCCTGAAACTCCAGTCTTTGAAACTGTAGAACCTATTTGATTATTACTTTCATCAACCACTTTTACTGTATCTGTTGAAACTTTTCCTATTGTATAAACTATTGTTTGGTCTTTTGCACTTTGTACAGTTGGTACTTCTGACTCTGGAACTTCTTGTCCATTTACAGTAACCTTAATTACTTTATATCCACTTGGAAGTTCTGGTAATCCTGTATTTACCTTTGTTCCTTGTAGATTTACTGTTGTCTTATTAGGAACAACACTAGTACCATCTTGATATTTTTCTTCTACTGTTGTAGTAGGAGTCTTAGCTACAATAACTTCTATATGGTCATCCACTTCAGTATTTGTATTGTTTGATAAAGTGTTAGGCAATTCATATTGTCCTTTAGCACCTGGTTTGATAACTTTCCCATTTACTAATACCTTTTCTATATGATATTCACTTGGAATATTAGGCATTTCAACACTTATCTTACTTCCAGGAGCTCCACTTGCTACTTCATGACTTGGAGTTATAATAGTACCTGTTTCTGTTTTTACGTCAACATAAACCTTATCAGTAATATCTTTTTCTATATGATAAATAGTTGTATTATCACTATCTCCAAAAGTGGTTGGTACTCCATTAACCTTTTCACCACTGCCATTAGTTATACTTACTACGTGATAACCTTTTGGTATTTCTGGCGTATTAAGACCAGTTGCTGATCCTGTTTTACCAGTTTTTGAAACTATTGGTACTAATTCATTTCCATTATTATCAACAACCTTAACAGTATCTGTTGGCATTTTGTCTATTGTATAAACAATTGTTTGATTCCCTGAGCTTTGTACAGTTGGTACTTCGCTTTGTGGTACTTCTTTTCCGTTAACTGTTACCTTCACAACTTGATATCCTTTTGGTAGCTCTGGTAATCCTGTATTTACTTTTGCTCCTATATCATTTATAGTTGTTATAGAAGGTGTTACTGACTCTCCATTACTATAAACTTCTTTTACAGTAGTAGTTACATCCTTAGCAATATGATAAACAATATTTTGATTATTATCTGTAAACTTACTTGGTACTCCAGTAGTTATTACTTTACCATTGTCTGTTACATTTACTATATGATAACCATTAGGTATTGTTGGTGTTTTAAGTCCTGTTTCTGTTCCTGAAACTCCAGTCTTTGAAACTGTAGAACCTATTTGATTATTACTTTCATCAACCACTTTTACTGTATCTGTTGAAACTTTTCCTATTGTATAAACTATTGTTTGGTCTTTTGCACTTTGTACAGTTGGTACTTCTGACTCTGGAACTTCTTGTCCATTTACAGTAACCTTAATTACTTTATATCCACTTGGAAGTTCTGGTAATCCTGTATTTACCTTTGTTCCTTGTAGATTTACTGTTGTCTTATTAGGAACAACACTAGTACCATCTTGATATTTTTCTTCTACTGTTGTAGTAGGAGTCTTAGCTACAATAACTTCTATATGGTCATCCACTTCAGTATTTGTATTGTTTGATAAAGTGTTAGGCAATTCATATTGTCCTTTAGCACCTGGTTTGATAACTTTCCCATTTACTAATACCTTTTCTATATGATATTCACTTGGAATATTAGGCATTTCAACACTTATCTTACTTCCAGGAGCTCCACTTGCTACTTCATGACTTGGAGTTATAATAGTACCTGTTTCTGTTTTTACGTCAACATAAACCTTATCAGTAATATCTTTTTCTATATGATAAATAGTTGTATTATCACTATCTCCAAAAGTGGTTGGTACTCCATTAACCTTTTCACCACTGCCATTAGTTATACTTACTACGTGATAACCTTTTGGTATTTCTGGAACCTTTAGTCCTGTCTCTTTACCAGTCTCACCCGTAGCTGTTTCTATATTACCTACTTGATTTCCTTTTGAATCGACAACTTTAACTATATCTTTATAAGTTGGAATTTTCCCTATTGTGTAAACAATTGTTTGATTATCTTTAGATTGTGTTGTTGGTACTTCATCTTGTGGAACTACTTTTCCATTCACAGTAACCTTTATCACCTTATAACCCTCTGGCAATGTAGGTAATCCTGCATTTACTTTTGAACCAACAGCATTGCTTGTTGTAACTGATTGCACAACTGGTCTTCCATTACTATAATTCTCTGTAACTGTTGTATCTGCTTTTGTAACTGTTGGTGCTATTTTCTTTATATTAAATATAACTTCTGTTAGACCTGTATTATAAGCTATCCCTGTATTCTCAAACCAACTTAAATCCCTAACTTTACCGTTAACTGTTATATTTACTAGTTGATATCCTAACTTAGCTAAGGCTTCCTTATCCTGTGATAATGTCACTTCATTCATCAATTTAGTTGGTGTATTATCATAATTTGCATCTAAATCTGGACCAGTACCTATAAAGTCTTTTAATGATACTATTTTACCATTTATTGTTACAGTCTTATCTAAGTCTTGTTGAGTTAATTTACCACCATCAACTTCTTTAACTGTAGAAATCCAGTTATTAGATAAATCTGTGCCAGGTGTTGTTATATTAACTATATTACTAGTTGAACCTATATTATCTGTAACATCATAATATTTAAATGCTGAGTTAACAACCTCTGGTAATCCATCTGGATTATCTCCTTGCTTTAGTTTAACATTATATGTCATATTGAACTCATCTCTTGGTCCTACTGTTGGTGCAGTAAAATAACCAATCATATTATTTAAGTTCATTCCAGGTTTATATTTTATCCAACCACTATTAGGACTTTCTATATATTTTAAAGAGCCTTTTAAATCATTACCATTAGGAGTTGTAAGTATCTTCTCATTTTCAGAATTCATTGCTGATTTTGGTAATACCCAAGTTGGTGCTCCCCCTGTATTTAATGTTTGGAGCTCACTACTTAAACCACCTGTACTTGGTTCTCCATCATTTCCAGGTAAATTATTAGAACCAGCTATTGGAATTTCTCCTGCAATATAGTAAGTCTTAGACTTTAAATTGTTATTTAAAACTTGGTCTTGTAATTGAACCTCACCATTAGATAAATCAGTAGCACTGTGAATACATTGATTTGATACTACTTGGGATACAACTATTTGCGTTTTATAACTGTGTATAGTTGGAATACCACCTTGTTGTGCAGGTACTTCTTTATTATTGTACTGATATACCATACCATCACCATCATTTTTTCCGCTTAAAGAAACTCCTAATGTTATATTTTTATCTATACTTTGAGTATTGGTGTACTGTGCACTAAATGTTATAGTTGGTGCTGATCCTAATGATTGAGCTACATCTTTATTAGAATGTATTATTAATTTATCTCCTTCAACACTATAATCACTAGGACTTAATTTTGCTGAACCAAAATATAATGGCTTACCAGGAATTAATTTAAATGAATGTCCCATGTTAACTGTTATTGTAGTATTATTTAACATTAATGATGGACCATCTCCATATCCCTGTATATTAACATTAAATTGATGTTGTTTTAAAAACCAAGAATATGGCTGAACAGATGTTGTTGTTTGAGTTGAACTTCCTATAGTATTATCAACTGTAACACTTATATCGGCTGATGCAGTATTGTAAGCTGATGATAATCCATGTGAATAGTTGCCGTACCTCTCATCTGTTATTTGACCTATTCCCTGTGATTGTACAACTGAATCTGTATATGAGTTTGGTGGAGATAAAATAAACCCTTGAAGTTTACCATTATTTTCGATAACTCCATCACTAGGTAGCTGCCCTCCTTTCAATTCTTGAGACATTTGCTCTTGCTCATCTTGGGAATATGTTCCTTGTAAATCACCAAAAGTTATAGTTCTTGATATAACTGTATTATTGTTACCTTTAGTAGGAACTGTTACATAACTTGAACCAGCATTAAAATTGTCTCCATTATACCCTTTTTTAACATAAGTGAAGTTTAAAGACGGTACTGTCTTACCTTCATTCATTAAAGTTTGTAATTCTGATGATGTATATTTAACACCTATGTTACTCATATTACCTGATACTATATCTTCCATTATCTGTGCTTTCTGAGCTGGAGTTCCACTCTTTAATATATCAACAGCACTATCATCTAAATGACAATATACCTGTCCATTATTAATTAAATTTACTCCTTGTGGAGCATTAGCATTCTTAACTACTATTTCACCATTAGTAACTAATGAACCTGTATATATATTATATTTTCCTGGAACTCCAGTTGTCATGGTTGAACCAAAATTTACTAAATTATAGTTGAAACCTTCATAATTTGGTTGAGTTGAATATATGGTCTGTGAATTTTGAGTCATTGAAAAATGACATCCAAAATCACGTTGTTTTAATATAGCTTGTCCACCACCATAATTCATTTTTGTTGCTGCAGAAGCATTAATATTGCTTGATGAACTTTCTAACTCCTCTTTTACTGGTGTTACTGTTATAGGTACTCTTAATTGACTATTAGTATTGGTTGTAATTTTAAATAAATTGTGTCCTGAGTCTAATAAACCTATAGGTGCTGTATATGTTCCATCAGTATTCTTAACTAATCCAGGTACGTCTAATGGGGTTATTGTCACATCTTTAGGGTTTGGGTTACTTATTTTAAATGTTACTGTTTTAACATTTTGATTTTTAGGATTATAAACTCCTGGAGAATATGGTGTCACTTGGTTATTTATACCAATTCTTAAATAGTGACAATGTTTATTATTACTGTCTGGTACAATGCTAGGATTTGCTATTACACTATCAGTATATTGCATTGTCTCTTTAAGAGGCTTTATGTTTAAAGGCGTACTTATAACTTCACCATTTGGAGTTGTTATATTTAAAGTTAAATTTGGAAGTATTTGAGCATTCCAATCCGCATACCCTACATTAAATGATGCTGATATAACAAATGTAGATGTGCTATTTAAATTCTTTAATTTATTTAATTGCACTTGTATTGATTGCTGTAACTGACTTAAAGCTTCTTTTTCTTGCGGTGTTTCGTTTTTAATTCCCATATATGATACTATAGGATTAGCTGTTAATGAAGCACCACTTACTGGATATATCCTACCACTAGCACTCCTTAAGGATACATGAATACTATAAGTAACTGTTGTATTCTGTGTCACTATATTTCCAGTTGATGGAACATTATTTTCTGGTTGATAAGAAGTATTTGGATTATTGCTCCTATCCGATACTTTATCTATATTTATTCCTGTAACGACTATCTTTAAATCTTTTTTATAGTCTATTGGTTTGTTACTCGGATTTTGATTAATATTAACTTGTTCTAAATTAGTAGTTTTATTTAGATTATTTGATTTACTATTAGTTTGTTTAATATCCTTATTACTTTTACTACTATCTGCTTGATTATTAGAATTTTCAAATAATATTGTTGAATTTTGACTAGTAGGTATTTGATGCCCTACTATTGTAGCACTACCAACCATCGCTGATACTGCCAATATAGTTTGAATTTTTTTCTTCCCCATTTCATTTGTCTCCTTAATTGTTTATATATATTCTTTTCTTTTGTCCTATAAATAAGTTTATTTATATTATATTTCTAAACTATACTTAATTTATATCTATAGTCTATTTCCAACATTATTTAATAAATTTTTATCAACTTATAATTAAACCATACTAAAATAGTATAATTTATAGTATAAATTGACCACATATTATTTTCAATATTTATTTTTAATTATATATGTTATATTTTTTATTAAAGAATACTTTAATATAATATTGTTACTTTTTAAAATTAAAAACTAATTATAAGTTTACTTTTTCCTTAAATTAACAATCTAAATTTTAATTGTTACATTTCTACTGTATATTTATTCTGTACTTTTTAATACAAGTATACAATAATATATATAAAATGTAAAACTTATTAATTAATTTATAACAATTTTTTAACATTTTATGTTTGTAATAGAATTTTTTAAAATAAATTTTATTTAAATTAAAATTTCTCTTCTAAATATTCTAGGTTTTAAAATTATAAATTTATCTTCTACTTAATAGATGAAATAGCATTAAAATGGAACCCAAACTCTCTCATTAAGTCTTTATTTATATTACTTTTATAAATAAAATAAAAGTTTTTCTTATCCATTTATCTAATGCTACTCCTGCTGTTGGCATAATAGATACCGTAAAAGATATAAAAAAGGTAACTTTTCAATAAAGTCACCTTTTAAAAATAATTATATAAATTCTATTTTCCAATTAAAATAACCTGTTTCTTCATTAAGTTCATATTTAAAATAAGCGCTAAAGGTATTGCCTTTTTTACTTTTTAAATTTCTAAATCCAACCTTTCCATTTTTTAAAAGCAGCTCAACCATTTGTTTTGAAACAGTTTTTCCAAAGGAAGCAATATATTTATCATCCTTCCAAATAGTATATTTGCAACCATTTTTCCAGTTTATACATCCAAATCCTTTTGCTCCTTCTATAACTGAATTTCCACAAATAGGGCATTTCCCTATTTCCTCTACCCCTTCTGGAAGTTCAACTTTAAATTTATGAAGAAGTGATCTATCATTTTTTATTTTATCTACTGATTCCCTTGTAAAATTACAAATAAGTTTTAGAAATTCTTCTTTACTAACAAACCCTTTTTCTATATCAGATAAAGTTTTTTCAAGTCTTCCTGTATATTCAAGGTCTAAAAGTTCCTTAGCTGGAAAAACTTCAACTATAGTTCTACCAAGTTCAGTGCATATAAGATTCTTTCCCTTAGCTTTTATGTATCCTATATCATGTAGTCTTTTAATTGTTTCAGCTCTCGTTGCAGGAGTTCCTATACTAAAACCACTAAGAATAGCTTTCATCATCTCTTCTGAGTTTTCTTCTGCTAATTCATCATTTTCTGTATCTTCCTCATCAGATTTATCTTCTGCCTTATTCTTTTTGAAATTCTTTCCACAAGTTTCCATAACCTTTAAAAGAGTTTTTTCTGTATGATGCTTTGGTGGTTTTTTAGTAACCTTAGTAACTTTTCCATCTGTTACATCTAAACTTTCACCCTCATTTACAAGTGGAAGTATAGTATCCTTAGTTTCTATTTTTTCTACCTTTCTCCATCCTTCAACAAGGCTAACTCTTCCTTTGGCTCTAAATTCACCCTTTGCCTTTTCATCATCTACCTTTATGGTTATTTTTGTTTCCTCAAATTCAGCAACTGGCATAAATTGCATGATAAATCTATTTTTAATAGCTTCATAAACTACTCTCTCATCAGTAGTTAAATTACTTGGTTTTATATAAGTAGGCGTAATTGCACTATGGCTCTCAACCTTAGAGTTGTCAAAAACTCTTTTATTTTTAGTAAACTTTATCTCATTTTCATAAGGTAAACCTACTTTTATTTTTTCTAAAACACTTCTAGCTCTATCAACTAAGCTTTCTTCAAGTGCCATACTTCCTGTTCTAGGATATGTTATAAATTTTTTCTCATATAAGCTTTGTGCAACTTTTAAAACCTTATCAGATGTCCAACCTTTATATTTACTTGTTATATATCCCTGCAAGTTTGAAAGGTTAAAAAGAGGTGCTGGATACTCTCTTTTCTTTTCAACTTCTTTTAATACAACCTTTCCTTTTTTTCCGTTTATAGATTTTTTTATTTCTTCTAAATATTCTTTTTTTTCAAATTTTTCATTTTCTTCATAATACAATGTTTCAAACTCAATATTTTCTAAGTTCTTAAACTTCTGAGTTAATTTATAATAACTACTTTCTTTAAAATTTTCTATTTCTTTATCTCTATCATAAATAATTTTAAGAGTTGGAAGTAGAACTCTTCCTATATTTATTATTTTTTTGTCCTCAAAGCCATATCTTAAAGTAGCTACTGAAGTTAAATTTATTCCTATAATCCAATCTGCTATTTGTCTTCCTATTCCTGCATCTTGAAGGGGTTTCATTTCTGAATTAAGCTTAAGCTTTTCCATTCCCTTTTTAACTTCCTTTTCTGTCCATTCATTTAATAAAATTCTATAGATAGGTTTTTTAACATCATAATATATAAATAATTCATCAGAAATAACTTGCCCCTCACGGTCATAGTCTGTTGCTGAAATTATAGCCTCTACATCTTCTCTATCAATTAATCCCTTTATTATATTCAATTGCTTTTCTGAACCTTTATCTACCATAGCTTTATTTTGACTATCAGATTTTATTTTATATTTAAATTCTGAAGGTATAAAAGGAAACTTTTCCATTTTCCATCCCTTCATAGTCTCATCATAATCCTTAGCATCAAAAAGTTGTAAAAGATGACCAAAAGCCCATGTTACTATGTACTCTTCCCCTTCAAAATATCCATCTTTCCTACCTTTTATTTTAAAAGCATCTGCAATATTCTTTGCTACCGATGGTTTTTCTGCTATTATAACTTTTTTCAAAATACCAGCTCCTAATCCTAAACATATTGGTTAGTATTATCTAAAAACTAAAATCACCATTAAATAAATAATATCCATTAAATATAATATTATACAAAAATAAAAGAAAGCCCACAATATAAGAAGATCTTATTAATTGTAGACTTCACCTATATATTATAATATAAATAATTAAAATTTCAAAACTACATTTCATTTAACATCCAAATAAAAAAGTTAAGAACTCCAGCAAAAGTACACCAAAGTGCATAAGGTATAAGCAAGTAACCAGCTACTTTATCAACTCTAATAAACTTCCAAATAGAAATTAATATAAAAATTAGTAATATTATAAGTTCTATAAATGCTACTCCATATAATTTAAATTTAAAAAATATTATAGACCAAAGAAAATTTAAAACTAATTGTATAACATAAAAGCCTAAAGCCCCTTTAACATTTTCCTTTTTCTTTAGTTCATAAATTCTATAGGCTGCTATAGCCATCATAACATATAATATACTCCAAACAATAGGGAATACAATACTAGGGGGACTAAAAATTGGTCTTTCTAAAGTTTCATATAATTCTTTAGAGTTTCCAACTATAATGCCAACAAGCCAACCTCCTCCTAAATGAATTATAATGCTTATGATTAAATCCACTAAATTAAAATCACCCTTAATCTTAAATAACCCAAACATATAAATATCACCTCAATAGCATTTATATGTAATAACAACACTATATTATGACAACTAAAACTCTAGCTACAACTATCATAATATATATCCGAAAACTCAATATCTACTTTTTCCATTAAATCACTAAGACAAATATCATTGTAAACTTTATAATCCATATTTAAATTATTATAAATACAACTTTCTTCTTTAAAAGTAATAGTAAATATATTTTGATTATTTTCATCAGTTTTAATCTCTAAGCTTCCACCTTGAAGTTCCATAAGTGACTTACTTATATAAAGACCAAGTCCACTTCCTTCACTACTTCTATTAAAGGCTTTATTTTTTGTGAACTTATCAAATATATAGTTTTTCTCTTCCTCATCTATTAATTTTCCATCATTGGCTATGTTTATTTCTATTTTATCTTTTATCCTTCTTACATATATATAAACATTACCTTTAGCTTTTCCATACTTAACACAATTAGAAAAAATATTTAAAATTACCCTTTCTGTAAAATTTTTATCTATTTTAATTAACATCTCCTCTTCATCTGTATCAAATAAAAAGTTCATTTCTTTTCTATAAAAATATTCTTTACTACAATGTAATGTAGTTTCAACTAATTCTACTATATTATATATTTCATATTCTCCACTTAAACAATTTTCAGATATCCTATTTACATCTATAAAATTATTTATTGTTCGTATAAGCCTTAGGGCATTTTGTCTTATTCTTGTATTATTCTCACTTACCTTCTCTAAATTTCCTTCTTCTAAATTTATATTATTCAATTGAATTGCCGCAAAAATAACATTTATAGGAGTTCTTAATTCATGAGATATATTAGAAAAAAATTCTCTCTTTAAATATTCCTCTTCATAGTACTTTTTTATTTTCTCTCTTTTTTCTTTTAATCTTTTTTCTTCTGTTATATTTTTAATTAATATAAATGTATAATCATCTGTAAACTTTAAATAAAATAATTTTAAATCAAGTATTTCATCAAATTTATCTATTAGACTTAATTGAAATTTTGATTGTGCTATACCATTATTCTTAGTTACCTCTAAAATTACATTCTGATAAAATTCTTTTAATTTTTTTATAAGATATTCCTTATCAAAGGTCTCACTTATCAATTTCAAAGCTCCTTCATTTATATACTCAACATTTTTCCCTTTAACAATGCAAATAAAATCATCTATAGAGTTTATAAATTCATTATGATAATTTTTACTTTTTTCAACTAAATCATTGAGCTCCTTTAATAAATAAGCTCTTTTTTTTAAAATTATATTTTTTTGTTTTATATTTTCTTCATTTTTCAAAATACAATTCTGAATATAATTATAATACTTTTCTAATGAACTTATTATAAATCCTTCATACAAAAAATAATAAGCAAAGTAACTAAAAGCATAGGATATAGTAGTATATATGTTGAAATCTCCATATATGATTATGTTATAAGAAAATCCAGTTAATAAACTACTAACAAACAACATATTTATAAATAAAAATATTATTCGACGTTCCTTTTCTGTTACATCAAATCTATTATTAAATATAACTAAGTATGTGTAAGTATATACTACTAAATTAAGAACATAATTAATTGCATCTTCATAATAAAAATCAATCATATTTATTGGAAGATTAATGATTATTACTATTCCCCCTATTATTCCCATAGCGAAAAGAATTATTTTTTTTATAAAAATACCTTCATTTCTATTATTTTCACTTTTTACAATTAATGCCATAAGATATACTTCAAAAAGCTTTATTGTAATTCCTAGTAATTGTAAAAATATATGACTATCATAACTATATCCTCTTATCATTATATAATCTAAAAACATATACTTGCTTATATAAGCTAAAGCTATAAGCATTAATCCTTTTCCTAGATACAAAGTTAATCTATTATTTTTAGAATATTTACTATTAGTAGCTAATATAATAGCTCCTATAAATACAATCTTCATTATGTCAATAATTCTAAAATATGAAAGTTTATTATCATTAGTATAAAAAATTAAACTTAATAAGTAAACAAGAGTTATGGAAACTCTTAAAATAACTTTATTTTTCCTTATATAAATATTTTTTTTACATAATAACATTGCTTAAATCCTCATTAATAGCCTCTACAAAAAATTCTAAAATAACAGTTGTTCCTATTCCTTTTTGGGAATTTAATTTTATCTTTCCATTTTGTAATTTCATAAGATTATCAACAACATATAGTCCAATACCTGTATTTTTATTAATATCTCTTGAAGCTTCCTTTTCTATAGAATATTTTTCAAATATACTACTTATCAGCTCCTCCTTAATACCTTCTCCAGTATCACTAAATTCAATCAATACCTTATTTCCTTTCAAGAATATACCTACTGTTATTTCCCCTCTAACAGTGTATTTTATAGAATTAGATATTATATTAATTATTATTCTTTCAATAAAATTCACATCACACTTTATATAAATTTCTTCTTCTTCTGTATCAAAATAAAAATTTAAATTTTTATTCTTTATATATTCAACAAATTTATTGCAAGTATCCTCAATAAGTTCCACAATATTTACCAATTGCATATTAGCATTTAAATATTTACTAGATAATTTAGATGAATCTATTAGGTTATTAGCTAATCTTGTAATTGTTAAAATATTTTCTTTACTTATATTATTATATTTTTTTAACTCTTCTATTTTTTTTTCTTTTATTAAAACCTTTTGCAATTGAGTTGCACTATAAATTACATTTATAGGTGTTTTTATGTCATGAGAAATATTAGATAAAAAATCATTTTTTATTTTTTCCTCTAACATTTTCTTTTCATATTCTTTTTTTATTGCTTCAACCTTTTTTTCTTCGGTTACATCATAAAAAATAAATATTATATTATTTTCATTAGTTTTTAAAATATTTATGTTATAAATATAATCACTTTCTTTTAGACTTTTTAATTTAATATTTTCTATTACACTTTTTTCTTTAATATCTTTTTCTATTATATTTCTAATTTTCACAACATCAATAAATTCAAATATATTCTTATTTATTATTTTTTTTATATCATCTATTCCTATAACTTCTTTAAATTTTTCATTTGCATAAAGTATTTTTCTATTCTCTTTAACTATTATTAAAGGCAATTGTATATTTTTATATATACTTTTAAATATATCATCTTTATTTCTTAAATTCATTTGTATTTTTTCTAAATGTTCATTTTGAATATTTATATTCTTATTTATTATCATAAGTTGTTTATTTCTGTTATGTAATTCTACAAATAAGTTTTCTGATGGTTTTTCTAAAAGTTTGTAGTTTAAACATAAATGGATAATAATATATGCAAAGAAACAAAACACTTCTGATAAAAAAGCAACAACTAAAGGGAGTGATGAAAATAATTCTATAAAGTTAAAAATACTAGATATAAATAAAGCTATTGATGCTATCATAAAATAATTTAATTTATTTTCTTTTCTTTCTCGAAAATTTAGCACATAATATATTATAATAAAAAATATCATTACAACTAATGTCCTATAAAAAAACTTATTATAATTACCTTGAAACACTATATTAAGCACAACTGCTAAGCTCAATAACATCCCAATAAAAAAATCTATTTTTTTATCCCATTGTTGTTTTTTATAAGATAGATACAAGTTCCTTAAATATTTTGTCATAATAAAGACATAAAAAGCCTCCATTACCTTAGACATTTCTAAAACATTCTGTCCTACTACTCCACTTAATTTATTCTCTTCTACTAACTCTATAATTTTCAAAATACCTATTATTATATAACAAACACTACTTAAAGTAAAAAATTTGTTCTTCGAAAAAGTAAATGTTGTCATGCTTAATAACATTATTGAAAAAATTAATACTATATTTACTATTATTATAAGCTTTTTTCCTAAAAATAAATTAAACATAGACATAGCTAACACTATTAAAGTTATTATAACTATTTTACATAAAATTCCCTTAAAAAATTCTTTTTCTACATAAATAATGTCACTTTCCTCTAGCAACTAAAACACCTCCCTTAATTATTCTATAATATTATTCAATTTTTATAAACAAATTTTTGGATTGTTGTCTTATTTTTTACATATAAGTTTATATAATACAATATTAAAACAAAAAATAAAGAGGATGCACTAAATTTAAATACATCCTCTCTGTTTTTTCTCTAGCTATATAAGTTCCCATAGGTGCTGATTTTATACAGCTTCCAAATAGGAATTATTTATCTGATAACTACAACTAAGTATTTAAATGGAATCAAAACTTCACCTGAATTAAGTCTGGTTTATTTAAACTTTAAATAGAGTCTAACTTTAACTTAAATTCAGAAGAACTTACAATAATTTTTAAGTCTTCATCCTTATAGATATGTTGAAGAAATTTAGGATATAATTTTATTGCCTCTATTAAATCATTTATTGCTTTCTCTTTATTACCACTTAAGGCATAAAAACAGGCTCTATTATAATATAAAAATTCACTTTCTTTATTAGCTTCAATTCCATCTGAAATAATTTCTATAGCCTTTTTTAAATCTCCTTCTTCTTTATAAATTACAGATAAATTTAAAAAGCTATAAGGATATTTTTTTTCTTTATCAATAGCTTTCCTATAAAAAATTTTACTCTTATCTATCAAATTCAACTTTTTGTATATAACTGCCATATTAAATAAAGATCTATGATTATTTTTATCAATTTCTAATGCTTTTTGAAAAAGCCTATAAGCTTTATTATTTTCATTAAGTTCTTCATATATTGAGCCTAAATTCATAATTCCCCAAAAATCATTAGGACATAATTCTAATAATCTTTCATAATATTTTATTGCTTCCTTTTTTTCTCCATGTATATCTAAAGCATTTGCTAAAAAGAATATTCCTCTATCATAAACTGGATTTATTTTAACTGCTTTTTTATAATACTCTATTGCCTTCTCATATTCTTCTGCTTCATCATAAATAACAGCTATACCATAATAAGCCCTTGGCTCTGAATCGTCTATTTTAATTGCTGCTTCATAATATTCTTTCGCTTTTTCTATCATAGATAATTCATCATATACTAAAGCTATATTTATCATAAGATCTACATCATTTTCTTCCTCTAAAAAATCTATAGCTCTTAAATAATAATTTAAAGCTTTTATAAGTTCTCCCTTATCATGATATTCTTCACCCTTTTTAATATAATTATTTATAATACTTTCCTTTTTCATAATATACCTACTTTTCCTATGTAATAACTAATAATATTGCAGACTACAGCCACGCCTCCAAGAAGCGTGGTTTTACACTTTTATAGCTGCAATTAAGTAATTTACTATTTTTTATTATATACTAAATATCTATTTATTTTATACTTCCAATATATAGCTTTCTCTCTATCTATATCTTTTATTATATCTAAAAATTCTTCAAGAACACCTCTCTTCCATAAACCTTTCATTAAATGTCTTGGATAAGATACTCTTTTTATATAATTTTTTTTAGGATCAATAACCATTAGCTTACATGTTTTTGTGTTATAGAATAAATCTTTACATCTTATATCAAGTCTTTTAAATCTTAATCTACTAAATTCATCTATCATATCATAAATTTCTTTTGCTAAAATTTTATCCATTCTATGGTCTTTTAAATACTTATCTAGTCTACATCCCTCAACATAATCCCTAACAATATAATTATCACCTATTTCATGTACTCTTGGGAAAAATCTAGACCCTCTAACCCTTTTCAAAATATAAGCTTCATCTATCCAAGACTGATGTCTTCTAAAAAATTTAACACTTCTATTATTATTAAGTAAAAAAACTATTCCATTATGTCCTTCACCTATTTTTATAGCACTTTTCATTTCGTCTTCAAGTTCCTTTGAAACTTCTAAAGAACTGTAATCAAAATTTTTACTCATTTCATCCTCTAGATAATATTGCTTTATTAATTATATGATAAAAATAAAAAAAAGAGACACTTTCGACAATAAATTGCAAAAGAATCTCCATTGGTGCAGATAATGGGACTTGAACCCATACGAGCATAAGCTCACTACCCCCTCAAGATAGCGTGTCTGCCATTCCACCACATCTGCATATATTAAATTAAATCTTATCATACTTATGGTAACATATTCAAATATTAATGTAAACTAATTTTCTAATTAATATTTATAAATATTATATCAATTAATCTCTTAATTATTTACTACTTGAAGTTTTTCTTTATGACTTAACTTAATAGAAAAGGAGTATTTTCAAATAAAATTTTAATTTTATTTTTTAAATACTCCTTTTTTCATATAATTAAATTATAAAGTATTTTTCTTAATTTAACTCTTAATTAATCATATATTGTCTTGTATATATTTTTATATGCCTCTACTTTTTTTACATACTTATCTGTTTCTTTGAAAGGTATATAGTCCAATTTATCTCCATTTTTTGAATACCTAGGGTCCCCTAACCATTTTTGTACATTTCCTATTCCTGCATTATAAGCAGCTATGGCTATTTCTTCACTTTCTGATTCATCCAACAAATACCTTAAATACCAACAACCAAATCTTATATTGACTTCTGGATCCTTAAGCATTTCCTTCTGAAAATTAGTAACATCTAACTTCTCTGCTATCCATTGTCCTGTATCTCCTGTTATTTGCATAAGCCCATTAGCTGCTTTATCAGATACAACATCAGGATTAAAATTACTTTCTGCCTTCATAACAGCCATAACAAGCATAGGATCTAAGTCATATTCATTACTATATTCTATAACATAATCACTATACTTCATAGGAAAAAGTACACTTTTCAACAATACATAACTAGCCCCTAAGATAAAAAACGTAAATACTACTAAAAATACTAATCTAACCTTTTTTTTCATTCTTTACCCCTATTTTTTATATAAATTTAATAACTCTATAAAATCATCAACTTGTTCTTTTGTCTTTATTATGTTATTGTTATTATCTATTACTAAATTAACAAATTCTTTCTTTTTTTCTAAACTCCACTGTGCATTAATTCTATTAACAGCTTCATTTTGTGTTAATTTATCTCTAAATTTTAATCTTTCTATTTGTGTTTGTAAGTTTACCCAAACTAACACCATCATATCCAATTCTTTATGATAACCATTTTCTATAAGAGTTGCCCCATCTAATACAACTAGTTTTTCACCATCTTTTTCATATAATTTAAATGCCTCATCTATTTCTTTTTTAATATAAGGCATTATTATAGCTTCATATTTTAATCTTTCTTTTTGAAATCTAAATATATGGTTACCAAACTCTCTTCTTCTAAAATTTCCTCGCCAATCAAAAAAAGTCCCACCAAAAGTTAATCTAACTTCTTCTAATATTTCTGGGTACTTAGAAAGGACCTCTTTGGCTATTTCATCAGCATCAATAACCTTAAAACCACTTTCTTTTAACATTAAAGATATAGTGCTCTTTCCTGAACATATTCCACCAGTAAGCCCTACCTTAATCAACTTTCTCATCCTTTCTATTTCGCTTCATACCACGTTTTCCCTATATTTATATCTACATCTAAAGGTACATCTAGCTTTAAAACATTTTCCATCTTGTCGTTTACAAGTGCCTTTACTTCCTCTAGTTCATCTTTATCTACATTAAGGATAAGTTCATCATGCACTTGAAGTATTAACTTACTCTTTAGCTTTCTATTTTTTAATTCTTCAGATACATTAACCATAGCAAGCTTAATTATGTCAGCTGCTGTTCCTTGAATAGGTGCATTCATTGCAAGTCTTTCTCCTAAAGCTTTAACTATTTTATTGCTTGCTTTTATTTCTGGTATAAATCTTCTTCTATTCAACATTGTCTTTACAAATCCTAAATCTTTAGCTTCCTCTAAAACACCATCAATAAACTTTTTAATATTTGGATACCTTTCAAAGTATATATCCATATATTCTTTAGCTTCTTTCCTAGTTATTTTTAAATCTTGAGAAAGACTAAAATCACTTATTCCATATATTATACCAAAGTTAACTGCCTTAGCTCTACTTCTCATAATACTTGTTACTTCTGATGGCTTTACATTAAATACTTCTGCTGCTGTTCTAGTATGAATATCTGAATGTTCTTTAAATGCTTTTATCATATTATCATCCTGTGACATATGAGCAAGAACTCTAAGCTCTATTTGTGAATAGTCTGCTGAGAGAATAAAATCATCCTTTTCTCTAGGTATAAATACTTTTCTTATTTCTCTACCCATTTCATATTTTATCGGTATATTTTGGAGATTAGGCTCAGTTGAAGATAATCTTCCTGTTGTAGTTACCGTTTGATTAAAAGTAGAATGAATAGCCCCATCAACATCAATAACATTCTTAAGACCTTCTACATAAGTTGAATATATTTTTGATAATTGTCTAAAATAAGTTATTTTATCTATTATAGGATGTTTATCTCTAAGCTTATCTAAAACATCTGCATTAGTTGAATATCCAGTTTTTGTTTTCTTTATAACTGGTAAATCTAACTTTTCAAAAAGTATCTTTCCAAGTTGTTTAGGTGAATTTATGTTAAATTCCTCTTCAGCTAATTCAAATATTTCACCTTGTGACTTTTCTATTTCACTCTTAAATTTAATTGATAAATCATCAAGCATAGTACCATCAACCTTGAATCCAACAGCTTCCATATCACTTAGAGCTATTGTTAAAGGTAATTCTATTTCATATAATAACTTCTCCATGGATTCATCTTTAATTCTTGTTTTTAAAGCTTGAGTTAACTTAGGTACATAAGTCAAAAGAACCTCATTTTTATATTCATCTTCATATTTAGGATACTCACTTAAATATATGTTGATTATTTCTTCTAATGGATAAATTCCTTTTGAAGAATCAATTAAATATGCTGCTATTTCACAATCAAATACTATTCCTTTTAATGTAATATTATTCTTAATTAAAACTTTTAAAGCATCTTTTACTTTATAAGTATTTTTTTCTATTTCTTCTTGTTCAAATATCTCTTTTAATAATATAAAAGATTCTTCATTATTTATTAATGCTTTAAAGTCTAAACTGTAATTCAAGCTCTTTGTATTTAAGAATATTTTTTCTATATCAAGAGTAGAAAATCTATCTTCATCCACAAATTTAAACGTTAAGAAAATTTCTTTTTCTATATTTCCTTTGAGTTCTTTTAATTCTTCTATATTTTTAATTTCTTTGCAGTTAGCTTCTTCCATAACTTCTTCTTTAAGAACTACGTTATCTGAATTAGCAAAACTATTAAGTCTTTCATCTGTAATTTTTATTTCAAGCTCTCTATAAAAACTTCTTAATGCATTTAAATCACAATTATCCTGTGACTTTATTTCGTCTAAATCAAAATCAATTGGAACTTCTGTCATTATTGTTGCTAACTTTTTAGAAAATATAGCCTGTTCACTATACTCTGTTAAATTTTCTTTTAACTTTTTTCCACTTATGTTATCTATATTATTTAATACTTCTTCAATTGAACCATAGGTATTAATTAATTTGAAAGCTGTTTTTTCTCCTATTCCCGGAACCCCTGGTATATTATCTGATTTATCACCCATAAGTCCCTTTACATCTATAAATTGAGTTGGAGTAACTCCAAATTCATCAATCATTCTTTGTTCATCATAAACTTCTTTTTCTGAAACACCTTTTTTAGTTATACAAACTTTTATATTTTCTTTTGCTAACTGCAATGCATCCTTATCTCCAGTTATAATATAAACTTCTATTCCTTTACTTGCTGCAAAGTTAGCAAGAGTACCTATTATATCATCAGCTTCAAATCCTTCTAATTCATATATTGTCACTGATAATAATTCTAAAAATTCTTTAACTATTGGTAATTGCTGTGCAAGTTCTGGTGGCATTTTTTTTCTTCCTGCTTTATAATCCTTATATTCTAAATGCCTAAAAGTTGGTGCTTTTTTATCAAAAGTAGCAACTATATAATCAGGATTTATATCTTCTTTAAGTTTAAGTAACATATTAGAAAATCCATAAACTGCATTTGTATATGTTCCTTTTTTATTGCTTAATAAGGGTAAAGCATAAAAAGCTCTATTTATTAAGCTATTTCCATCTAATATTATTAATTTTTCCATATTTTCCTCCATAAGTTGAAATACTTATATAAACTAAGACTTAATTCAGATAAAGTTTCAATCTATCTGAATTTTAGTCAAAGTTCTCTAAAGATATGTATTTGTTTTCTCTAATCTACAAAAGATTAAAATTCACAAACATTAATCATCAGATAAATATAGTATTTCCATAGCTTTAATGTTTATAATTTAAAAAATGCTTAAATCTAATTCTCTAGCTAGGTCTTCAAGTAACTTTATACCTGCTACACTGTTTCCTTTAGCATTTAATGCTGGGCCGAATATTCCAATTCCAAGATTATTAGGTACAGCACACATTATACCTCCCCCAACACCACTCTTAGATGGAATTCCTACTCTAACAGCATATTTTCCAGACTCATCATATAATCCACAAGTTGTCATTACAGCTTTAGCAATTTTGCAAATTTCCTTAGATACTATTCTTTCTCCATTCCAAGGCAATACTCCATCATTAGCTAATACACAACCTAATTTAGCTAAATCAACGGTAGTTACTTCTATAGAACATTGTTTAAAATAAATATCTAATATTTCACTTACATTGCCCTCTAGATAATTAGTACTTTTCATAAAATATGCAAGAGACCTATTTCTATCTCCTGTCTCACTTTCTGAGTGATAAACAGATTCATTAATATCTAGAGTAGGATTATCCATAAGTTTTCTAGCAAATTCTAGTATTCTGTTAAATTTTTCATCCTTATCTTTTCCCTTTATAAGAGAAGTTGTTACTATAGCTCCAGAATTAACTAAAGGGTTATAAGGTTTATTTTTTCTCTTTATTTCTAAGTTAACTATACTATTAAAGCTATATCCTGTTGGCTCAACAGATACCCTGCTAAAAACATATTCTTTTCCATTATCTGAAAGCGCTAACATTAAAGTTATAATCTTTGAAATGCTTTGAATAGTAAATTTTTTGTCACAAGCTCCAGCCTTACATATCTCCCCCGATAATGTAATTATACATGCACCTAACTCATTTGCATCAGCTTTAGCTAACTCTGGAATATATGAAGCAACATTCCCCTTAGATGCATATTCCTTATTTTTCTCAATTAGATTTTCTAGTAACATTTCTATGCTAATCACCCTTTCTTTTAAATAGGCTATAAGGTTAACATATTAACCCCATAGCCTATTTAAAAGGATTCACTCAATATCCTTACTGTAATTATACAGCCCCTAAAAAATATTATCTACCCTTTACTAAAAATTATTGGTCCATTTAATAATTATTATTCATAATCTAAATAGTAGTAATTATAGGAGAAATTTATTAATGAAGCTAACACCTGAAAATCTTCAACTGTTAAATAATTTTTCCAATAGTGATTTTAAAAGACACTTTAAATTTCTTGGTGAAGGCATAGCAAGAAAAGTTTACGCATTAAATAATGATTTCGTAGTAAAAGTAGCTAAAAATAATCCCGATGGATATCATCAAAACTTTGTAGAAGAATATGTTTATTATAACTCTCCTGCCCGTATAAAAAGATATCTTTGTCCAATTTACTATTGCACAGATAGATTAATAATAATGAGAAAAGCATTGCCTTATAATAAATATTTAAATAAAAATATCTATATAGATTTAAAAGAAATTCGTGATGAACCTTCTGTAAAAAAGGACATTGAAGACTTAATTTCTAACTTTTATCTCTTTCGAAGTGATATTTTTAGTTCTAGATCTTGGGGAATAATTGATAATAACTTTTATTTAATTGATTTTGGTTGCACCTCAAATTTTGGTGATTCTTATTATGACACAATAAGAAGAATTTATTATGACAGGCATCCTTTCAATTAATAAATTTTTGTTAACTTTTTATTTGTACTACTTATAAATTTGAATTATAATAAAATATAACTTAAATTTAGTTAATTTAGATAGATTTAACTAAGATTTTTAGCTTTGTCTAAAGTTAAATCTTACTATATACAAAATTTATGACTTTAAAGAAAGGTGTGATTATTTCATGATCGAAAATATGGAAAATTTACTACAAAAGTATGCTAAACTAGCTATACAAACAGGGGTTAATATTCAAAAGAATCAAACTTTAGTTATAAACTCTCCAATTGAATGTGCTGACTTCACAAGAATGCTTGTAAAAGAAGCTTATTTAGTAGGAGCTAAAGAAGTTGTTGTTCACTGGAGTGATGAATTAACTGGTAAATTAAAATTTGAATATTCACCTATAGAAGTATTTGAAAATGTACCTGAATGGGTTAAAGAATCTAGATTAAGCTATGCAAAAGAAGGAGCTGCATTTTTAAGCATATCAGCATCAGACCCTGAATTACTAAAAGATGTTGATCCTGCTAAAGTTGCTGCTTCAAGAAAAGCTTCTAGCATTGCTTCTAAAGAATTTAGCGAAAGACTTATGAGTAATGTAAATGCTTGGTCAATTGTTTCAATTCCTACAAAAGGTTGGGCTAAAAAAGTATTCCCTGACATGGAAATAGAAGAAGCAGTAGATAAGTTATGGGATGCTATCTTCAAAATTGTAAGAGTTAATGAAGAAGATCCAGTTGAGGCTTGGGAAAAACATAAAAACAACCTTAAAAATAAAATGGATTACTTAAATAGTAAAAAAATTAAATCATTACATTATACAAATTCATTAGGAACAGATTTAGTTCTTGAACTTGCTCCTAAACACCTTTGGGTTGGTGGTGCTGAACATACTCAAGATGGTACTGAATTTATTGCAAATATGCCAACAGAAGAAGTATTTTCAATGCCTTTAAAAACTGGTGTTAATGGTATAGTTTATAGTGCAAAACCTTTAAATTATGGTGGAAACTTAATAGATAACTTCTCTTTAACTTTTAAAGATGGTAGAGTTGTTGATTTCACAGCAGAAAAAGGTGCTGATACTTTAAAACACCTTCTTGATACAGATGAAGGAGCTAAATACCTTGGTGAAGTTGCTCTAGTTCCTTATGATTCTCCAATATCAAATTCAGAAATAATTTTCTTTAATACACTTTATGATGAAAATGCTTCTTGTCACTTAGCTTTAGGAAAAGCATATTCATTATGTGTTGAAAATGGAGAAAAACTTTCAGAAGAAGAATTAGCTAAAGAAGGTGCTAATGATTCCTTAACTCATGTTGACTTTATGATAGGTACTAAAGACCTAAACATAACAGCAACAACTATAACTGGAGAAACATTTAAAGTATTTGAAAACGGAAACTGGGCATTCTAAAAAATAAGAACTATCATAGAACACTTTTAGTATTCTATGATAGTTCCTTTTTTCAACTACGTAATTATTTTAAATTAAGTATTTTTTTAAATCTATTTTTATTTTCAAGATTATTTATTAATAAATTTAATATCTCTTTACAATTTCCAAGATTATTAATTTTTTTATTTTCCCCCGATACAATTAAAAATCCATTTTCAAATCCACCTAATATTTCAGATTTCATTTCTTTAAAAATTAATACTCTATTATTGTGTTCATGTTTTAAAAGTCTTGTTTTTTCTTTATTATGTTTCCACTTTCCTATATAAAAATCAATAGCATTACTATATGCAATAAGCCACTTCATCTTGTTATAGAAAGTTAAGTCTTGATTACTATACCAATAAACAACATTATCAAATTGTCTTGTATTTAACATATAATAACCCTTCTTAGTATCTTTTCCCTCACCTATATACAAATCTAATTTTATACTTAAATTACTTAAGCCTCTATTAATTTTATCACCTAAAATTTCAATATTTACTGCTAATTCTCCCATTTCGGAAATCATAGATGAAAACTCATCCTTTATTAGCTCTTTTATTATTTTATCAACCTCTGAATTATCTAATTCTTTTATAGCAGAAACTGTTTTTCTTCTTATATCTTTTCTTTCTTCACTCATTATAAAATAATTTCCATCATAATCCACATCTATATATGATTTTTCAACTAATAATTCTAACATTTCTTTTATCAAAGATTTTAGCATTATTCCTTCAGTTTTTATGGAATAACTTATAAATCTATATATAGTATTCAATCCAGTATTCTCTGCATCACTTTCATTAAATAGGTATAATATTTTCATTATTCTATCTATTATGTCGCTATATCTACTATTTAATAATTTTGCCTTTGAGATATTTTCTCTTTTAATTTTATCTAAAGTATCATATATACCATTAAAGTATATATTTATATTTTCCATCATTATCCCATAACAAACATTAAAGATATATTGATTATATTCACTTCCCTTCTTTTCATGAAAATGAATATTAAGTCCTGCAGGCATATATATTATATTTTTGTCAATGTAACTATCACTTTTGTCAATTACATCTCTATCTACAGCTCCTCTTTCAACTAGTTCCTCTAGTTCTTCTCTTTTTATAATAAACTCTTCCATGGTAAAGTTTATTAGAACTATAGCTTTTACTGTATCAGCATAATCCAATGTATTTTTATTATTTGTTAAATTATAGAATTTCATCCAACTTGTAAGTCCATCTTCTTTTATAGTCTTCTTATACAATTTTAAACTCCTCCAAAGTTACCTACTTAATTTTTCTGCTGTAAAATTTAATAGTAATTTTTTATAAAAATCAATAGATAAAATAACTATTATTCATATAATATATATTATACTATTTCTTTTAATTTCAACATATAATATTTTTTATTTTACTGAATATTTTGTTGTAGGTGATTATAAATGAACTCTGACATAAAAAAAAGATTAACTATAAAAGAAAGTTCTTTTCTTTGCAAATACAAACTCCATTCTAAATTATTAGAAAGCACTATTAGATCTTATATATATAAAAGTATAAAATCTAATACTTTAAATGCTATTTATGAGGACGGGCACTATTTAATTTTAGAAGCTGACCTCAATAAATTTATAAGTGAAAATTATAAACATCTAGGTTTTAGCTACAATCCCATTTAAAAGTAATTAATAGTTATAGTCCTCTATTATGAAAAATGGGCTATCCCTATTAGCTTCTAACTTATAGAGATAACCCATACTAAAATAAAAATTTATCTAAGTGAAATATTACTTTAACTCAAAAATATTTATTGCTTCTTTTAATTCCTGTACTACTACTTCTAAATCTTCTGTATGCTTTGTAAGTCCTTCCATTGTTGCTGTAACTTCTTCTGTTGAAGCAGTTACCTCTTCTGTTGATGATGCTATTTGTTGAGATACTGAAGCAACATTCTCCATTTCCTCTACAACAGTTTCTTTATTCATATTTATAAACTCAACAAAGCTTTTTATTTCAAATGCATTTCCATTAACTTCATTTATATGTTTTAATATTTCACCAAATATTTCTTTTGTTTTAAACATAGCTTCTTCTTGTTCCTTAACAACAATCTTGCTATCTTCAATACTTTCTGTAACTTTAATTGATTTTTGTCTTATTTCTTCAATTATATTTTTTATTTCTTCAGTAGATTTTTTTGATTGCTCTGCAAGTTTTCTAATTTCATCAGCAACAACTGCAAATCCTCTTCCAGCTTCTCCAGCTCTAGCTGCTTCTATACTTGCATTTAAAGCTAAAAGATTAGTTTGTTCTGTTATTTGAGAAATACTATTTGATATTACATTTATTTTATCTGTACTTTTTGCAACATCAATAACTAAAGTATTAAATTCCTGTGTTGCAGCTTTACTCTTACTATATTTTTCAATAAGGCTTTCTATTATAGCATTCCCCTTCTCTTCTATAATATCGTTAGATTTTTTAGCTATACTTGACATATTTTCTGTTATTCCTGTTATATCAACAAGTTGCATAGATAATACTTCCATAGATTCAAGGCTTTGCTGAGCATTATTAGATTGACTTATAGTACCTGTAGATATTTCTTCCATAGCCTTTGAAACCTCTGTAGAAGATGCTGTAGTTTCTTCTGCCATAGCAGCTATATTTTCCGAAGACTTTAAAAGTACTTCTGAATTTTCATTTATCTTACTTAAAAAACTTTTTACACTTTCTTGAGTTTTATTTATTGAATCTGCTAAGCCTTCAAATTCATCTCCAGTTTTTAAAAGAACAACTTCTCTTAAATCTCCCTCTGCAATTTTCTTTAAACTTTCTTTAAGAATTTTAACACTCTTATTTATACTCTTGCTTAACCATTGTGTACCAACTATAGCTAGAATCATTACTATTATAGTTGTATATATAACATTCATTTTTATTGGCTTTAGTTGTTTTTTTATTGCTTCTTGATTCAATATACTAAATAGTATTCTATTTCCTTCAATAGTTTTATCATAAACTATTGTCCTTGATTTACCATCAATTTTTACATTAATAGCTCCTACTTCGCTACTGGCTGAATTAATACTATTTAAAACCTCTCCAGTTGAGCTTATACTTATAATACCGCTAGATGTTAGTTCCTTCGGCTTTCCTTCTTCAAATAAATATATACTACTATCTACTTCTGCATTGCTTATTAATTGCTTAAGGTTTTTCTCTCTTTTTTCCTCATCTAAAATATCTCTTTTAATATCTGCTATAATTGTAGCATTTGTATTTATAATACTTTTAACCAAAACCTTTTGGCTTTGAACATACATAGAAATTGCAGCTATAATTTCTATTAATACACAAATTAAAACAAATACAGTAACCTTGCTACCTATACTTTTAAGCTTTCTCTTCCCCTTTGTAAAGTTCTTTTTTACCATAGTTACACCCCTATCACGTCTCATAGTTATTCTCTACTATATTTTCGGTGATGTAATTATACAACTTTATAGAATAAAATTATAAAATTCTCTATTTTATATCTACTGTTATTGAACTCTCTTCCTTCTCCCTAAAAAACTTCTTTGTTTCACTTATAACTTCTTTTCTTAATCCTATAAGACCTACTAAATTAGGAAATGCCATAAGCCCATTTACTATATCTGCAATTATAAATATTAAAGTTAATGGTAAAAATGCACCTATTCCAACTAAAGTTATATAAATTATTCTATATACTATAATCCCTTTAACCCCTACTAAATATTCAACACATCTCTCTCCATAATAATTCCACCCTAAAATAGTAGTAAAAGCAAAAAACATAAGCCCTATATTTACTATATATACTCCAACATTTGCAATAGGAAATCCTGCCTCAAAGGCTGCTGTTGTTAAAGCTGCCCCTTCAAAATTAAGATTATTATAAAAACCAGTTATAACTATAACTAATCCTGTCATTGTACATATTAATATAGTGTCAAAAAAAGTTCCTGTCATTGATATTAATCCTTGTCTTACTGGTGAATTAGTTTTTGCTGCCGCTGCTGCTATTGGTGCACTTCCTAAACCTGCTTCATTTGAAAATACACCTCTGCCTATACCCTTTTGCATCGCCATTACAACTGTTATTCCAGCTGCTCCTCCCAAAGCTGATTTAGGACTAAATGCACTCTCTATTATTAAGGCTATAGCACTTGGAATTTTTGTAAAATTACAAAATAATACTATTAAAACAGCTAATACATATAAAATTGCCATAAGTGGCACAACCTTTTCTGAAACCTTTGATATTCTTTTAATTCCACCTAAAGTTACCATAGCCACTAATATAGTTACAATTATAGCTGTTAACCATAAAGGCATATTAAAGGCTATTTTTGCTGAGTCTGCAATAGATTTAACTTGTCCAAATGTACCTATTCCAAAGAAAGCAACACCAACACCTAATATAGCAAATAATTTACCAAGCCACTTCAATCCAAGACCTCTTTCTATATAATACATAGGTCCACCAGATATATTTCCATTCTTATCTAAAACCCTATATTTTATAGCAAGAACACCTTCTGCATACTTTGTTGCCATTCCAAAAAAAGCAGCAATCCACATCCAAAACAATGCGCCTGGTCCTCCTGCACTTATAGCTGTTGCTACTCCAACAATATTACCAGTTCCTATAGTGGCAGATAGAGCAGTACATAATGCGGCAAAGCTTGATACGTCACCTTGATTATTATCATCTTCAAATTCTTCATCCTTAGAAAAAATATACTTTAGTGCTAAAGGTAATTTAAATATTTGTAGTAACCCTAATTTTATTGTTAAATATATACCTGTTCCTACTAATAATATTAAAAGTGGTGCTCCCCATACTAAAGAATTTATTTTTTCTAAAAATCCCTCAATAGAAAAAGTTGTAGTTAAAACATTAAAATTAATCATAAAAAAATCCTCCTTAAATTTAATTTAGGAGGGTTTAGAATTAAACCTAACAATATTATAATTGTTAAGTTTATCTATCCCCTGTCCTTTTACCTGAAAGTTTCAATAGGACTATTAATCCTATTTTGCTCCTTCGGTGCTCATTCTGAGTCTCTCCAGAGGCTCGTCCAATATCGGTCCTTTTACCTGAAAGATTTCCCTCTTCGGTGGACTATAATAGTCTCTCTCCCAATATCTTCATCCGAACTCTATTAAATTTACCTCATAGCTAAAGACTATAATACTCTTTTCTTCTATAAATAATAGATAAATAGTTTCTTATACTTCTATATAGCTACGACTAAACATTTAAATAACCTTAAAAGTCCATTTAAATTAAGTCTAGATTTATTAAAATAAAACTTAATTTAGTTAGAAATTTAATTCTACCTAAACTAAGTTTTCCAGAAATATATTCCTGTTTATTTCAGTACCACAGAAATTCCAGATATATTTCATCATGTAAATTAAAATACTATGTAGTTTTTAATTCACATATAATTTTACCATATTTAACCATAAACTTCAATAATTATTATACTATTCTATTTTTCATATCACCTTTATAATAAGCTTTTATATTTTCAATCACTTCATTAAATAACTTAGTTCTTGATTCTACACTTGCCCAAGCTATATGAGGGGTAAGAATTAACTTATCTTTATTTTTAATCTTTAATAATGCATTTTCCTTATTCATAGGTTCTTTTTCAAATACATCTAAAGCAGCTCCACCTATTAAATCTTCCTCTATAGCTTTTGCTAAATCTTCTTCTACTACAATAGGACCTCTTCCCATATTTATTAAAATAGCTGATTTTTTCATTTTCTTCATAGCTTCATAATTTATAAGTCCTAAAGTTCTTTCATTTAATGGTGCATGAATTGATATAATATCACTTTTATTCAATAATTTTTCAAAATCAACCATTTCAAATTCATTTGTAGAATTTTTTCCTGAAGTAGAATAATAAATAACTTTTGCTCCAAACGCTTCTGCTATTCTAGCTACCTTTTTTCCAATTTCACCAAGACCTATTATTCCAAAGGTTTTCCCTGAGATATCATTAAGTGGTTTATCTAAATGTGTAAATATATCTGAATTTGTATAATTTCCTGACTTAACATAATTATCATAATAGGCTATTTTGTTGCATAAATTTAAAAGTACTGCAAAAGTATGTTGTGCTACTGTATTAGTTGAATACCCAGCTACATTAGTTACTGCTATAGAATTATTTTTAGCATATTCAATATCTATATTATTATATCCTGTAGCCATCTCACATATAATCTCTAAATTCTTTGCTTCTTTTAAATTATTTTTATTTAAAATTACTTTATTAGTAATTATTACATTAGCTTCTTTTATCCTATCTACTACCTCTTCTGTTGTAGTAAAATCATAGTACTTAAAATTTCCTAATTCATTTAAAGCAGAAAAATCAAAATCTCCCATAGTTTTTCCATCTAATAATACTATATTTTTCAAATTTATCACCTCTACTCACATTATTTTCAAACTTAATATTTTAATATATTTAAAGTATTTTTAGCTTAAGATTTTTATCTAATAACTAGGACTAAGATTCAGATAGAGTCAAAACTCCATCTAAATTAAGTCTACGTTTATTTTACTGATTTTATATCAATAAGTTGAAATCTATATTTTTGTCCTGTAGGATTTACCTTTCCTTCTGGTACTTCTTCAGCAAACATTTCTAAAGGTCTAACAAATCTTCCGCACTCTCCATATAAAGCTTTGTATAAAACCATTTTTTCTCCTGTTTCTGAATGAGTAACAATATCCTCTACTAAATAATGATCTCCTTTAAAATGTCTAAATATTTTTCCTTTTCCATCTATTATTCTATTCATTACTATTCATCCTTCTATATAAATTTTTTTTATTAAAAGTCTTATTTAATTTAAACCTTCTCTTTATTTTAAACTAAAATTTATCTCATAGCTAGATATTATAAATACTCCCAATTCTACAAACAAGGATAAATTTATTTTCCTCTTCCTAAGTCCATTAAAAATTTTTCATAATGTTTTTTGCATAATCCCCCAGCAAATATTTTTTCTTCGCACTGACTTTTAGCACATATGTTACATCTTGATACACTTTTTAATCTTGTGTTATTTCCTTTTGTCCTTTTTTCAAAGTAATGAAATTTACATAATCCATCCAAGTAAATTTTTCTATTACATTTATGTATAATACACCTATCATTTAAATACTTAAGTTCTCTATAAATAAAATCTTTTTTTACTTTATTTTTTATTTTATTTAAGGCTTTTAAATCTATGAGTATAGATATTTCAGTATAAATTCTCCACCCTTCTTTTTTTAACATCCCTTCATCTACTTTTTCTATATAGTTATAAAACTTTTCTTTATTTTCAAAAAACAAATCTGATTCACTAATAATTCTAAGAATTATATCCTCGTAACACTTTACATTCTTGTAACTACTAAGTACTAAACGGTTCTTTATTATTAAATAAACATCTTCAAATTTAAATTCGTTAAGCATTTCACCAATTATAGTTCGTCCATTTTTCACATGAAAATCTTCATTAATTTTTTCTGTCAATTTATTTAGCATTTCAATCACTTCCTACAAAAAAAATTCAACCATAAATTTAGTAAACGTTTTCTATAAAATGTAAAAATATTATTAATTTTTATAAGAATATTTTACCACACTTATTCTTTAACTTCACTTTTTTCTACTAATGTAAATCTCTTCATAAATTATTTTTTATAGTACATATTTTTTAAACTTGATTAAATCTAAATTCACACTTTTAGGTAAGTACTAACCTAAAAGTGCATACTTTTCTTTTTTTACAAAAGCTACTCCTTCTTTGGAGCATTATTTGTTATAATTGCACTATTATTTAGCATATTAGCACTTATAAAAAATAAAAAAGTATCACCAAATTTGTGATACTTTTTTGTTGTTCTTAAATAAATATATAATTTAGTATTCTTTATATGAAATGTAAAAAAGTTCTAAATCCTTGATTAATCAAGTAATTTAGAACTTATTGGAACGAGCAAGTCTATAAGCCGAGTTCTGTATTAGACAATCATCTATCTAGGCCTACAGTTGCCTATAGGCTCAAGCGACACACCCGAGGACGGGACGGGCTACCCCTTAAATGTCCTCCTATTTGGTCTTGCTTCAAGTGGGGTTTACATAGCCGTATTGTCACCAATACGCTGGTACGCTCTTACCGCACCTTTCCACCCTTACCTAGTAAACTAGGCGGTATATTTCTGTTGCACTATCCTTAGAGTCACCTCTACTGGCCGTTAACCAGCACCCTGCCCTATGAAGCTCGGACTTTCCTCTCCTTATTTCTAAGCAGCGATTGTCTGGCTTACTCGCTTTTTTATATTATCACATAATCTTATAAGTTACAACCTTTTTTAAATATATATCTCTATTAATTTAATGTATTATTTGTATACTAATAGAAATAGTGCTAATAAACATATGCATATAGTCACTGGAAATCCTATTGTAAGACCAGCTATAATCAATAAAAATACCCCAACTACACATTGTTTTAATAATCTTCCTGATTTGCTATTTGGTTTTGGTACGTTAAAGTTTTTATTTAAGCTTTTTTCATATTCCTTAAACTTTTTTCCTAAATTTCCTTTAATATCTTCTATACTTTTAAAAAGTTCATTACCACACCTATAACAATTATTTTTAAGATATTTTGTACTTTTCACATTATATTTTTTATAAGACTTATGTCCCATTATTAACATTCCCTTATATTACTTATAATAATATACTATGTTATAATTTTATCTTTGCTTTTAATCTCCAACACCAAAATCTGTGTTTTCAAATAGAACTTCTATATTTTCGTTACTTTCTAAAAATCTATACTTTTCTTGGAACCATTTTATTAATTCTTCATCTCTCTTAAATTTTGTTGAATTTTCTGTCCAAATATTTATTGTTGCCTTTGGAAATTCATTAATAACAATATCCATATCTCTCTCAATCATTTCTTTAGTTTGTCCTTCAATTCCAACCATTAAGCAAATAGAATCATAATAAGATTTAACTTCTTCAATATCTTTATATTTTATATTTTTATTTAGAACATTATTTCTAAAATTCTCATCAAAGGTTTCCATTCCTGTTTTAAATATAACTTCAATTCCAAAGAAATCCTTTATTTCTTGAAGTCTCTTTCTATAACACCAATGTGCTTCAAAATAAAGTCTTTTTATATTTTTACTTTTAACGATTTCTCTTATTTGTTCTAAAGATTCCTTTGGAATTTCAAAAACACTTCCAGAGTTTATCACTTCTAATACACCATGTACTCCTGTTATTTGACTTAGAACTTCATTATTTACTTTTAATATTTCTTCTTTATTTTTTGAATTATCTTCTATATAATCACAAAAACTACATTTTCCCCAAGCACAAGGAAAACTTTTAAGAAGAACTATTTCTCTTTTATTTTTTCCATTGATAATATTATATCTGTCCATTAATTACTCTCCTTAATATTATTAAATCTTGCTCTTATATCTTTAGGTAATCTTTTTATAACTATTAAACTTATCCAACAAGAAACTATTTGATTCACATAATCTGTCATCATCTGCATTATAAATGCAGCTGCTACAGAAGAGAAACCTATATATTTTAATAATAAATAAATATAAGTTGATGCTGATGGTGTTATTCCACCGTATACATAAACAGTAATAAGTGCACTACTAGTACTTATAAATAATATTGCTATTAACATGGACCAAAACATTTTTTTCATTGTTATCCAACCTGCTCTATATAAATAAGCTATTACAATTCCATTAAATATTTGTACTGGTGCATACCAAATAGAAGAAACATCAAAGGTAACACCACACAATAATGATCCCACTACTCCTACAATAACTCCTTCTACTGGACCAAATAACATAGCTATTAAATTTGTCCCAATAGCATCTAAATATATAGGTATTCTAAATGTCATAGCTAAAAAAGGACCTATAACATTTATGGCTATTCCTATTGCCATAAGAGCTAATTTAAAGTTATTATTTTTTCTCATTTTTTTCTTAAATCTCCTTCGGTAATTTTTTTAATATCTAAAAAATATACTTAATATTTTTTAGTTAAACCACGAAGGGAGCTGATTTTGCTCAATTCTAAAAAGATAATTAAAAAAATCAAGCAAAAAAAAGCTACCATAAGAACAATAGAACCCTTATGGTAGCTACAGTCCCTAGTTTTTTATAGAGGGATGGCTAACAAGTGAACCTCTCCTAAGCGTTAAAACACTTAGATTTTTTTAATTAAATTTAAATGGATCTTCTGATTTACTAGATATTATAAATTCTACATCTTCATATTTTTCTTTAATTCTTTTTTCAACTCTTTTGCTAACTTCAATAAGAATTGGCCATTCGGAATTAAAGTGCCCAACATCAATTATAGACATTCCCATTTCTTTATAATCAGAAGCAAAATGATAAGTAGTATCTCCAGTTATAATTAAGTTAGCTCCTAATTTTCTAGCAGCTTCTATATAACTTTGCCCACTTCCATTTATTACTGCTACTTTAGATATTTTTGAATCTAATTCTCCAACATATTTTAAACTTTTTGCATTTAATGCAGTTTTAGTTATATTTATAATATCTTTTAATGTTGATTCTTTATCTAAATCAACTATTCTTCCTATACCAGCATCGTCTGAAACCTTATCAATAATTTTATTAGATTTCATTCCTAAGACCTCAACAATAGTATCATTAATACCATTTTTAACAGAATCCCAATTAGTATGAGCAGAATATAGGTTTATATCATTTTTAATTAGTTCAATAATTTTAGATCCTAATAAAGTATCTGTAGTTATGGAACTAGGTTTTTTAAATATTAAAGGATGATGGGTTAAAATTAAATCAACATTTAACTCCTTTGCTTCTTTTATAACTTCTTTAGTACAATCTAAAGCAACTAATACCTTAGAAATTTCTTTCTTCCTATCTCCAACCATAAGACCTACATTATCAAAATCTTCTTTAAGAGAAGTTGGTGCTATTTCTTCCATTACTTTCATAAAATCACTTAATAGCATTAAATCATCTCCTTAAGTATAGCTACCTTAGCTTTTAAATCTTCTTTTCTTCTTTTCGCAAGCTCTGTATCCTCTTTTATAAAACCTTCTATTTTTTCATACTTTCCTATTTTACTACTTATATATTCATTTATCAAAGGATGTTTTTTACTTAATAGTATTGGACTTACTTCATAATCAATTTCTCTTAAAGTCCCTTTGTTAAATTTAGTACCTCTGCTATATTTAACTTTAAATAATTCATAATACTTTCCATCCTCTTCAATAAGGTCTTCATCAATAATTTCATAACTATTGTTATATAAAAATTCTCTAAGAATTTCAGGATTTTGTGCTGGTTGTAAAACCATAAAATCATATTTTTTTACCTTGGCTAAGTCAGCTAGCATTATATCTCTAATAAGATTTCCTCCCATACCAGCTATAATTATTCCATCAACCTCAGAAACTTTCAAAGGTTTAAGACCTGGTCCTAGATAAACTTTAATTTTATCACTGACTCCTTCAAAAGCAACATTTATTCTTGCCTTTTCCATAGGACCTTTATTTATATCTGAAGCAACAGCTCTTTGACAAATTCCTCTTTTAACTAACTCTATAGGTATATAGCCATGATCAGTTCCTATATCAGCAATACTCTCACATTTATCAACATGACTAGCAATAACCTTTAATCTTTTACTTAATTCCATAAAAATCCTCCTATCTTAAAAATATAGTTTTATTAGACTTATATACTTCCTCTAAAATTTAAATAAAAAATTATTTTGTCATTTTAATGAATATATAACTTTTAGTTTTACATATAATTATACACACAAAAAAACTCTAACATGTTCCTTATAAAAGTTTAAAATTCCTATCCTTTACTTTTTAAATAATAGGAAATTTTTATCTCATAGCTAGATACTGCAACACTCCTATTTTCTAAAGGAAACTCCACTCGCATTGCTCGTTGAGTAAATTCCTGTAACTAACTCAAGATTTAGATAGTCACTTAAATAGAATATAACAGTCTCCAACTTCTAGATAACGTCTACTAATCATTTAGATGGAGTCAACCTCTATCAAAACTAAGTGTACGTTATATAACTCTTATTTAGAAATGAAGAGCTTCTAAATTACAAATATCAATTTTACACAACTTCTTATAAATCCATTTTAAAACTTAATATCATTTAAATTTTAAAATTAACATAATTAAGGGGCTAAAATTATAGCCCCTTGCTTTAAATTAATCTAAATAATCCTTAAGTTTTTTACTTCTACTTGGATGTCTTAATTTTCTAAGTGCTTTAGCTTCGATTTGTCTTATTCTCTCTCTAGTTACGTTAAATTCTTTACCTACTTCTTCTAGAGTTCTAGCTCTTCCATCATCTAAACCAAATCTTAATCTTAATACTTTCTCTTCTCTTGGAGTAAGTGTATCTAAAACATTGATTAATTGCTCTTTTAACAATGTAAATGCAGCTGCTTCAGCTGGTGCTGGTGCATCATCATCAGGAATAAAATCTCCTAAATGTGAATCTTCTTCTTCTCCTATTGGTGTTTCTAAAGATACTGGTTCTTGAGCTATCTTAAGAATTTCTCTTACCTTATCTACAGGCATATCCATGTGTTTTGATAATTCTTCTGGAGATGGATCTCTTCCAAGTTCTTGTAGTAATTGTCTTTGAACTCTTATTAATTTATTTATTGTTTCTACCATATGAACAGGAATTCTTATAGTTCTTGCTTGGTCAGCAATAGCTCTTGTAATTGCCTGTCTTATCCACCATGTAGCATATGTTGAGAATTTATATCCTTTTCTATAATCAAACTTTTCAACAGCCTTTATAAGACCTAAGTTACCTTCTTGAATAAGGTCTAGGAAAAGCATTCCTCTTCCAACATATCTTTTTGCTATACTTACAACAAGTCTAAGGTTAGCTTCTGCTAATTTCTTTTTAGCATACATGCTTCCTTCTTCTATTTTTTGTGCAAGCTCTATTTCTTCCTCTGATGATAATAGTGGAACTTTACCAATTTCTTTTAAATACATTCTAACTGGGTCATCTATAGCAATTCCTTCTGGAACTGATATTTCTATGTCCTTTTCATCTTCATTATTCATTTCACTTATGACTTCTACACCCATTGATTCTAGAACTTCATAAATTTGTTCTATTTGTTCTGGTGTTAAATCTATTTCATCAAGTTCATCCATTATTTCTTTATATGTTAATGACCCACTCTTTTTACCTTTATCTATTAATCTCTTTACTATTGCCATTCTGGCATTTTTATCTTTTATTTCAGTTTTCGCATTTTTCCCCTTAACATTAGTTACTTTATCACTCATGGGTTTGCCTCCTTCCGCATCTAAGAACTATCTACTTCTTTAATAACATTAGTTTTTCTTGAATTTCTTTAGATTTTTTCAAATATTCAAAGGATAACTCTAAGTTACCCGCTTTTTCACTTTCTTTAAGCTTTTGTGAAACTATTTCCTTTTCTTTATTTAGTCTATATATTTCTATTTTATAAATATAATCTTTTACTATAGTTTCTAAATCATTGCTAGTAATTATGCTTATATCTTTTATTTTTAGAAACTCTTTTAGTAATTCTACGTCTTGACACTTTATTTCTAAATTTTTTTCAATATTATCAAAACCTTTTTCATTTATAGTCTCTTTTATTAAGTTATATAACTTTAAATGAACTTCATCAATACAATTATGTTCATTAAATAAGCTATTAACTTTTTCATAAGAAGACTGATTCATTAAAAGCTTTAATATATTTCTAGTTGATTTCACATATGCAGGTTCTATATATAATTTTGTTCCAAATTCTGCATTATTATTCACAAAATTACTATTCTTGTTAGCAGTTGTCATTTTGTTGCTTAATAAGTCATATAGTGCCTGTTCTTTTATTTTTGTTTCTTCTGAAATCTTTTTTATATAAATATCTTTCTCAACAGGATTTAAATTAGCTAATATTTCTGTAATTTTGTTGCTGTATAAAGCTAAATCTTTCTCCTTTGAAAAATCAATTCCAACTTTAGCCATGTCTATCCTATAATCTATTAACTGCTTTGCTTCATCCATAAGCTTTTTAAAAGCATCTTTGCCATTAACCCTTATAAATTCATCTGGATCTTTCCCTTTAGGTATTGTAAGAACTCTCACTTCCAATCCAATTTCCATAAGGATTTCTAATCCTCTTAAAGTAGCTTTTTGTCCTGCCACATCAGCATCATAAGATATTATAATAGTATCAGCATATTTTCTAAGTAACTTTCCTTGCCCTGGAGTAAGTGCTGTTCCTAAAGAAGCAACTGCATTAGTTATTCCATGCTGATGAAGTGATATACAGTCCATATATCCTTCTACCATTATTATGGTTCTATCTTCTATTTTATTTTTCACAGCAAAATTTAATCCATAGAGATTTGTACTTTTATCAAATACTGCTGTTTCTGGTGAATTTAAATATTTTGGCTTAGAATCATCTAGAACTCTTCCTCCAAAGCCAATAACATTTCCACTAACATCAAATACAGGGAAAATAACTCTGTTTCTAAATCTATCATAGGATACTTTTTTCTCCTCATTAAAAACAATCAACCCTGTTTCTTTTATCACATCATCATCTAATTTTAATGATTTTAGAAATCCTAAGGTTTCTCTCCAACCATCCTTTGCAAATCCTAAGCCAAAGCTTCTTATAGTTTTTTCTGTTAAACCTCTTCTATAAAAATATTCTTTCATTTGTGGTTCTTTTTGCAAATTAGAAAAATAATATTTTCCTACTTCCTTATTAATCTTGTATAATAATTCTCTTTTCTTTTGTCTCGGATCAGCTTTACCCTTTTCAAAATCAATGCTTATATTAACTCTATCAGCCAAAACTTTTACTGCCTCTACAAAAGAAAGGTTTTTATATTTCATTACAAAACTAATAACATTTCCTGCTTCTCCACATCCAAAACATTTGTAAATTTGCTTATCTTGTGACACACTAAATGATGGTGATTTTTCCTGATGAAATGGACATAAACCTGAAAAATTTCTTCCTGTTCTTTTCAATCTTACATTTTCTGATATGACATCTACAATGTCATTTTCTTCTTTTATTCTTTCTATAACTTGCTCTGGAATTTTCAAGAAACTCCCACCTTTATTTAAAGATTTTATCGCAACCCTTATTAATTCGACATATAATTTAAAATTCCTCTTTTTTTTTAAAAAAAATTTAACTTTATTTATATTATTATTCTATTTTCCTTATAACTATCTAAAATTTCATCTTAATTTTATAAATATATTCTTTTTATTGTTGTCAATTCCTTAAATTTATCCTTATAGTTTAATTTTATTACTTAATATCTATTAATATTATTTATTCTATACTTTTTCTAAAAATCCTTTAATTTATACCTATTATTTAATATTAACAATTTAAAATTAAACT
Organism: uncultured Sarcina sp.; assembly: GCA_963557775.1. GTDB lineage: Bacteria > Bacillota > Clostridia > Clostridiales > Clostridiaceae > Sarcina. The sequence goes on from CAUWDH010000030.1 coordinate 41,116, forward strand.
ATTACAAATTATAATGTACATTTTAGTATAATATATTTCTATCATTAATATGTATATATTAGGTAATTTCATATATTAGGAGGATTTTATGTGTAAAGATAGAAAAAAGTCTAATCACAAGGATGAGCATCTTTTAAAATTAGTAGAAACTTCAATATTACCTTTATATAATTTAGAAAATGCTAAAGTAGAACAGATTAAAATAAAATATACAGAAAAACATAGAGCAGTCTATAAAGTTTCCTTACGTGATAAAATTTATTGTTTAAAAAAGGTTTATTACTCAGAGGAAAATTTACTATTCGTTTATTCTGCTGTTCAATGGTTATTTAAAAAAGGGTTCACAGTTCCAAACTTTATATTTAGTATAAATAGAGAACCTTTTGTATCAGTTGATAATTTCTTATTTATATTAACTCCTTGGTTAGAAGGAACAAAATGTGATTTTGGTACTCAACCTTGTTTTGAAAATACTTTAAAAACCTTGGCTATACTTCATGAAAGCTCAAGAAATTTTAAGCCAATTAAAGGTAGTTATATAAGAGAGAATTTTGATAATCTCTACATATCCACCAATAAACATTTCATTAAATTGTTAGAATGCTTTAATGAAGCTCAAAAAAGAAAAGATAAATTTTCAAAATTATTTTTAAAAAACTTCGATGATAATATTGAACTTGCAAAATTCTCTTTAGAAATAAGTTCTACTATAAATTTTGAAAACCTAAGTAGGTCTCTTTGTCATGGAGATTATGTAAGTAAAAACCTAATATGTAAAGATAATAATATAGGTATAATAGATTTTGATAAATGTTCTCTAAATTATTCTATATTTGACTTATCTTATTTTTTTAGAAGATTACTCAAACGTAAAGAAAGTACTTGGGACCTTGAAACAGCAAAAAAAGCTTTACTGATTTATAATCAGCATTCTAAATGCACTAAAGATGATATAAAATATCTATTGGCTTATATTTCTTTTCCTCAAAAATATTGGAGAATTTCAAAAGATTACTTTAATAATATAAAAAAATGTAATAAACATGCTTTTTTAGATATGTTAAATAACACCAGTAAAACAGTATGTATACAAAAAAAATTCGCTTTTGACTTTTATAAATTCTGTGTAGAAACCTTTGAGATTTAGTTTAAGTATAAAAATTTTATAGTCTTTTCATTTTCAATACTTAAAGTAAAAAGGAAACCAAGCCTAAACTTGATTTCCTTTTATTTTTTATTAAAATATTACTATTAAAGAATTTTCATATAACCTAGAGATTACTTATTATTTACCTTTGCTTGAGCTGCTGCAAGTCTTGCAACTGGA
>CAUWDH010000031.1:0-42090 GCA_963557775.1 uncultured Sarcina sp.
TTCCAGTATTATTTCAATAATAAAATATTATTTACACAAAAATATCCAGTCTCTCGAGTACTTAAATTATCTTCTTTAAGTATCTCAACTATTTTATCTTGCTTTTAATTTTTATTTAAAGGTCTTCTAAGTTCTTTAACATTTTCTCTTATAATAGATGATGTTGAACTCATATGAGAGGTAAGCTCTTCTGCAAATTTTTCTACATCTCTCTTCATATGATCTAAAAGATTAGCAGTACTTGCTTCTATCTCCTTTTCAAGTTCTGTTAAAACTTGGTCTGCATATTCTCTTGCATATATTCTTACTTGTCTTGCTTCACTTTGAGCTTCTGATTTTATTTCTTCTGCTACAAGTCTAGCTTCTTGCACTATATCATGATTTTGAACTTGTTTTTCTAAAAGCTCCATAGTCTGAGATTTAGCTGCTGAAAGATGCTCATTGGCAGAACTTAAAATTTCTTCTCTTTTTGAAACAACCCACTGAGCTTTTTTAAAATCATCTGGATATAAATGTTTTATTTCATCTAAAATTTCTATTATTTCTTTTCTATCTAGCATTATTTTTCCTGTCATAGGCATTTTAGGTGCCCCATTAACAGTATCATATAAATAATCAATAAGCTCTAAAGATTTCATTCCTTCATCAACCATATTATTCCTCCACTATACTTTATAAATTTATTTTCTTGATAGCTAATTTTCTTTATACTATCTTTCACTCTAACTTTAATATTCACAAATTCAGTTATACATAAAAAACTATCCAAATTAATACTCAACTATATAAGTTTAATTCAAGTAAGTTGAGACCTAATTCAGATAAATTAAATAAAAATTGTACTATAAAAACTTCTTTTTAATTAATTTTCATCTAATACCTAGTGCCTATAACACTTTAAGCATATATAATCTAAAAGCATACAGACACTAGTTTATATAAAGATTACTAAATTTCAGCTAGGAAAATTCTATCTGAATTAAAACTTAGTTCATCTTATTTTTTATTGCTTCTTCAACATTTGCTGGGACAAATTCTTTTATTTCTCCACCAAAATTAACAATTTGCTTTATTGCTGAAGAGCTTATATATGAATACTCTGGATTAGTCGACATATGCAATGTTTCCACATTTTCATCTAACTTCTTATTCATTAATGCCATTTGATGTTCATATTCAAAATCTATACTATTTCTAAGACCTTTTATTATAATTTTAGCCTGTTTTTCCTTCATAAAATCAACTAACAAACCATTAAAACTAACAACTTCTACATTTTCTAATCCCTTAGTAGCTTCTTCAATAAGTTCTTTTCTTTCTTCTATAGAAAAAAAACCTTTTTTATCTATATTTATTAAAACAGCTACTATAACCTTAGAAAATATTTTACTAGATCTTTTTATTATGTCTAAATGCCCATTAGTAATAGGATCAAAACTTCCAGGGTATACAGCTATACTCATAGGATTATTCCTCCTCTATTTTGTATAAACAAACTGTAGTGTTTCCATATTTTCTACTTCTAATTAATTTAATATGTTCTGTTCCTTCAAATATTTCTTCACTAGTATCTATTTTTGTCATAATTATTCCTTCTTTATGAAGAAGATTATTATCATCAATTATTTGCATTGCCTCTGGTATTAAATTTTTAAGATAAGGTGGGTCTATAAATATTAAATCAAAAACTTTTCCCTTTGTTACCATTGACTTTAAAGCCATATAGGCATCCATATTTAAAGTTGTACATACATCATTAAATTTTAAATTATCTACATTTTCCTTTAATATTGGATATGTAACAGGACTTTTATCTACCAAATAACATTCCTTAGCTCCCCTACTAGCAGCTTCTAATCCTAAACTACCTGTTCCAGCAAAAACATCTATTACAACAGCATCTGGAATATATCCTTGTATCATGCTAAACATAGCTTCTTTTACTCTATCTAAAGTTGGTCTTGTTTCCATAGTAGCTGGTGAAAGTATCTTTCTCCCTTTTGCTCTTCCTGAAATTATTCTCATCCTATTGCCTCCTTAGTTTTCTTAAAATATATTTTACCATAACAGTTATAGTCAAACAATTATTATGTTAATTAAAACATATATAATTACTGGTTCTCTCTAGGTTTTTCCAAATTTCTTCTCTCAACTTAACACTTTGAGAATCATTTTTTCCTAATATTATCTTGGCTTCTTCATTTGCACATCTTAAGATTTTTATATCTTCAACTATGTCTGATAATATAAACCCTTCTGATCCATGTTGCCTCATTCCAAACACTTCTCCAGCCCCTCTGAGTTTTAAGTCTTGCTCTGAAATATAAAAACCATCATTACTTTCAGTCATAATCTCCATTCTTCTTTTTGTTACATCATTTTTTGCATTAGCTATTAATAAACAATATGACTTATATTGCCCTCTACCAACTCTTCCTCTTAATTGATGTAATTGTGCAAGACCAAATCTTTCTGCATTTTCTATAATCATTACAGAAGCATTTGGCACATTAACTCCAACTTCTATTACAGTAGTTGATATTATAACCTTTATCTCATCATTTTTAAATCTATTTATCACTTCATCTTTTTCTTTTGGTTTCATTTTTCCATGAAGGATTTCCATTGGTATCCCCGCAAAAATTCCACCACTTAATTCATCATATAATTTTTCAACTGAATTCAACTCTAATTTTTCATTTTCTTCAATTAAAGGTGATACTATATATACCTGTCTTCCATTTTTTATTTCTTCTACAGCGAAACTATAAGCTTTTTCTCTTTTTTTCATTTCTACAAGTTTTGTATCTATAGGCTTTCTTCCCGGTGGAAGTTCATCTATAATACTTATATCTAAATCACTATAAAGATATAATGAAAGAGTTCTAGGAATAGGAGTTGCAGTCATTACTAAAACATCTGCCATCTTATTCTTATTCATAAGTCTGCTTCTTTGCTCAACACCAAACCTATGTTGTTCATCTGTTACTATAAATCCTAAATTTTTAAATTCTACATCTTCTTGAATTATAGCATGAGTTCCTATAACAAAAACTTCTTTTCCACTTTTTATTACTTCTTTTATTCTATTTTTTTCCTTTTGGCTCGTTGAACCAGTAAGTAATTCTATATGCACATCAAAATCACTAAGCACCTTTATAGCTTCTTTATAATGTTGTGCAGCAAGAATCTCTGTAGGGGCCATAAATGCTACTTGATATCCATTTTTATACACATTAAAAAGTGCAATAATAGCAACTAATGTTTTTCCACTTCCAACATCACCTTGAACTAATCTATTCATAGGTATATTTCTTTTTTGATCTCTCAATACTTCTTTTATAGCATTAGATTGTGCTCCTGTTAATTGAAATGGAAGACTTCCTTTAAGAGTAGCTAATTCCTCTGTAAACATTTTAAATTCAATGCCTTTACTTCCTTCTTTTATTCTTTTTTTCATAGCTAGTATTTTTATTGAATATGTAAAAAGTTCTTGAAATTTCAATCTATTTATTGCTAACCTTAATCTTTCTCTATCTTTTGGAAAATGTATATTTCTTATGGCCATATCTAAAGAACATAAATTATATTTTTTTATTATTTCAGCAGGTAAATTTTCTTCTATATTTATAGCTCCAAGAATATTATTTATATATTTCACTAAAACCTTATTATTTAAATCTCCCTTTAAGGAATATATAGGAATTATTTCTCCTTTAGTTGCATCTTCACAAGCAATTATAGGATTTATTACCTCCATTTTAAGACCCTTTTTCTTAAAATTCCCTATTAAATTATAGCTATCTCCAACTTTAAAATTTTTAATTATATAAGGTTGATTAAACCATACCCCTTTTACTACTATATTTTTGTGATGAAATGTTATAGTGGTTAATTTTTTATTTGTTTTAGTCCTTATAGTTCCTTCAATAGCAACTACTTTACAATTTAAGATGGCTTTCTCTTTTTCAAAATCAGATTGCAAATTTAATTCTGCATGAAGAAAATCATAATCCCTAGGAAAATATAACAATAAATCCAAAATAGTAAAAATACCACATTTATTTAATTTTTCTTTTAATTTAGGACCTACGCCTTTTATGGTACTTACTTCATTGTATATATTCAAAATAATCCCTCCTAAACAAAAAAAGCGACTATTGGTCGCTTTTTTACTCTACAGCCATTATGAAGTAATATAAAGGCTGATCTCCTTTATAACATTGAACATCATAATCACTGTATTTTTCTTCTATACTTGCAATGAAGCTTTCAACTTCGTCTTCTTTACAGTCTGAACCATAGAATATAGTTATTAACTCAGAGTCATCATTACACATTTTATCTAATAAGTCTTTTGCAACATCATAAGGATTTTCTCCAACTTCTTCAATTTTTCCTTCTAGAAGTCCTAGAATATTTCCTTCTTTAATTTCTAAACCATCCATTTCTGTATCTCTTACAGCATATGTTACTGATGCTGATTGGACATTTTCCATAACTTCTTTAAGCTCAGCTTCATTAGTATCAACGTCTTCTTCTGCATTAAACATAGTTATACATGTTATTCCTTGAGGAATTGTTTTTGTTGGTATCACTCTAATATCTTTATCTGATACTTCAGCTGCTTGATTAGCTGCCATTATTATATTTTTATTATTTGGAAGTATAAAAATATGTTCTGCATTTAACTTATTAATAGCATCTACCATATCTTGAGTACTTGGGTTCATTGTTTGACCACCTTCTATTACATAGTCAACTCCAAGATCTTTGAAGATATCCTTTATTCCTGAACCCATAGCAACTGATATAAATGCATATTTTTTTGCTTCTGATTCATTCTCTACAATAGCTTCTTCAGCTCTTGCAAAATCTTCTGCATTTGCAACCATATGTCTATGTTCTTCTCTCATATTATCTATTTTTATTTTTGATAACTCACCTATAGTAACTGCCTTTTGTAGAACCTTACCTGGATCATTAGTATGAATATGCACTTTTATTACATCTTCATAACCTACTACTATCATTGAGTCTCCTAAACTTTCAATTTCATCTCTAAATTCATTAGCTTTATTTGCATCGCCTAATATAATAAATTCAGTACAGTATCCAAATTTGATTTCATCTGCATTAACAGTACCTTGTGCACTAATTTCAGCAGATTTTCTACTAGTTGATTTTTCTGGCATCTCTATTTTTAGGTCATTCTTTAAGGCTTCAAGCATACCTTCTAAAATTATCAATAATCCCATTCCACCAGAATCTACAACTTTAGCCTTTTTTAAAGCTGGTAGCATCTCTGGAGTTTTATCAAGCATTATTTTACATTCTTTGCAAATTTCAACCATTAAATCTTCCATACAATTGGCATGTGATGCCATTGCTACTTCTCCAGCTGTTCTTATTATTGTTAAAATTGTACCTTCAGTTGGTCTCATAACTGCTTTATAAGCAGCCTTTGAACCTTCTTCAATAGCAGCAGCAAATTCTTTTACTGAAACTGTTGCTTTTCCTTCAAGGCCTTTTGAAATACCTCTTAATATTTGTGATAATATAACTCCTGAATTACCTCTTGCCCCCATTAAGGCACCTTTTGATAATTTTTTTGATACTTCCCCTATATTGTCACTATTAAATCCATCAATTTCCTTTACTGATGCTTTAAAAGTCATTGACATATTAGTTCCAGTATCTCCATCAGGAACTGGAAAAACATTTAGTGAGTTTACATAATCACTTTGTGATTCTAATCTATTAGATGCATTTTGCATCATAGCATAAAAATGCTCCCCACTTATATTTTCATATTTCATTATAATTTACCTCCTAGACTCTTACAGCTTGAACGTTGACTGTTATAGCTGATACCTTTAAGCCAGTATAATTCTCTACATTATATTTTACTTTTTGAATTATGTTATTTGCAATAACTGAAATTTTTGTTCCATATTCAACCATTATGAAAAGTTCGATGGATAAGTTTCCATCTTTATGATTTATTTTTACACCTTTTGTTAGATTTTCAAGTTTCATTAGTTCCCAAAGACCTTCAGTGGCACTTTTTGACACCATTCCAACAACTCCATAACATTCCATTGTTGAAAGTCCTATAATCTTTGATAACACATCATCTCCATAGGTTACATTGCCTTGTTCGTTTGAATATCCAATCATGATGATTCCTCCTCAACTATTCCATATAATATATTCTATATTAAATACTGTTAATATTCAAGAATATTCTTTGATAATAAGCCTATTTTACTTTTATTCACCAATTATTAATTTATTTTTTATGTCTTATTTTTATTTTTATTAACTTACTTTATTTTTATATTATTTAATATTTTACTTGCAATAAATATAATATTTATGCTAGAATAATATTTGTCCTATTGAAGATTTATCTTCAAATGAAGGAGGTGTTTTAAATGGCAAGAAGATGCGATATATGCAACAAAGGTGTTGTTTCAGGAACTCAATACAGTCACTCACACAGACAATCAAAGAGAACTTGGGCTCCAAACGTAAAGAAAATAAAAGCTATCGTTAAAGGTACACCTAAAACTATAAACGTTTGTACAAGATGTTTAAGATCAGGTAAGGTTCAAAGAGCTATCTAGTTCTTTGATAAAAATGCAATTGCTTTACAATTGCATTTTTTTGTTGCTCAAAAATAAAAATTCTATAAAAGAAAAATAATCTTCATTAATTAATATCTCCAGTATTAGAGTTAATTATAATTGAAGATTATCTCCTTTTAGTAGAACCTTCCATTAGCTATGTATTTAGCTATTTCTTTTTTTAAAGATCCTTAATATTCGTCCTAAAAATTTAGGAAGTTTTATTACTGTAATTTTCATTCACTTCACCCTTTTTTAATTTACTATAATATATATTATGCAAATTAATGTGAAAATGTTCCTAATCTTGAGAATATATAATAATTAATGTACCACTTTTAAATTCTACAAGTATTTTTTCTTCTTTAAATTCATTGGAATTACAAATTCCTTCAAAGGGTTTCAATTCATAATTATTCAATTCATATTTACATCCTTTTAAAGTTAAGTTTTCTACATTACCACCGTAAGCATAAAAAGAAATATATTTCATACCTATATTTTCTACAACTATACTTTCTTTAGCCATAGTAATTACATTTTTATCATCTATTATATAAGCTTTTATATCTTTATCTATAGCTTTCTTCAAAAGACCTATATTAGCCATAAAATGATCTAATCTTCCCCCAGTCATAGCCAATAAGTATATTTCAGTAGCTCCTAATTCTATAGCTTTTTCAAGACCTAATTCAGAATCAGTATAATCTTTCTCAGATGGAAACTTAACAAATTCAAATTCTTCTATTTTTTCTTTTGATAATTTAGTGGAATCAAAATCACCTAGTAAATAATCTGGTTTACTATTAAAATCTAAAAATACATCTAAACCGCTATCTAAAGCTATAGTATAATCAACTTTTTCCTTATATTGATTAAATAATTCTATTGATGGTCTTTTTCCTCCACCAACCATTAAAATCTTCATTTTAAGCTAAAGCCTCTCTTAAATTTTTTATATTTTCTTCTATTTTTTCCTCTTTAAATACTGCTGAACCTGCTACTACAACATTAGCTCCTGCTAAAACAACATCTTTTATATTATCTTTTCCTATTCCACCATCCACTTCTATTAAAAGCTCATTATTTCCACACTCTTCTGCCATTTCTTTTATTTCTTTTATTTTATCTAAAGAATAATCAATAAATTTTTGTCCACCAAAACCTGGATTTACAGACATTATAAGCACCATATCTAACTTTTTTATTACATTCTTAAGTAAAGTTGTGCTAGTTCCTGGATTTAATGATATTCCAACTTTGACCCCTTTTGATTTTATATACTCAATCGCTCTATCTAAATGTCTTTCTGCTTCATAATGTATAGTTATAATATCTGCTCCTGCATTTACAAATTCATCTATATATCTTGAAGGCTCTTCAATCATTAAATGTACATCAAATATCATATCTGTTAAAGGTCTAATAGCCTTCATTACAGGAAACCCAAAGCTTATATTAGGGACAAAATTTCCATCCATAATATCTATATGTAAAAATTCTGCTCCTCCTTTTTCTACTCTTCTTACTTGTTCTCCTAATTTAGAAAAATCTGCTGATAATATTGATGGTGCTATTTTTATCATTTATCTCACTCTCCCATTTTGTATTTCTTCTAAAGTTTTTATATAAAAATCATATCTCAACTTATTTAATATGCCTTCTTCTACTTTTTCTTTAACTTTACATCCTGGTTCCTTGTAATGATTACATCCTCTAAATTTGCATTGTCCATCATAATCATTAAACTCTGGGAAACAATATTTTAACTTTTCTTTATCAAGAAAACTTATATCTAAAGTAGAGAACCCTGGCGTATCAACAAGATACCCATCTTCTATTTCTATAAGTTCACTATGTCTTGTAGTATGTTTACCTCTTCCTAGTTTTTTACTTATATCACCAGTTTCCATATGCTCTTTTTCTATTAATGCATTAAATAAAGTAGATTTCCCTGCACCTGAAGGTCCACAAAGTACAGTTATATTCCCATTCATTTTTTCTTTTAAACTTTCTATGCCTTTTCCTTCTTTTGCATTTATTAATAAAACTTCATATCCAATTGAATTTATTGCTGATCTTATTTCTGAAATCTCTTCTTCTGTACATATATCTATTTTATTTAAACAAACTATTGGTTCTATATCGTTATACTCACAAAGAAGCAAAAATCTATTTAATAATTCAATATTTATATCTGGGTTTTTTATTGCAAAAACTACAAATGCCCTAGTTACATTAGCCACTGTTGGCCTTATAAGTTCTGATTTTCTTTCATAGATTTTTTCTATTACACCTTTGCCTTTATCTATTTTTATTTCAACCATATCTCCAACCATTGGTTTTAATGATTCATATCTAAATTTTCCTCTTGCTTTGCATTCTATAATACCTTCTTCAGTTTTTATATAATAAAAGCCGCCTATTCCTTTTATTATTCTACCTTCCATTTTGCCTCCTCTTATTTTTATTTTAAAGATTTCGCCTTAAAATTATTTCTCTATAATTATAATAAACAAAATACTCTATAAAATGCAAGAAATCCAAGAATAAATTTCTTGGATTTCCCTTTTGCTTTTTATTAATTTTGACTTTTTTTAAAGCTTAAATCATTATTGCTAGCGCCTTTTCCTTGCCCTGTATTACTTGGATTGGTATTATGAGTATTTTTATTTTGACTTTCTGTATCATTTTTCTTATCAGATGTACTTGAAGATTCTGTTCCATGTTCTACTTTACTTCCATTATCTGAATTTCCTGTGTTCCCACTATTATTTCCACTATTATTAGTAGTTTCATTATTAGTATTTCCACTATTGTTGGTACTTCCATTATGATTAGTATTGTCATTGTTGTTAGTAGTACCATTATTAGTTCCACTATTGTTAGTATTACCGTTACTGTCTGTTGTTCCATTATTACCAGAATTGTCTCCTCCATTTGGTGGAGTTGGTTTTGGTGCAACATAATTTCCGTAATAAGTTATAGTAACTGTTGAGCCACTTTTAACACTATAACCACCTTGTGGATCTTGTGCATATATTTTCCCATTATCAGCTGCTGAACCTGCTGCATTGCCTTGAACAACATTTACAGTTAATCCCAAATCATTTAATGTTTGTTGTGCTTCTGCTACAGTCATACCTGTTAAGCTTGGAACTTCAACCATTTTTACTTGTTGTCCTTTACTTACGATTATACTTACAGTACTATCTTTAGGTACTTGTGTTCCTGCTGCTGGATTTGTTCCTATTATTTGTCCTTTTGGAACTGAATCACTGTAACTATAAGTTATATCACCTACAGTTAAACCTTGACCTTGTAATGTTTGTTTTGCTTGACTTATGGACATATTACTTATATCTTGAATAGTTATAGCTTGTGGTCCTGAACTTACAGTTATAGTTATGGTATCTCCCTTATTAACTTCAGCTCCACTTGCTGGACTAACACTAATTACAGTTCCAACTGGAGCTTCATTAGCTACTTGCTTAATAGTAAATTTTAAACCTAACTTATTTAATTGTGACTCTGCTTCATTAGTTGTTAAATTTACAACATTAGGAACTTCAATCTTTGCATTAGCTGTTTTTCTATTACCTAAAGATATTCCAGCATATATTCCTCCACATACTACAATAATTGCTATTACTACTATTATAACAACACCTGTACCTTTTTTACCTTTTTTCCTAGGCTCTTCATCAAATTCATCATACTCATCTTCGTATTCATCATCATACTCATCATCTTCTTCATCTTCTTCATATTGATGATGTTTTTCTTCTGCATATAAAGGCGTATTTTGATAAATAGTGTCATCCATGCTAACTGGTGACATTATTCTAGTATAATCAGCATCCTCTTCTACTTCCTCTTCTACTGTAGCATTAGGATTATCTTTTACTCTTTCTAAATCCATTTTTAAATCTACTACACTATCATATCTTTCATCAGGGTTCTTAGCCATACACTTTAAGATTAATTGATTTAATCCTTCTGGTATCTCTGGATTTATTTCTTTTGGTGGAGTTACATTATCTTGTATATGCTTTAAAGCTACTGTTACAGCTGAATCACCATCAAAAGGTACCTTTCCAGTAGTCATCTCGTAAATGACTACCCCTAATGAATATATATCTGTTCTAAAGTCTATATAACTTCCTTTTGCTTGTTCTGGAGAAAAATAATGAGCTGAACCCATTATAGTATTAGTATGCGCTAGAGTTGAAGAATCCATTGATTTTGCTATACCAAAATCAGTAACCTTAACAACTCCCTCCGCAGTTACTAATATGTTATGTGGTTTTATATCTCTATGAACAATATTATTTTTGTGTGCACAAGCTAATGCTGATGCTACTTTTATAGCTATTCTAATAGCTACTTCATTTGGAAGGTGTCCCCTCTCTTGAATTATCTTCTTTAAAGTTTTTCCTTCTATAAATTCCATGACAATATAATTCATATCATCTTGGTTTCCAACATCTAATACGTTAACTATATTAGGATCAGAAAGAGTAGCAATTGCTTGAGCTTCTTTTTTAAATTTTCTTATTATTTCTTCATTTTCTTTAAAAGAATCTTTAAGAACTTTTACAGCTACAAATCTATTAAGCTTTCGGTCTCTAGCTTTATAAACTATAGCCATCCCGCCTTCTCCTACTTTTTCTAGGAGTTCGTATCTGTCTCCTAACAACATATAATTCATACTAATTCTCTCCTCCAAAAACAAGAACTGTTATGTTATCTTTTCCGCCTTCGCTTTTAGCTTTCTCAACAAGTTTTTTACATGATTCTTGTAAATCATAAGAGTTTCTAACCTCATTTAATATAAAGTTTTCATCTACATCATTACTTAATCCATCTGTGCATAAAACAAAATAGTCATACATCCCTTTAGGAACATCATAAATATCTACATCAACTGTTTCATTAGTTCCCACAGCCCTTGTAATTATATTTCTTCTAGGGTGTTTTTTAGCCTCTTCTTCAGTTATGCTACCAGAATCTATTAATTCTTGAACTAATGAATGATCTTTAGTTATTTTTTCTATTCCTTCATCATTAATTCCATAGCAAACGCTATCTCCTACATTTACTACTTGAATTACCTCTGGTAAAACTAATGCTGATACTATAGTAGTCCCCATACCTGATAATTTTTTTTGATTTGCTGCATGATTGTAAATTTTTGTGTTTACATCTATAACAGCATCTGCTAATAAATCATCTTCCTCATAATCTCCAAAATTTGTTTTTACGAAGTCTATTATGCCTTCAACAGCCATTTTACTAGCTACTTCTCCAGCATTATGACCTCCCATACCATCAGCAACTATTAAAAGTTTATACTTTCTTCCTAAATGATAGTCACCATAGTCTTCATTGATTTGTCTTACATTTCCTATATCACTTATAAATCCTACCATAAACAAACCATTCTCCTTTTTTAAATCTACTTAGATTCTAAATAACTTCTTCTTAATTGTCCACATGCTGCATTAATATCTGCACCTTTTTCTTGTCTTACTGTAGCCTCTATACCATAATTATTAAGTATTTTTCTAAAATCTTCTATAGCTTTAGGTGTTGATTTTTTAAATGTATTTTCTTTAATTTCATTTACTGGAATTAAATTAACATGACATAAAGTCCCACCAATTAAACTACCTAAGCTTCTTGCATCTTCTTTTCCATCATTAACACCACTAACTAATGAATATTCAAAAGTTATTCTTCTATTAGTTTTTTTCACATAATAATTACACGCATCTAATATTTCCTTTATTGAATATTTGTTAGCTATAGGCATAATTGCCTTTCTCTTTTCATCAGTTACAGCATGAAGAGAAATAGCTAAAGTAACTTGCATTTCTTTATCAGCCATCTCATATATCTTCGGAACAATTCCACATGTTGATAAAGTTATATGTCTTTGACCTATGTTAAGACCATAATCTGCATTTACAAGTTCTAAAAATTTCATTACATTATCATAATTATCAAGAGGCTCTCCACTTCCCATTAAAACTATATTAGAAATTCTTTCTTCCAAAAGATTTTGAGCTACTATGACTTCGCTTAACATTTCTCCTGCAGTTAAATCTCTAACTCTACCTTCTAATGTTGAAGCACAGAATTTGCATCCCATTCTACAACCAACTTGCGTTGATATGCAAATAGTATTTCCATGTTTATACTTCATTATAACACATTCTATTATATTTCCATCTTTAAATTTTAATAGGAATTTTTTTGTTCCATCAGTTGATGACATTGCATCTAAGACTTCTGGTAATTCTATATAAAAATGTTCTTTAAGTTTTTCTTGCATTGCCTTTGGCACATTTTTCATTAAAGAAAAATCATAAACACCTTTGTATATCCAATCAAAAATTTGTTTAGCTCTAAATGCACTTTCTCCATTATTTTTCATCCAGACTTTTAATTCATCTAAACTAAAATTTAATATATTTTCCATTCAAGTTATCTCCATTTTATAATTTTTTTAGTTTTACCATGAAGAAACCATCCATAAATTCATTAGGTAATATAGTTATAGAACCATCAACATTATATATAATATTATCACTTTCTCCTACAAATACCTTTTCTATTTTACAATCCTTATTTTTTTCTAAGAATCTTTCTATAATCTCTTCATTTTCTCTTTTATTTAATGTACAAGTTGAATAAACTAACTCTCCACCTTTTTTAAGATAATTCCAAGCATTATCAAGTATTTCTTTTTGAACTTTTATTATATTTTGAAGTTCTCTAGTACTTTTAGTCCATTTTATTTCTGGTTTCTTTCTTATTATTCCAAGACCTGAACAAGGAACATCTAAAATAATTTTATCAGCAAAAGCTATATATTTAGGATTTAATTTAGCTGCATCCATTACTTCACACTCTAAGTTTTCAATTCCTAATCTTTTAACATTTTCTTGTATAAGCCCTATTTTGTGCTCATGTATATCAAAAGCTAGAACCTTTCCAGTATTCATCATAAGCTCACTTAAATGTGTTGCCTTAGTTCCAGGAGCACTACATAAATCCATAACAATTTCGCCTTCTTGCGGATCTAATAATGGAGCCACAAGCATTGCACTCTCATCTTGAACTGTTATAAATCCTTCTTTGTATAGACTATTATTTTCTATAGAACTTCCTTTTTTTATTATTATAGCTTCTGGACAAATTCTTCCTTCTTCAATTTCATAAGAAGCCTCTTCTAATTTTTCAAAAACAGTATCATAGTCTTCTTTTAGCCCGTTAACTCTAACTGTAACAGCTGGTATTTTATTAAGACCATCTAATATTTTTTCTGCTGTTTCCTTTCCATATTGTTTTATAAATAATTCAACCATCCACTTTTCAAAAGAATATTTATAAGCTAAAAGATTACTTCCTGTAAAGTCATCAGCAAAATCTCTTTTTTCATTTCTTATATAATTTCTTAAAACACCATTTACAAATTTGCTTAAAGAAATTGACTTTTCTTTAGATAGATTAACAGCTTCATTTACAACAGCATAATCTGGTACTCTATCTAAAAATCTCATTTGATAAATAGCACTTCTAAGTATATTTAATACTTCCTTGTCTATTTGATCTATGCTCTTTACAAAGCTTTCTAATATTATATCTATAGTCTTTTTGTACTTTATTGTTCCATAAACTACTTCTGTTATTAAGGCCCTATCTTTTACATCTATATTTAGACCACTAAGTCTTTTGTTTATTTCTATATTAGAATAGGCACCATTAAAAATAACCTCATCTAATATTTCTACTATTAATTTTCTTGTATTCATACGTTACCTCATTTATTAATCAGAATTTCTATCGCTTAATGCAATTAATCTTAGTAATTGTGCTACTGCCATTAATGTTGCAGCAACATATGTTAATGCTGCTGCACTTAAAACTCTTTTAGCTCCACTTACTTCTCCACCTTCTAAAATTCCCATATTAGAAATATCTTTAATAGCTCTATTTGAAGCATTAAATTCTACTGGTAAAGTTATAACTTGAAAAGCAACCACTGCTAAAAATAGCACTATCCCAATGTTTGTTAATAAAGGAAAACTCATAAGTAAGCCTACTAAAAATATTATCCAAGATGCTCCATT
This sequence comes from uncultured Sarcina sp., assembly GCA_963557775.1. Classification (GTDB taxonomy): domain Bacteria; phylum Bacillota; class Clostridia; order Clostridiales; family Clostridiaceae; genus Sarcina. Next base: position 14,768 of record CAUWDH010000031.1, read on the forward strand.
AGAAAAATTAACTATAGGCACTAGTGAATGTCTAATCTTTAATGGTGCATATCCTTCATAATGTTGTTGTACATGTCCTACCTCATGTGCTGCAACACCAATTGCAGCCAAAGAACTTCCATAATAGACATCTCTAGATAGTCTAACTGTCCTACTTGTAGGATCATAATGATCAGTAAGGTTTCCAGCTACTGGCTCTATATTAACATCATAAATCCCTGCATTATTTAATATCATTCTAGCTACTTGTTCTCCAGTATATCCTCTATAGCTTCTAACACTATTATATTTATTAAATGTTGAACTTACTTTAAATTGTGCCCACATTGCTAAAATTATAGCTGGTATTAAAATTAAATATGTTCTATCAAAATATAACATTATATTAACCCCCTATACTTTTATTATTTTATAATAATTTTTTTCCTATTTCTATATCATTCCCATTTATAAATTGTTCAACCATTAATGGCTTTCCATTTGGGAATTGTAATTTCTTAATTATTAAATTACCTTCTTTAGTGCTTACAACTATACCCTTTTTGTCTGCTTTTAAAATAACTCCTGGTTCCTTAGTTGATTTTGAAGTTTCAAAATCACTTTCGTATACTTTCATCACCTTATCATCATAAATAGTAGTTGCTATTGGCCAAGGATTCATACCTCTTATATGATTGTGAATTTCCTCTGCACTTTTATTCCAATCTATTTTGGCAATTTCTTTATTAAGCATTGGTGCATAAGTACTTTCTTCATCATTTTGCTTTATAGGTGTAATTTTTCCTTCAACTACTTTTTTAATAGTTTCTACCAAAAGCCCTGCTCCTGATAATTTTAATTCTTCGTAAAGTTCACCAGCAGTCATAAATTTAGATACTTCAACCTCATTTGTTAATAACATATCTCCAGTATCTAACCCAACATCCATAAGCATTGTTGTATTTCCAGCTACTTTCTCTCCATTAATTACACTCCATTGTATTGGTGCTGCACCTCTATATTTTGGTAACAATGATCCGTGTAAATTTATACATCCATACTTTGGTATATCTAAAACTTCCTTAGGTAATATCTGTCCAAAAGCTACAACTATTATAAAATCTGGTTTTAATGATTTTAAGTATTCAATAGCTTCCACATCATTTCTTATCTTCTCTGGTTGTAATACTTCTATATTATTTGCTACTGCAACTTCCTTAACAGGAGAAAATGCTAATTTTTTTCCTCTCCCTTTAGGTCTATCTGGTTGCGTATAAACTGCTTTAACACCAAATTCTTTTATTAATGCTTCAAGAGATGGCACTGCAAAATCAGGTGTTCCCATAAATACTATATTCATTATAATCTCCTCCTATCCATTGTAATCTACAAATAAAATACCATCTAAATGATCATATTCATGTTGTATTGCTCTAGCTAAAAGTTCAGTGGCCTCTAGAGTAAATTCCTTACCTTCTATATCTTGAGCTTTTATCTTTATATAAGTTGCTCTTTTTACTTCATCTTGTTCTCCCGGTAAACTTAAACATCCTTCTGGACCTAATTCTTCCCCTGATTTTTCTAATATTTCAGGGTTTATAAATACCTTAACTCCTGTATCATCTTGAACATCAACTACAAATATTCTTTTTAAAATTCCAACTTGAACAGCTGCTAATCCAACTCCATCATTGTGGTACATAGTTTCTATCATATCTTTTACTAAAGTTTCAACTCTTGGAGTTATTTCTTTAACTTCTTTACTTTTCTTTCTAAGTATTTCATCATCTTTTATTCTAATATTTCTTATGGCCATTTTTACCTCCTATATTAAGTTATTAGGATTGATATCCATAGTTACTCTTACTTCATTATATATGTCCTTAGAGATTTCATAAAGACTATTTTTTACAATTTCAGCATTTATATCATCAATATCGCCTTTTAGAAGTACTTGCCACCTATACATATCCTTTATTTTTCCCACTATTGAAGAACAAGGTTCATAAATTATTATATTATTATTATAATAATTTAAAGATTTTTTTAAAACTTCATATATTTCTTTGCTGACTTTTCTAATCTTATCATAATTAGTACCACTTATGTTAACTACCATAAGTTTTGAAAAAGGTGGATAATCCATAGCTTTCCTTATTTCTATTTCTTTTTTGAAAAACTCTTCATAATTTCCTAAAGCTGCAGCTTGTAAGCTATAATGTTCTGGGCTATAACTTTGAACAATTACTTCCCCTTTTTTTTCACCTCTACCAGCTCTTCCACTAACTTGGGTTATTATTTGAAAATTCTTTTCACTTGCCCTATAATCCGGTAAATTTAAAGTTGTATCTGCTGCTATCACTCCTACTAGAGTTACATTTTCAAAATCAAAGCCTTTTGCAACCATTTGTGTGCCTATTAATATATCAGCTTCTCCTCTTTTGAAAGAATTATAAATTTCTTCATAAGAATTCTTTTTTCTTGTTGTATCTACATCCATTCTAAGAGTTTTTGCATCTTTAAAATAATGTTTTACTGCCTGCTCAACCTTTTCTGTTCCTATACCAAAATATTTTATATATTTACTTTTACACTTTGGACAACAAGACTCTATTTTTTTAGTTTTCCCACAATAATGGCATACTAAAAAACCATTTTTATGATAAGTCATTGCTATATCACAACTTTCGCACTCATAAACAAAACCACAACTTCTACAAGAAACAAAAGTAGAATAGCCTCTCCTATTTAAAAATAAAATCACTTGTTCTTTTTTTTCTAATCTATCTTTTATCTTGAAGTATAAGTCTCTGCTAAACATAGATTTATTATTATTTTTAAGTTCTTCTCTCATATCCACTACATGGATTTCTGGCATTTTTTTATTATTTACTCTTTCAGTAAGTTCTACTAAATTATACTCCTTAGTTATAGCTTTATAAAAACTCTCTAAACTTGGAGTAGCTGAGCCCAAGACTACCTTACATCCTCTCATCCCATGCATATAGGAAGCTACTTCAATGGTATTATATTTAGGATTCATATCTGATTTATAACTACTTTCATGTTCTTCATCTATTATAATAAGTCCTAAATCTTTAAAAGGTAAAAATATAGCTGATCTTGCCCCTATGACAAGTTTTACATCACCTCTTTTTACCCTTTGCCATTCATCATACCTTTCTCCATCAGAAAGTTTACTATGGAATACCGCTACATCCTTTCCAAATCTCCCTTTAAATCTTTCAATAATTTGAGGTGTTAGTGCTATTTCTGGAACTAATATAACAGAACTTTTTCCTTCCATAAGCATATAACTAACTAAATTCATATATACTTCTGTCTTTCCACTTCCAGTTACTCCTTTTAATAAAGAGATTTTATTTGTATTCATTATGGAATCATAAGCATCTTCCTGCATAGGAGTTAATTTTTTAGCTGGATAACTTTCATATTCTCTATAATCACTTCTATCTACTTTTACTTCTACGGTCTTTATAGCACCTAAACTCTCTAATTTATTTAACATATAGGTTGAAATTCCAAAATTTCTAGTTAACTCTGCTTTATTAAAACCACCACTATAATTTTTTATTTCCTCTAGAGCTTTCTTTTGATTATCATTTAATTCTTCTATATATTTATTAAATACTATTATATTCTTAGTCTTTTCTTTATTTCCACTCATAATTTTAGGAGGAATCATCACTCTAAGAGCATCTATATATTTACATAAATATCTTCGCCTTAAAAATTCTATTAATAAAAAATTTTCCCTATCTAAAAGCGGTTCCTTATCACATATAGATTTTATGTATTTATATCTTATATTATCATTTTTTTCTTCACTATAAATATTAAAAATAAATCCTTCAATAGGTTTATTTTTAATTCCAAAAGGAACCGTAACTCTATGACCAATTTTAATTTTGTCCTTCATATCATCTTTAACTTTATAAGTAAAAATTCTATCTATAGAAACAGCTTCATTATTAACTACTATATCTGCATAAGTATCCATAATCTTTCACCTTTTATTTTTTATAATAAAAAGGGGCCTTTTAACGCCCCTTTATTAAGTCAAATATATTTTTAGCAACTTCTCTTTTACTCATTTTTTCTAATGATAATTCGAAGCCTTCTTTACCTATTATTGTTACTTTATTATTATCAGTACCAAAACCAGTATCCTTTGAGAGAATATTATTAGCTACTATATAATCTAAATTTTTCTTCTCCAATTTACTTTGGGCATTTTTAATTAAATCATGACTTTCAGCTGCAAAACCAATTATTATTTGATTCTTCTTCTTTTGCTCACCTAAAGTTTTTAAAATATCTCTATCCCTTATAAGATTGAGCTCTAACCCTTGAGAACCTTTTTTTATTTTTTTTTCACTATATTCACTTGGTTTATAGTCTGCAACTGCTGCTGATTTTATAATAATATCTGCACCTTCAAATTTACTTAAAATCGCGTTATACATTTCTTCATTAGTGGAAACATTTATAACATCAATTCCAAAAGGTTCTTTTAAATTTGTTGGTCCACTTATTAAGGTAACATTAGCTCCTCTATCTCTAGCTTCTTTTGCAATTTCATAACCCATTTTTCCTGTAGACTTATTAGTTATAAATCTCACTGGATCTATAGGTGCAATAGTTGGTCCTGCTGTTACTATAACATTTTTTCCTTGTAAATCTTTCTGTTGATTTAGAACCGATAAAGCATATTCCACAATAATTTCTGTATCCTGTAATTTTCCTTTACCTAAATCTCCACAAGCTAATCTTCCACTTGCTGGCTCTACAAATTTATAGCCATATTTTTTTAGTTTGGATATATTATCTTGAACTATTCTATTTTCATACATATTAGTGTTCATAGCTGGAGCAAAAACTACAGGAGCTTTAGTTGCCATTATTGTAGTTGTTAACATATCATCTGCAATACCATTTGCAACTTTTCCAATTATATTTGCTGTAGTAGGTACAATAATCATTAAATCTGCTCTTTTTGCTAAAGAAATATGTTGAATTTCAAAAGCCTTTGGTTCTGCAAACATATCTACTATAACTTGATTTTGACTTAAAGATTGAAAAGATAAAGGAGTAACAAATTCTGTTGCAGATTCTGTCATTATAACCCTAACATCTATATCATGTTTTTTAAGTCTACTAACTACATCTAAAGCTTTATATACAGCTATTCCTCCCGAAACTCCTAAAACAATACATTTATTTTCCATAGTCATACTTCTTTCTAATATTCTACTGATTCGTAAGTTACTGAACCTTCATTTATTTCTTCTACAGCTATACTTAATGGTTTGTGTGAAGATGTTTTTACAGTTACTTCTGAACCGTCAATTATTTGTCTAGCTCTCTTTGAACTAGTTATAACTAAAGAATATCTGTTATCTACCTTTTTTAATAAATCTACTATTGATGGATTAATCATAGAGTTGTTCATGAATAAAATCCTCCTTTGAATCTAAAATTGTTTCTTTTAATCTATCTACTCTACATTTTTCAGCAGTTAATATGCTTTCTATTTTATTCACTGCTGCATCTATTGTGTCATTTACTACTGCATAATTATATTTTGACACATAATTAATTTCTTGGTATGCTGACTTAAATCTAGTCATTAAACTCTCTGGAGTTTCACTACCTCTTTTAATTATTCTTTGTTTTAGTTCTTCCATTGATGGAGGTAATATAAATATAAATACTCCATCTTCTGAACATTCTTTAACTTTTAGAGCACCTTGAATATCTATTTCTAATATTACGTCTCTTCCTGAATTAAGTATTTCTTCTACATTTGATTTTGGCGTACCATAATAGTTTCCATAAACCTCTGCATATTCTAAAAAGTCATTTTCATCAATTCTTTTTAAAAATGTTTCTTTGTTTAAGAAATGATAGTTAACACCATCAACCTCTCCAACTCTTGGAGATCTTGTAGTTGCTGAAACAGATAATTTTATTTCAGGATGTTTTTCAAGTAATGCCTTGCATATAGTTCCTTTACCTGCTCCTGAAGGACCAGATATTACAATTAGTACACCTTTATTTTTCTGATTTTCTAAAGCCATTATTCATCAACCTCTTCTACAACTTCTTCTTTAGTTGATAATCTATGAGCTACAGTTTCTGGTTGAACTGCTGATAATATAACATGATCTGAATCAGTTATTATAACAGCTCTAGTTCTTCTACCATAAGTAGCATCTATAAGCATCCCTCTGTCTCTCGCTTCTTGTATTATTCTTTTTATTGGTGCTGATTCAGGACTTACTATAGCAACTAATCTATTAGCAGATACTATATTACCAAAACCAATATTTATTAACTTTATACCCATATTTCGCCTCCTGATTTATTCTATATTTTGTACCTGTTCTCTTATCTTTTCTAAGATATTTTTTATGTCAATAACTAAGTTAGTTATTTCTAAATCTGTAGACTTTGAAGCTATTGTGTTTGCCTCTCTATTCATCTCTTGTATAATGAAGTCTAATTTTCTTCCAATAGGTTCTTCTAAATCTAAAGTATTTTTCAAGTGATTTATATGACTTTTTAGTCTTGTTATTTCTTCATCTATAGCTGCTTTATCTACAAATATCGCCACTTCCATAGCAAGTCTATTTTCGTCAACATCAACCTTATCCATTAATTCCTTTAATCTTTCCTCTAATTTTAATTTATAGTTTTCAACTATAACAAAAGATTTTTCCTCAATGGCCAATACAATATTATTTATATTTTCTGTTTTTAATATTATATCTTCCTTTAGTTTTTTTCCTTCAAACTCTCTCATATGTACCATACTTTTAAGAGATTCATCTAAAAGAACTTCTATCTCTTCCCATATTTCATCTAAAGATTCTTCTTGTTCTTCTATTTGAATTATTTCAGGATGTCTTGCTATTAAAGAAATACTTAAATCATCTTTAAAGTCAGTAAATTCTTCCTTTAGAGTCATCAAAGCTTTAGCATACCCCTTCGCAAAATCCATATTTAAATTTACAAGGGATTGACCTTTTCCATAATTCTTATAATTTATAAATAAATCAACTTTTCCTCTGCTTAGTTCTTCTTTGATTTTTCCTCTTATTTTTTCTTCTAAGGATATCATAGCTTTTGGCATTCTTATGTTTATGTCTATATATCTATGATTAACACTCTTTATCTCTAAAGAAAAACTTCTTTCATTTCCTTCTTTACTACTAGCCCTTCCAAAGCCCGTCATGCTTTTTACCATCCCTGAACCTCCTTAAATTAGTATGCTATTAATTTTAATCTATTAACTTAATCTAAGTCAATGGTTTGTTAACAAAAAATTAACATTTGAATTTATTTATTATTCTTATTAATCCAATGATTAATATCTATAATACTCTATAAAAACAATTAGATATACTTGCCTAAATATTCTTTACTAAAATTTAATAAAAAATAAAATAAAACAATTAAATCTTATTTCTTATCACAAGTTAATTTAAATTTTTTCCACATCAATAATATCACTAATAACAATAAAGGATATATCTTTTATTTATGATACATCCTTCATTAAATCTTTAAACTATAAAATTATCTGTTCTATAAGTGGCATAGCTAGCTTGAATAAAAATACTGCTGCTAATATTAACATAGCTACTGATATTTTTTTCTTTTCTTTTCCGAAAATATTATTAACTATATTTAATGCAACATAAGTTAATACTCCTATAGTTAATCCATCACCTATACTATATGTTAAAGGCATTAATGTTATTATTAAAAATGCTGGTAATGCTTCTGTAATTTCTGAAAAATCTATTTTTAATATACTCCCCATCATTAAATATCCAACATATATTAAAGCTGGAGCTGTTGCACATGATGGTATAGCTACAAATATAGGTGAGAAAAACATTGCTACTAAGAAAAACCCTCCAATAACAACAGCTGTTAAACCTGTTCTTCCCCCTTCTTCTACACCAGCTGCACTTTCTACAAAAGTTGTTACTGTAGATGTTCCCATTAATGCACCAACTGTAGTACCTATAGCATCAACCATTAAAGCTTTTCCTGCATTAGGTATATTTCCATCCTTATCTAACATATTTGCTCTTGATGAAACTCCAACTAAAGTCCCTATAGTATCGAAAAAATCAACAAATAAAAATGTTAAAACTATAATCATAAAATTTAATATATTTTCAGCACTACTTAAAAAAGAAAAATCTATCTTCCCAGCTATAGGTGCTAAGGATTCAAATTTAAATATACCATTTGGCAAAAATATATTCATTGCTGCCGCGGCTTCTCTATTAAAGTATGCATATATCCAAGCAACTAAAGTTGCTCCTACTATTCCCCATAAAAGAGAACCTTTTATTTTTTTCTTTTCTAACACAGCTATAATAACAATCCCTAACATTGTTATTAAAACAGTTGGTGAAAAAAAGTTTCCAAGTTGTACAAGAGTATCCTTATTCCCAATAACCATGCCAGATCCACTAAACCCTATAAATGCTATAAATATACCTATACCAGCAGTTACAGCATATTTTAAATTAAGAGGTATTGAATTAACTACTGCTTCTCTTACTTTAAATAAAGATAATAAAATAAAAATAACTCCTTCTACAAATACTGCTGTTAAAGCTGTTTCATAAGAAATCCCTTTTCCTATAACAACAGAAAATGCAAAAAATGCATTAAGCCCCATTCCAGCTGCTAAACCAAAAGGTAATTTAGCATATACACCCATTAAGATACACGCAAAAGCAGCTGATAAGCAAGTAGCAGTAACTAAAGCTCCTGCATCCATTCCTGTAGCACTTAGTATAGATGGATTTACAGCTATTATATAAGCCATCGCTAAAAAACTTGTCATTCCAGCTATAAATTCTCTTTTTACATCAACATTTTCTCCAAAATAACTTATAAATTTATTTTGCTTTTTTACTGAATTATTCATATTTTCCCCCTAAATTAAAAATAAGTTTTTGATAGATTAATTCAATCAAAAACTTATTTTATATAAATATAAAATAATATTTCAAAGTTATACTTAAACTCCCCTTTTAAGCACAACTAAAAGAACTCGAAGAATCAATCTACGAATATTATTTTACATTTATCATTTTTATTTGTCAACAGTAACGAACTATTTAATCATTAAAATATTTATAAGTTCGTATATAAATCTTTTTCAAAACTTTCTTTTATATCTTTATAGCTATACTTAGCACTAAGTAATAATAGTAATTTTATTCTTATCTTTTGACTTGGCATTGATTCTCCTAATATAACTCCCATATTAGTAAGTTCTTTTCCTCCACCTGCATATCCGTATGAATCATATACTCTTCCCTCAAAACATCTTGAAGTCAATACAACTACTATTCCCTTATCTATAGCTCTTTTTATTGGTTCAACCATAGTAGGGGGTACATTACCTCTACCTAAAGCTTCTATAACTATTCCCTTATATCCATTTTCAATAGCTAAATTTATAAAATCATTTTCTATACCAGCAGCACACTTAATTATAGCAACCTTTTCACTTACCTTTTCTATTGGAATATAATCACAATCTGCTACTTCCCTGTAGAATATAACTCTGTTATTATCAACTATACCTATAGGTCCAAAATTAGGTGTTCTGAAAGCATTTAATGCCATTGAATTTGCCTTTGTTACTTCTTTAGCACTATTTAATTCTCCATTAAAACAAACAAGAACACCTCTATCTTCAGATTCCTTTGATGCTGCTGTACAAATAGCTGCTGTTAAATTAGCAGGTCCATCATATCCAAGTTCTGAACTACTTCTCATAGCTCCTGTAACAACTATTGGCTTATTTGTCTTTATAGTTAAATCTAAGAAATACGCTGTTTCTTCTAGAGTGTCTGTACCATGAGTAATAACTACGCCATCAATATCTTCTCTTTTAATTAAGCCACTTATAAACTTTGAAAGTTCTGTCATTAACTCAATAGTCATATGAGGACTTGGCAAAGATGAGAAAGTATGGTCTTCTATTTCAGCATAATCCTCAATCCCTCTAACTTTAGCCATTATTTCCTCACCTGTTAGATTTGGTACCGCCGCATGAATTTTTTCATCAACTTTCATTGATATTGTTCCACCATTAAAAACTACCGCTATTTTTTTCATTTATGTCACTCCCGAATATAAAATTTGTATTTTTTCTTTTATTTCGCCTTTAATGATTATACTATATATTCATAGCTTCTTCCATCTCTAAGATTTTTTAAAAAGGTATTGTGTTTATAGTTCCCTTAAGACTTCTTTTTCTTTTCTTTAACAACTAAATCAACAGCTTTAATAAATACAATAGCAATAATTCCTCCATAAATAATTCCACCTTCTAAAGCACCAAACCCAAAATTTCTTCCTAATTTAAAGCACATCTCATAAATGAGATCATACATCCTAACTACCTCCGATCCAAATCAATTATTATATCTGAATAAACAAATAGAGATACATAACAAATATGTATCTCTATTATTATCTTTCATTAACTAATAATATATTCTATTTTTAGAAATTAAATACTTCATCTTCTAAATTTTATTAAAGTCTTTTATCTAAAAAATTATACAAATTAAATTTCCGTCTCCTTCATTGATAATTTTTTGAAGAGTTTTTTGTATTTTAGTTTGTATATTCTCTGGCATCTTATAAAGCTTATTTTGAAGACCTTCTTTAACTAGCATTTCTAAAGATTTTCCAAACATATTACTTTGCCATAATTTTTCAGGATCACTTTCAAATTGTTCTAATAAAGCTTTAAAAACTTCCTGTGTTTCTTTTTCAGTACCCATTATAGGACAAATTTCAGTTTCTATATCAGCTTTTATCATATGAAGACTCGGAGCACTAGCTTTTAACTTAACTACATATTTTGAACCTTGTTTATCTATATCTGGTTTTTCAAATTTCATTTCTGATAACTGTGGTGCTACAAGTCCATAACCTGTTTCCTTAACATCTTTTATAGCTTCTGAAACTTTATCATACTCAACTTTTGATTTTCTAAGCTCTTTTATTAATGCTAATAAGTCACTTTCATCTTTTAGTTCACAGTCACATATTTCGCTGATTATCTTATAGAATATACTTTTTTCTGGATTCATAGATACTCTTGCAACACCATTTCCTAAATTCATTTCTGAAATATCTAATAATCCTAGGAATTCTTCTTCTTTATACTTATCTATACATTCTCTTATATCTCTTACTTTATATATGTTTTTGCACATATCTTTTACTATGTTCAAAAAATTGATTTTTAACCAATGAGAAGGACTTAACTTCTCAATCCACTCCGGCATATCTATATTTATTTCTTTAACACTAAATTCTTTTAAAACCTTTGTGAATATGTTATTTATATCATCTTCTCCCATAGAAGAAACATCCATTATTTGAACAGGTACATTATACTTCTGTTCCATCTCAGCTTGTAATTCCTTTGTTGATTCATCATTTGGTTTTGATGAGTTAAGTACAATTATAAAAGGTTTATTTATTAATTTTAGTTCACCAATTACTCTCTCTTCTGCTTCTAAGTAGTCATCTCTACTTATTCCTGTTATACTTCCATCTGTTGTTACTACAAGACCTATAGTTGAATGATCTGTTATTACTTTTCTAGTTCCTATTTCAGCAGCATCTTCAAAAGGTATTTCATAGTCAAACCATGGTGTTGTTACCATCTTTGACTCTTCTCCTTCCATATAACCTAATGCTCCTTTAACTATATATCCTACACAATCTACCATTCTAACATTAAAAGTAATTCCCTCTTCAAGATTTACTTCTACAGCTTCGTTTGGTATGAACTTAGGTTCTGTTGTATGAATACTTTTTCCAGATCCACTTTGTGGCAATTCATCCTTAGCTCTTTCTTTTTTATAAGCATTTTCTATTTTAGGTATAACCATAAGATCCATGAATCTTTTTATAAATGTTGATTTCCCTGTTCTAACAGGCCCTACTACACCTACGTAAATATCTCCTTGGGTTCTCTCTGCAATATCTTTATATATATTAAATCCTTCCAAAGATATATCCCTCCTATAATTATTTATTATCCATATATATATATTATTTTCTTTTGAAAAGTATACTCTTTTTTTAATTTTTCCATAAAAAAAATCTATAAATTCTAGAACCTTTATGGAACTAAATTTATAGATTTCTTATTATTTTAATTATTTATAGTTTTTCACTTTTTTTATCTCTTAACATTAACTTTACTATAGCTTCTTTTACATCTACATTTTCAAAAAGAACATTATATAAAGTATCTGTAATAGGCATTTCAATTCCTGTATCTTTTTTCATTTCATAGAAAGCTCTACAAGCTTTTATTCCTTCAACAACCATTCCAACTTCTTCAACAGCCTCATTTAATGATTTTCCTTGACCTATTAATATTCCTGCTCTTCTATTTCTAGAATGCACACTAGTACAAGTTACTATTAAATCACCTATCCCTGTTAATCCGTAAAAAGTATCAGCTTGCCCACCAAGATACATTCCTATTTTGCTTATTTCCCACATTCCTCTCGTCATAAGTGCAGCTTTTGAATTATCACCATAGCCAAGACCGTCACATACTCCCACAGCCAATGCTATTATGTTTTTAACTGCTCCACCTATTTCAACACCAATTATATCTTCATTAGTATAGATTCTAAAGTTTTTATCCATGAATAAATCTTGAACCTTCTTAGCATATTCCATATGCTCTGAGCTAGCTACTAAAGTTGTTGGCATCGCTTTTGCAACTTCTTCAGCATGACTTGGACCTGATAACACTACTACTTGATTATTCGGAAGCTCATCATTTATAACTTCCGATAATCTCATATTTGTTCCTTCTTCAATTCCTTTAGCTATATTTATTAAAATTACCTCATCAGATATTTTTCCTTTTAATTCTTTTGCTATAGTTCTTACAACATGTGATGGAACTGCTAATACTACATAATTGCAGCCATTTAAAGCATCCTCCATATTATAATAAGCTGTAACATTTTTAGGTATCTCTAAATCTTCTAAATATCTGCTGTTTTTTCTGTTTATGTTTATATCATCTACAACTTCTTTGTTTCTATCCCACAAAGAAACTTCATATCCTTTGTTTGCTAAAAGTAAAGATAAGGAAGTACCAAAGCTTCCTGCTCCAATAAAGGCTATCTTATCCATAAATAATTACTCCTTTCTTTGTCTATACTCTATTTGAAGACCTGTTCCTGTAAAATCAAAACTACTTCTTAATTGATTTTCTAAATATCTTTCATAAGAAAAATGTGAAGCACTTGGATCATTTACAAAGAATATAAATTTAGGTGGACATACAGCAACTTGAGTTGCATAGTATACCTTAAGTCTCTTTAATGCTACTACTGGTGGTTCTTTCATAAGTATTGCCTTACTTATTACATCATTTAATATACCAGTACCTATTCTCTTTGAGTAATTTCCATAACACATTTTTGCCATTTCTAATACTTTGTGAACTCTTTGTCCTGTTAAAGCTGAAATAAATAAAAATGGTGCATAAGATAAAAATTTAAGATTTGACTGAAGCTCTTTTTGGTAATTAGCCATAGTCTTTCCATCTTTGTCTATTAAATCCCACTTGTTTACTATAACAAAGATAGCTTTATTTAATTCATGAGCATATCCAATTATTTTTTCATCTTGGTCTGTTACACCTTCTGTTGCATCTATCATTAAGATACATACATCTGCTCTTTCTATAGCTGCATATGTTCTTATTACTGAATATCTCTCAATTTCTTCTTTTACTTTGCTCTTTCTTCTAAGCCCAGCTGTATCTATTAATGTAAATTTACCTTGTTCTGTCTCTAAATAACTATCTATAGCATCTCTAGTTGTTCCTGGAACATTACTTACAATTACTCTGTCTTCTCCTAATAATTTATTTATAAGTGATGACTTACCAACATTAGGTTTTCCAATCATAGCTATCTTTATATTTTCTTCTTCCTCTTCATTTTCATTTTCTTCTGGGAAGAACTTAACAACTTCATCTAGCATATCTCCAAGTCCTAAACCTTGTGATGCTGATATAGTATTTGGATCACCTATTCCTAAGTTGTAAAACTCATACATATTAGCTTCATCTTTTAAATTATCTATTTTATTTACTACTAGAACAACTGGTTTTTTACTTTTTCTAAGCATAGTAGCAACTTCTTGGTCTGCAGCTGTAAGGCCTTCTTTACCATCAACTATAAATACTATTACATCAGCCATTTCTATAGCTATTTGTGCCTGTCTTCTCATTTGTTTTACTATGATATCTGCACTTTCTGGTTCTATTCCACCAGTATCTATCATTGTAAAAGGTCTTCCAACCCATTCTGATTCTGCATAAACTCTATCTCTTGTAACTCCTGGAGTATCTTCAACTATAGAGATTCTCTTACCTGCTAATCTATTAAATAAAGTAGATTTACCAACATTAGGTCTACCTACTATTGCAACCATAGGTTTGCTCATTTTAATTCCTCCTCGTAGTAACTCTATTTAACGTGAATATAATTCACTTTATAAAACTAAAATACTGTTTAATAATAAAATGTATTGTATATTCTTTTACTATCATTATGTTATATTACATTAATTATAGGATACAGTCAACTCATTGAATCTTCTCTAAGTCCTTTTCAAAGAGTTTTAATTTAACACTTTCTTCACAAATAGGCAATTCTATAGTGAACTTTGTCCCCTTAGAAACTTCACTCCATACTGCTATGGTTCCTTCAAAATTATTTACTATATGTTTTACTATAGCTAACCCTAAACCAGTACCTCCATTACCTCTTGATCTAGCTTTATCTACTCTATAAAACCTTTCAAAAATTCTATTAACATGTTCCTGTGCCATGCCTATTCCATTATCTTCAATATCTATAATAATCTTATTGCCAATATCTCTAGATTTTATCCATATTAATGTGTTCTCTCCAGCATATTTTATAGCATTATCCACAATATTTAAAATCATTTGCTTAAATCTATCTTCACTGCCATATAAAAAATTATTACTTTCATTTTCTAAGATAATACCTATATTTTTCTTCTTAGCATTACCTTCTACTATTAAATTAATCTTATCTAAAATATCTTTAGGACTAAATACTTCTTTTACTATATTATTATCCTTTCTTTCAATTTCATATAAAGACAATATATCTTCTATAAGCCTTGTTAATCTATCAGATTCCTCTTCTATTATTCCCAAAAACTTTTCTCTAGTTTCGTCATCATCAACATACTTCAAAGTTTCTGCAAATCCTTTTATTGATGTTATTGGAGTTTTAAGTTCATGTGATACATTGGCAACAAAGTCTCTTCTCATATTTTCTAAAATTTTATAATCTGTAATATCTTCTATAGAAATTACACATCCGCCTCCATTAACCCCTTCTAAAATTCTATCTACCTTCACTTTAACATATCTTTCTGTTGGTTTTGTTATTTTAAAATCTGATTTTTCTATATTATTTTTTATAGCTTCTAATACTTTTTCTTCCTCTATTACATCTTTTATATTTTTTCCAATAAGATTATTGCTTTCAATTTTAAACATTTCTATTGCACATGGATTTATTAAAATAATATTTTCATTTTTATCAAGGGCTATTATTCCACTTCCTATACTCTTTAAAATAGAAGTTAGTCTTAATTGCTTACTTAAAAGCTCCCCCATGGTTTCTTCTAATTTGTCTGCCATATTATTAAATGATGCACTAAGACTTCCTAATTCATCATTAGTTTTTATTTTAACCCTCTTATGAAAATCTCCTCTTGACATTCTTGATGCTACTAATTGTAACTCTTCTATAGGTTCAATAATAGTATTCATAACTCTACTAGTTATTATTATCCCTATAGTTAATGTAATAATAAGAGCATATAAATAATATTTTAGGTCTTTATCATATATAATTTTGGAATTATCTCCAATAGCAGTAAAAATCACAAAATCACCATTTTTAAGCTTTTCTTCATTAAAATATTTATTTTGATCAATTAATTTATTTTTTATAGTTAAAAGTTCACTACCTTTATCATCCTTTTTATAAGAATCATATAGTATTTTCCCATTATTATTTGCATAAATAATTCTAATTTTTTTCCCCTCACCACTTAATGAAATTCTATTAATTTCATCAAGACACCTTTCTCTATTTTCATAGTTAGCATTTAAAAAATAGGTAGTTGTTTCACTATATTCTTTTAATATATTCTTTGAATACTCTGTTTCGTTATACTTTGATATAAGTAAAAAAAAACTTGTAATGACCCCTAAAGTAAACATTATAACTAAAATTGTAGATGTTATTATTTTTCTTTTCATATCCCCCAAATCCTCATTAAATAAAATTCAAAATTTTTATCTTATATCTAATGTTATTATCTTTTAAAGTTAATCTTCCTTAATATAAGCAAATGAAAATAATCTTCCTGCATTTTCTGAATCTCTTCTATAGCTATGCATTTTGTATTTTTTATTGCAATTAGTACAAATATTTAAAGATTTTATATTTTTATTCTCAACAATTCCCTCCAATTGTTTTCTAATAGCATATTCTAAATTTAACATTCTATTATCTCTTACTTCATTACCATATTTTTCAGAAAACTTTAATGCTAACTCTTCACTAACTTCATAGCAACAGTTCCCAATATGTGGTCCTATTAATGTTTTAATATTCATTGCACCATATTTATTTTTCATTATTTCTGCTGTTTTTCTTGATATATCTCCAATAGTACCTTTCCAACCACTATGAATTGCTGCAATTATATTTTTATCTGTATCATATAATATAACAGGAACACAATCAGCAGTAAAAACTCCTACTATTTCATTATTCTTATTTGATATTATAGCATCTCCATTTTCTTTTAATAAATCTTTCCCATCCTGTGTTTCAAAGACTATTGAACTGTGTATTTGATTGGTATATTTAACTTCATCTACAGAAAATAAATCTTTTAACTTACTTAAATTTTTTGTTCCTTCTTCTGTATTTATTTTATAGGATATGTTGTTTTCAGCAGTAGAAAATAATATATTCACTTTTCCATCAACAAATTTAATAAATTCCCTATTCTCTAATTTTATCACTTCAAATTTTTCCATATAAATCTCCTATCTATAATTTGTCTATTATTTACTTTTAATTTTAACATAGTCTATATTAAGTAAAAATATTTATTTTATTATTAAATTAAAATGAATAAACTCTTTGTCCTATAGCTATAACACTCTTATGTTCTAAATCACATTGCTCACTAAGTAAGTTCCTATAACTTAATCAAGGTTTAGACAGTCACTTAAGTAAGAGATAAACATACCCACGCTTTTAGATATCTACAACTAAATATTCAAAAAAATTACTATAAAGTTTTACTAAAATTTTTCTGTATTAAAAAAAGATAATCATTTATTGAAAATGATTATCTTAATCTATTATTCTTCCATTAAATTTTTTATCTCTTCCATAAAAGTGTTTATATCAGTAAATTGTCTATATACAGAAGCAAACCTTACATATGATACTTCATCTATTTCTTTAAGCTTATCCATTATAAGCTCACCTATATAATCAGATTTTATCTCACCAATCATTTTATTGCTAATTTTTTTCTCTATGTAGTCAGCTATCTCTTCAATTTGCTTTCTAGAAACTGGTCTTTTTTGGCATGCTTTAATTAGCCCTGTTATTATCTTGTCTTTATTAAAATTTTCTCTAGTGGAATCTTTTTTCACTACAAGAATTGGAATATCTTCAATTTTTTCATATGTAGTATATCTCTTTCCACAACTTAAACATTCTCTTCTTCTTCTAATAGATGTAGAATCATCTGAAGCTCTAGAGTCTACTACTTTACTTTCTTCATAAAAACAATAAGGACATCTCATTTTATTCACACCTTTCTTCCTTTAGATGTAAATATATTATACAGTCTTTTTATGAGAATTTCTATATTTCTCTTAATATTTTTTCCTTTAAATCTACTAATATACAGTCCATTCCTACTTTTTTTACATCGTCCCATTCTATTTCTATAAATTCTTGCTTAGAAAACCATGAATCTTTACTTACTGGAAGTAATAAAGATTCTACTTTATATTTATCACAATCAACTTTTACATCTACAATAAAGCCTAACTTTCTCCCCTCATTTATATCAATTACTTCTAAACTTCTTAGTTCTCTTAAAGAAAACAATCTTTCTTCAATCATAGAATTCTCCACCATTTTCACCTCTTCATAAAAATAATCTAATATAGAATAATTATAATATCTTTTAATATTATGTTATTCTATATTAGATTAAATTATTCCAATAAATTAAACATATTTTCTCATGTGTTTTAAAGCCATTTTTTCTAATCTAGATACTTGAGCTTGAGATATACCAATTTCATCAGCAACTTCCATTTGTGTCTTTCCATTAAAAAATCTAAGAGTTAATATTAACTTTTCTCTATCATTTAATTTTTTCATTGCTTCTTTAATTGATATATTTTCTAACCAATTTGAATCTTGATTTTTTGAATCACTTATTTGATCCATTACATAAATAGCATCTCCACCATCATGATATATAGGTTCAAATAAAGAAACAGGATCTTGTATTGCATCTAAAGCAAATACAACATCTTCTCTTGGTATATTTAATTCCTTTGCTATTTGAGATACTGTGGGCTCTTTATTATTATCATTTATTAGTTTATCTCTAACTAATAAAGCTTTATAAGCAATATCCCTTAAAGATCTACTAACTCTTATAGAATTATTATCCCTTAAGTATCTTCTTATTTCTCCTATTATCATAGGAACAGCATAGGTGGAGAACTTAACATTTTGACTTAAGTCAAAGTTGTCAATTGCTTTCATAAGTCCAATACATCCAACTTGAAATAAGTCATCTACGTTTTCTCCTCTATTATTAAATCTTTGAATTACACTCAATACTAATCTTAAATTTCCTTTTATAAAATGCTCTCTACACTCATAATCTCCTTTGCTCATTCTAAGAAGGAGTTCTTTCATTTCTTTTTCTTTTAATACGGGTAATTTTGATGTATTAACACCACATATTTCTACTTTGTTTATCATCATAGTTTAAAATCAACCCCTTTGAAGTAATTAACCTCGTGCATTTTAATTATTTCCTAGAGGAGTAAATTTTATACCATTTTATTTATTTCCTTTTTCAATCTTTTTATTATTTTTTTCTCAAGCCTTGATATATAAGACTGTGAGATCCCTAACATATCTGCAACTTCTTTTTGAGTTTTTTCTTTAGTACCGAATAATCCAAATCTTAATTTTACAATTTCTTTTTCTCTTCCTGATAAATTATCCATAGCTGTGAATAATAATTCTTTATCAACTTCATCTTCTATTAAATTATAAACAATATCATTATCTGTACCTAATATATCTGATAATAAAAGTTCATTTCCATCCCAATCTATATTTAAAGGTTCATAAAAAGATATCTCTGCTTTAACCTTATTATTTCTCCTCAAATACATTAAAATTTCATTTTCTATACACCTTGATGCATAAGTTGCTAATTTTATTTTTTTATCTGGTTTAAAGGTATTTACAGCTTTTATTAATCCTATTGTTCCAACTGAAATTAAATCTTCTACTCCTACTCCAGTATTTTCAAATTTTCTAGCTATATATACAACTAATCTTAAATTTCGTTCTATTAATATAGTTCTTATGCTTTCTTCACCTTCTGCTAAATTTGTAACTAATTCTTCTTCCTCTTCCTTTGTAAGAGGTGGTGGTAAAACATCATTTCCTCCAACATAATATACCTTTTTAACAAATATCTTTAGCTTTGTTAAAATTTTATTAATAAGAATCTGAATTCTTTCCATTTCTTTACCCCCTTTTATATTATTGCCCTTGGTAAAAGTGCATTATACTCATCAGTTTCACTCAGTTTTGTGTCGCAAAATCCTACCATTGCTGTCCTAAAAAATTCTACTCCATCTTTATTTTTAAGCTTCACATTTTTTACTTTTATAGCTTTCATTTTTTCTCTTGTCCCTCCAACTCCTTTATAGGGAATATAAAAACACTTAGATTCTTCTAGTTCATAGCCACTAATTTCTTTTTTTTCTAATATAATTACAGGTAAAAAAGTTACTGGTTCTATGAGTTCATTACCTGTATCTAAAAAAGCTTTAGTTTGTACCACTTTATAATCTAGAGTAAATTCAATATCAAATAAAAAATTATTTATAATTGCTCTTTCTTTAAAATAACAATATATTCTATAAGCTATTAAATAAAAAATTATTATAGAAAAAATTAAAGCTTTCATAGAATAACTATTGATTACTATACCTTTTGTTATATCATAAGAATCATCTGTTAAAGATAAAAATAAACAAATCCCTGAAAATCCAATTGTACTTATAAGAAATACTAAGGTTGTTTTTATTAAAATTAAAATATTAATTTTTCCTAATGCTATTCTAATCATAAGAAGGGAAAATAGTATTTTAAATGGAAAGTAAGAAAACATTTTTATATTCTCTATAACCATAGTTAAGGTATAAATAGCTCCAAAAAAACTTGCAATAACTACCCTTTTATATTTAATATTTCTCCTACATAATTGCATAGTTATAACTATAAGAAATAAATTTATTAGAAAATTTTCTAATATTAAAACATCTAAATATACTACCATTATTTCCCTCCTTCTTTTACTATTATAAATCTTATCATTATAGAAGTTTGTCGCAATATATATATTATTTTCAATTTTTTTCCTATTTTTTTCTTCTTATTTTTTATCAATATATCAAAAACCTTTTATTTTTTTCTTTTCCCTTAATCAAAAAATTACAATAAAAAAAGATTATTAAAATTATTTGGTGAATAATAAAATAATCTTTTATTTCTAAATGTTAAATTTATAGAATATATATTTAAAATAAAAAAGAGCATATATCTTATTTCTTAGATACATACTCTTTTTTTTTATTTTTATCTTCTAGTTCTTCTTAAGAACGCTGGAATACTTAAGTCATCCTCGTAGATGTCTTCTTTTTTCTTTTCTTCAACTTCTAGTGTAGCTGCTACTTCTTTTTTAACTTCAACTTTTTCTTCTTTAATACTCATCATTTTATTTTGAGTTTCTCTATCAAAGCCTGTTGCTATAACAGTAATTCTTATTTGATCTTTTAATGATTCATCAATAGCAGTACCAAATATTATGTTTGCATCTGGATCTGCTGATTCTTGAACTATTTCTGAAGCTTCATTTATTTCAAATAAGCTTAAATCTGCTCCACCTGTTATATTTATAAGAACTCCTGTAGCTCCTGTTATTGAAGTTTCAAGTAATGGTGAACAAATAGCTTCCTCTGCTGCATCCTTAGCTCTTGAATCACCTGATCCTATACCAATTCCCATGTGTGCAAGACCCTTATCTACCATTACTGATCTAACGTCTGCAAAGTCTAAGTTTATTAAACCAGGGTTTGTAATAAGATCAGATATACCTTGTACACCTTGTCTTAATACATCATCGGCCTTTTTAAAAGAATCTAATAAAGTTGTCTTTTTATCAACCATATTAAGAAGTCTTTCATTTGGAATAGTAACTAAAGTATCAACTTTTGCTTTAAGGTTTTCTATACCCATTTCTGCATGTTTCATTCTTCTTCTACCTTCAAATGGGAAAGGCTTTGTAACTATACCAACAGTTAATATCCCCATTGATTTGGCAATTTCAGAAACAACTGGTGCTGCTCCAGTACCAGTTCCACCGCCCATACCAGCAGTAATAAATACCATATCTGCACCTTTTATTGCTTCTGTTATTTCATCTAAACTCTCTTCTGCTGCTTTTTTTCCTATTTCAGGATCTGCTCCAGCTCCAAGACCTTTAGTTAATTTATCACCTATTTGAATTTTATGAGTTGCATGTGAAAGCATTAAAGCTTGTTTATCAGTATTAATTGCAATAAACTCAACGTCTTTAAGACCTTCCATTATCATTCTGTTGACAGCGTTACTTCCTCCGCCACCACATCCTATTACTTTTATATTAGTAAAATCTTGCATATCTACATCAAAATCTAACAAAATAACTCCTCCTTCTAGAATATATCACCTAAAAAACCTAATACTTTTGATAACTTTCCTTTATTTTCCTTTGAATCTTTATCTTTAAATATTGTATTTTTAGAAACTATTTCTTTTGTTTTATTGTATATTACAATTGAAAATGCATCTTTTTTATATAATAATTTTAACCTATCATATACCTCTTTAACAATAGCATTTGACATAATTGTTGAATAATTTTCAAGATTTAGTTCTTCATTTGTAAAAATAACTACGTTTTTATTGAAAACTTCTTCTAAAAATGCCTTTATATTTTCAAAATTAACTATTCCATCGCCTACAATAATTACATTATCTATTCTATCATAATCCACAGATGTTTCTATAGTTTTTTTTATGTAACTTGTAATTTCATCTAATCTTGCATTTATTACTTCATATAATAAAGTAGCTTCTATTTTTTCATTTCCAATCTTTATCTTACCAAAATTATTTCTAATTGTAATAAAGCTTGTACTATTTTCCACTTTTATTTTTTCTGCTATATCTTCTTCTATTTTAGTTACTATAGCTATGTCCTTTGTTATATCTCTTGCACCTAACGGTATCGTTGATATTTTTTTTATTTTATTTTTAAAGAACATTCCAACTTCAACTTTTTCAGCTCCAAAATTTATTAATACATTGTTTTGTTCTTTTATTTCATTTTCTGTTAATAAGTATTTGTTTAAAGCATCTATAGCTAGTATAAATCCATTAACATTAAGACCTAAACCTATAATAGCCTTTTTTAACTCTCCAATAAAATCTTTCTTGCATACAATTAAATTTAATTCTACTTCTAGCAATTTAGATTTCATTCCTAATGGATTTTCTATATATCCACTTTCTGCTGTATAAAAATTTTTGATTATTGCATCTGCAATACATTCATCTTCTTTAAGCTCAGTAGATTTACCATTTAAATAAGCTTTTTCAATTTGTTCTTTTTCAATGCTTCTATTTTTATCTAAAGTACAACTGCCCTTACTTTCTACAATTCGTATATCTTCTGTTGATAAGGCAATATATATATCTGTTATTTTTTCTTTAGTAGCTTTTTTTAATTCTTCTATAACTTCTCCTATAGAGCTCATAAGTAATTCTAAATCTTCTATTTTTCCTCTTCTTACTCCTTTAGACTCTACAATAGCTGAAGCTATTATTTTGCTTTCTCCATATTCATTTTTAGACATAGTAGCTGTTAAATATTTATTTCCTATACTTAAGGCAACTATTTTCTCATTCACTTTTTGTTACCTCCTAATTTTGAATAATAATTGACTTAACCTTTATATTAAATCTACATAAGATTTATATAAAAATTTTATTAATAAGTACTACTAAACAAAAAGAATTTTTTATTTTATTAAAATAACTTTAGCTGACTAAAACACTTCAGTCAGCTAAAATTTTAATAAAGTATCATTCTGCTCAACATTTCTCTATCAACTGAAAAACCTAGTGCCGTTTCTGAGGTTATAATTTTCTTCTTATATAACTCAGCTAAAGCCATGTCCATAGTCTTCATTCCATATTTACTTCCAGTTTGTACAGCTGATTCTATTTGATGCGTTTTCCCTTCCCTTACAAGATTTTGAATAGCTGGAGTTGAAACCATTACTTCTAAAGCCGCAACTCTACCACCACTTATTGTTGGCATTAATTGTTGAGAAATAATGCCCTGTAATACAGTTGATAACTGTATTTTTATTTGTTGTTGTTGATGTGGTGGGAAAACATCTATTATTCTATCTATAGTTTTAGAAGCACCAATTGTATGAAGGGTTGAAAATACTAAGTGACCAGTTTCAGCAGCTGTAATAGCAATTGATATAGTCTCTAAGTCTCTCATTTCACCTACTAAAATTACATCTGGGTCTTCTCTTAAAACTGATTTAAGAGCTCTTGCATAACTCACTGTGTCTTTACCAACTTCTCTTTGATTTACAACACATTTATTATGTTTATGTAAATACTCTATTGGATCTTCTAATGTTATTATATGAGCATCCCTTGTATTATTTATTTCATTTATCATTGCAGCAAGTGTAGTACTTTTTCCACTTCCTGTTGGACCTGTTACAAGGACTAAACCTCTTTTTTTCTTAGTTAACTCTCTTAATATTTCAGGGTGTTTTAATTCATCTAATGTTGGTATTTTAAGTGTAATAACTCTTATTGCTAATGCTGTACTATTTCTTTGTTTAAAAACATTAACCCTAAATCTTCCTACACCTTTTGCTGAATAAGAAGTATCAAACTCTCCTGTCCTTCTATATTCATCATAAAATTCTCCTAAAATTTGTTTTGCAAATTCTTCTGTATCTGATGGAGTTAGTGAGTCTTCACCTAATTTGTGTAATGTACCATTTATTCTTATTACTGGTGGCACACCAACTGTTAAATGTAAGTCTGATGCTTTTTCTTCTACTGTTACTTTTAGTAATTCATTTAAATTAAACATGCTCCCCTCCATTAGGATCTATTTCTTATATAATTCTAAAATAAACAAAAAAAATTTGCTTATTCTAATAAACCATAGAATAAGCAATATATTGAATAAATTATTTACATATTAAAATTTTAGCTTACTATGATTTACCTAAAATAAATTATAAACTAAAACTTTACTAATTACTAGAGTTTTTAAAGGATTTAAAGCAATATTTACTACTTTTTCAAATTAAATTTTCTAAACAATTTTCTAATTATTCCCTATTAAATTGTCATTCTTTCTTATAATTCTAAATAATTATAAAATATCAAAATTATAAGTATTATTTTGCCCCTATAACTTCTATAACATTTTTTGAATGAGTTATCTTATACTTTATATTTAAACTAACTATTATATTTTTCTTTTTTATTATTCAATATATTACATTTAATGTTTATAAATTAAACTATAGTTAATAAAATAATTTTTACAGATACTATCTCTATGATAATATCAACAAGGAAAAATTAAACATACTTTATAAAATAGAGGAAATTTTAAAATGGACATATCAAAGAATGATAGTAATTCTCCTATCAACTCTATAGCTACATACTTATTATCTCAATTTAAAATGAATAATAATTTATAACATAGATATACTAATGAGTGTAAAGTTATCTATATAACAATAAAAGGAGGAATACCGCAATGAACAGAAGAACAGAACTTGTTTTAGGAATGGCTGGTGGTATTTTAGGGATAATTGCCTCAATATGGAGTGCCTTTTATGATGCAATGTGGAATTTCATTGTATATCCTTACTATATGTATAGCAATCATATAGCGTTATTCATAATATCTATTATTGGTATTATTGGAGCTTCATTAGTTCGTACACATAGTAGGTGGGCTGCCACACTTATGATTATATCCGCAGTTTTGGGATTTATTTTATCCTCATTCTTATATCTAATACCATCTATACTATTATTAATAGCAGGTCTTGTATCTTTTTATAGAGGTTATGGACATAATATAAATTGGACACATGGAAGCACTAAATAGTAAGAAAGCCTAGATTTTCTAGGCCTTCTTATTTATGCAAAAAACTTGCTTATTCTATGAAAATATAGAATAAGCAATATACTAAATATCACCTTTTAAAGCTTTTTTTCTATTCTCGAAACATAGAATCTTGAAATACCAAGGATTAATGCTATTTCTCTTTGTGTTTTTACATCTCCATCTACAATATCATATCTCATTTCCAAAATTTCCTTTTATCTTTTTGTAAATGCATTACTCATCTTTGAATATAATGATTTTATTTGCAAATTATTCTCTACTTCTTCTCCTACCAAATCTCCTTCACTACTTAATGCATCGATAAGGCATATTTCATTATACCATGTATGTTATATGTAAATTCCTTACAATACAGAAAACCCTCTTAAATAATATTAAGAAGGTTTTCTTTAACTAATTTTATTAAAGGTAGTGTCCATTTGAAATGTTTGAATTTATTACTTGTTATAAGCTATTATGAATCATTTATTAGTTTTGTTTAATTTAATTACTTAATCTTTAATATATTATCTAGATTGTTGAACATGACTTTAATTTTCTTCGCGTGAGTTACTTTCGGGCTTTAAACTATTCAATTATTCTGAAAACTTAATTGCTAGACAAATAGATGTAACTAATATCAGCTATTATTGGTCAGAACATTATTACTTTTTTGGCTAAAACATATTACATACTGTTATAACGAACTTATTCAAAATTTGGATGCAAACGTTTTAAATGGACATCTTTATAATATCACTATTTTCCCTTTTCAACTTTTTACCAAAATATTAAATATTAAATTTCCACTTATTTTTCTTATTAAATAAATATGAATTTCTTTTATAAAAACGATTTCATTTAATTTATTAATAAAAAAATTACACTTTATTAAAAAATAAACTTAAATAGAGTTATTTTTTTACCAAATTTATAACTCATTTTCCTAATTTAACAAAAACTTAAAATTTACTGAAAATATGCTGAAAGTGTGTTAAATTTAAAACTATTCTAATGCTATAATTTATTTATACTCTTTAGAGTAGGAAAGGAAGTATTAATATGGCTAGAAGAAGAACTAGAAGATGTTCATTAGAATTTATTTTTTCCTTATTCTTATATCTAATATCATCTATACTATTATTAGTAGCTTTCCTTGTATCTTTTTATAATAATGTAAATTGGACACACAGAAATGCTAAATAATAAGAAAGCTTAGATTTTCTAGGCTTTCTTACTTTATATAAAAAACTTGCTTATTCTATGAAAATATAGAATAAGCAATATACTAAATATCATCTTTTAAAGAACTTAAAATAATATTTTTATTTTTTTAAATTAAATTCTTTAAATAACTTTTTTAAAGCTTTTTTTTCTATTCTCGAAACATAGGATCTTGAAATACCAAGGATTAATGCTATTTCTCTTTGTGTTTTTACATCTCCATCTACAAGACCATATCTCATTTCCAAAATTTCCTTTTCTCTTTTTGTAAGTGCATTATTCATCTTTGAATATAATGATTTTACTTGCAAATTATTCTCTACTTCTTCTACTACTGAATCTTCTTCACTACTTAATACATCGATAAGGCATATTTCATT
>CAUWDH010000032.1:0-42086 GCA_963557775.1 uncultured Sarcina sp.
GAGGTCATTCTCCTTAGTAGTATTGTTTTTCGCGATTTAATATTACCACAGAATGGCCTCATTTTTTTATATTTTTAACATCTAAATTTTACATAATCAACACTCGTGTTTTTAAATATAAAATCTACCTTCCCTTTTTATCATCTTGTTATAATTTATATATTAATTATATATTAAGCTAGAGTGAAAATCTATTTTAATTATTAAATGATATTATGCTGTTTAAAAAGAAAGGGATTATCTCTAAGTAAGAATTTTATTCCACTTTGAGACATTCCCTTTGCTAGCTCAACTTAATTATATACATGATTTATAATTGCATATTTATATCTTCCTTTTATTTCTACATCAATTTTACATCTATTATAATATTTTTTTCTTGTTTTATTCTTTTCTTCTCGTATATATTCCAAAATTTCTTCTATACCATACCTACTTGTATCTCCTTGTGAAAATACTCTATACATTTCTTTATTATCTTTCAATAATATAAACGTATACCCTTCACTTGATTCTTGTATAACTCTATTACAAGCCATTTGTAAAGAAACTTTATACTTTTTTGCAAGTTCTTCTATTCTATCATAACTTATATCTTCCTTATAGAATTCTCTTAATGCTAATGTCGGTATTAATAATTCAGATGCAAATTTGTCTGATTTACTTTCTTCCTCTTTTTCTTTTGTAATTTTATATATATAATCACTTGAAAATTTATCATCTCCTGCTTCATTACATATATGCCCTATTTCATGAGCTAATGTAAATCTTTTTCTCTCATCAGTACCTATATAATTTTTATTAATTATTATAGACGCTTTATTATATTTTTTTATTTTGAAA
The DNA here is from genome assembly GCA_963557775.1 of uncultured Sarcina sp. Taxonomy (GTDB): domain Bacteria; phylum Bacillota; class Clostridia; order Clostridiales; family Clostridiaceae; genus Sarcina. The sequence continues at coordinate 844 of CAUWDH010000032.1, forward strand.
GAATAACCTAGAATTTCTGGACTAAATTCATCCTCATAGTATTGTATATTTAATTTTTCTATTAATTCCTTTAAATCTATTTCTTTATTTAAATTAACTTTTAACAAATTCAAAACTTCATTTGCACTATAAGAAGTGTTTAAATTCAGCATTTTAATTTTTTTCGAATTTTGTATTGTTATATTAAGATATTTATTTAACTTATCTAAATCCTCTGTATTAGAAACATGACCTCTTGCTGCTGCTTTAATAGTACTATTTATCATCATAATTCTATTAAAATTACATTTTTCACAAACTTCTATAAATAAATTTTCTAAAAATTTTGAATTAACTCTATTCATTAAAGAATTAACTTTTTTCATAACATCTATATTGATAAATGATTTATCTTGATATATACCTAATATAAATTCCAATACATTTTCTATGTTGCTATTTTCATCACACAAATTTAAAACATTATAAAGAGTATCATTTAATTTCTTTTTAAGATAATTATCTCTTATACCTTTTCTTATTATTTCACAAACCTTAAATATATTTATATTATTATTCAAACAACCATATCCACCAACCCATGTAAATATTCCTACTTCTTTCTTAAAAGCATCTTCAACTATCAAATTTAGAATATCAATTCCTAACTTAATTTCATCATTAGCTATATTAATCTTTTCTTTAAATCTAGTTGCTTGATTACTAAGATTATTATTAATAATATATCCTAATAAATAGTATGCTATATTTTCATTTTGTGTATTATTAAAGATATTGAGTACCTGTTCATTTATTTCTTTTAAATCATTGTTAGAAAATAAATCATTTAATTTTAATTCTAAAAATATATCAATAACTATAATCATATCATTGCTATCTATATTATCTAACATTAATTCTACTATTTCTTTTCTTATTTCTTTTGAAGATATTGAAACATCTATTTTTCTAAGTTCATTATAGTATCCATCTCTTAAATAAAGCCTCTTTAACTTATTAAATTGTTCCTTTAACATACACAACACCACTCACCATTTGTATATTCTTCTAAGCATATATACTTTACTATTTCTTTTTTTCTATCCTTATTAGCAAAGATTAATGTACCAGATTCAAAACTTTTTTCACCTTCATTACTTTTTAAAACTCCAGCAGTATTAGCTATTTTAGTTAATCGCATATCATCCTTTAGCATAAATTTCACCCTAATATTTCTTTTTGCAACTACTTCTCCATGACAAAATTTCACATAATCTCTGGCTGTATTTAACCCATTATTTAAAGTAAAGTATACTCCATCTCCATAATGAGGATTTCTAATTTCTATAGTTTTATCTATAGACTCCAATATACAATCTTCACATATACATCTAGCACCACTACAGACATCTCTCGAATCTATAATTAATTCCTTATGCTCTTTTTCAAAATAATAATATATTATATCCCCAGATTCTAATTCATAATCTTCGAATTCTCTTTCTATACTGCTCATAAAATCATAGTTTAAAATCCCCTTAAATATAACTTCATTTTGATTTATAACTTTAAAGTCTTTTTTACATTCAGTACAAATCATTATTTAACCCTTCTCCTTTTTATTAAATTGATTATATCTTTATTATCGAAAAGATTAAATAAATTCTTTAAAGCTATAAATATTACTAAAAGAAACTATAAAATACTCTGTGTAATTTAATCCCCTATAATTATGCCATTGTCAATATTTTGATTGTTTCATAATCTATTGTAAGTATATCTTTTTGTATTTTTCATTTATATAATCTAAAAAGTACTTAGGATTTAGTTCTTCTCCTGTTATTTTCTTTATAAGTTCACTTGGTGAATACACTGCTCCATATTTATGAACATTATCATTTAACCAATTATGAACCTTTGAAAACTCACCATTTTTTATATCTAAATACATATCCTTATAGTCTTTTTTCATCTTATTAAGCATTTGTGCTCCATAAAGATTTCCTAATGAATAACTTGGGAAATATCCAAAGGAACCATCTGACCAATGTATATCCTGTAATATCCCTTCACTATCATTACTTGGACATATACCTAAATAATCTTTATATTTACTATTCCATGCCTCTCTCACATCATCAATATCTAACACACCATTTATTAAATCTTTTTCTATTTCATATCTTATTATTATATGAAGATTATAAGTTAATTCATCTGCCTCTGTTCTTATTAATGATGGCTCTACCACATTAATCGCCTCGTAAAATTCTTCTAATGACACATCCTTAAGTTCTTTAAACTCATACTTAGCATAATCTAAGAAATATTCCCAAAATTCTTTACTTCTGCCTATTAAGTTCTCATAAAACCTTGATTGTGATTCATGTATACTCATTGCTAAAGATGAATCTAGACCTGTCCACACAAATTCCTCTGGAATATCTTGTTCGTATATTCCATGTCCTCCTTCATGTATAGCACTAAACAATGCATAAGTTAATTCTGGGTTATTATAGTTTGTTGTTACTCTAACATCCTTATTCCCAAAACTAGTAGTAAATGGATGTTCACTTTCATCCATTCTGCCAGCCTCAAAATCATAACCTAATTTCTTTAAAATAAAATTTGAAAATCTTTCTTGAGGTTCTTTATCAAAATATCCTAATAGAAAATCTTTATTTACTTTTTTATTGCTTTTCTTTATTTTTTCTAAAAGCTCTAATATTCCTATTTTCATTTCCTCAAATATTTTATCAAGTTTTTCAACAGTTAATCCCTCTTCAAATTGATTTAATAAAGTATCATATTTATTGTTATCATAGCCTAAATATTCAACGAACTCTCTTTTAAAATCAATCATTTTCTTTAAATGAGGTTTAAATATTTCAAAGTCTTTGTTCACTTTTGCTTCATGCCATGCATTACCTGATATAGCTGCTGCTATAATAAATTCTCTATATCTTTGTTCTGGTATTTTTTTAGTTTCATCATATTCTTTTCTAGCAAGCTTTACCATAGCCCTTTGAACATCATCCATAGAATCCTTATTATTTAAAAGTTCTTCTGTAATTTTTCCCATCTTGTCTGAAGTTTTTAACAAAAACATTTCTCCTGCTAAATACTCTATAATAGCTGAACGTTGTTCTATAGCTTTTTTAGGCATTTTAGTTTGCATGTCCCAACTAATAAGAGCCAAAGAACTATTTAATTTTCCTATTTTCTCTAACTCTTCTTTTAAAATATTTAATTTTTCTTCCATATCCATCAAACTCCTTTTTTTCTTTATCTAATAATTTTCAGTATATCCAAAATTCTTTCTTCCTAATTATTTAATTATACTAATTTTTAACCACTTATAAAACTATACTTTTTCAAAAATATAGAATTAATTTAATTAAACATAACATACTGTAAACCTATCTAGATAAATTTTGATTCTATCTAAATGTATATTCAAAATTATTTAGAAGCATAAAACTATAAAATAGTAATAATATTAAATTAAAAATTTAATATTTAAACTTTGATAAATACTTTAAAACTAAGTTCTCCATATGACCTATATCATGTATATACTCTAAGAATCCATCTTCATTAATTTCAGCAAAATTTATAAAAAGTTTATTCCCCTTTTTATTTATAGCTAATCCAAGAGAACTTTCTACGTTAAAATTTATATTACCTATATTTATTAAATCTTCTCTTGTTTCGAAATCGTGAAATCTCTCTACTGATGCTTCATAAACCTCCCCAAGACTTATTCTATATTGTACACCATCTATAAATCTGTAATATCTTACTTCTTCATCTGCTACTACACCTAATAATAAAAATATTCCTTGACTTTCCTCTTCTAAAACTTCCATAGCTTTTTTCCCTAAGCTATTTACTTGTACTGATAAATCATCTACACTAAATATATCTATCAAGCTTTCAATAGGCTCATTTTCTAATGAATAAAATATATGTTTAAAATCCTTTTCATACTGTTTTAAAAAATAATCTATATTAAAATTTGCTAATTCATAAGTTAATTCTTTCATATTCATACCTCATACATTTAAAATTTTATATTCTTCTTTAAATTATACTTCATAATGAAGATTATATTAAATACCTATTTCTTTTCTAATTATTTTATATGTCTAAGTTTATTTCTATTAACTAAAATCCTCAATATATAATTTTACATATAAAAAAGTAGTTAACTCACAGTTTTGTAATTTAACTACTTTATTATCATTATTACATTATTATTTTCCCTACTTGATATATTAATGTAGAAAGTCCTAAAGCTACTAAAAAAGTATATATTGCAGAAAATAAAGTCCATTTTATAGAATTTGTTTCTCTTTTTATAGCTCCTAAAGCTACTAAACAAGGTGTATATAATAATGACATAACCATAAAGCTAATTGCACTTAATGGCGAAAATACTCCTTGAATTACACTTATTAGATTACCTGATACTGTTGATGTAGAATATACTAATCCCATAGTAGCAATTACTGTTTCTTTTGCTAACACTCCTGTCAATAAGGAAACTGAAGCTTGCCATGTTCCAAATCCAGCTCCACTAAATATTGGAGCTATAAAACTACCTATTTTTCCTAAATAAGAAAATTCACTATAAGGTTCTACTCCCATAGGAAAAGTTCCTAAAAACCATAATACTATCATTGCTGGTAATATTAAAACTCCTGCTTTCTTTAAGAATGAACCAGCCTTATCCCACATTAATAATAATATATTTCTAACTGATGGAACCTTATAAGTAGGTAATTCCATTACAAAATATGAACTTTCTCCTTTAAACAAAGTATTACTAAATATTTTCCCACATATTAAAGCAACTATAATTCCTAAAATATAAAGAGCAAATAATATTACTGCCTCATATTTCTGAAAAAATGCACTTATAAATAAAGCATAAATTGGAAGTCTTGCTCCACAAGATATAAATGGATTTATAAGAATAGCTATCATTCTATCCTTTTTATTATCTAATGTCCTTGTTGACATTATTCCTGGAACATTACACCCTATACTAACTATCATTGAAACAAAAGTCTTTCCATGTAAACCGAGCTTTCTCATAAGTCTATCCATAACATAAGCAGCTCTAGCCATGTATCCACTATCTTCAAGAATCCCTATTAATAAATACATAACCATAATTAGTGGTAAGAAAGAAACTATTGCTCCTATACCTCCAAAAATTCCTTCTTCTATAAAACTTATAAGTAAAGGTGGTGCACCAATATTCTCAATAATTCCTACTACTTTTTCCCCTAGAAAAGTTATGGCTGTTTCTGCATATTCTTGTAATGTAGCTCCTATAGTGAAAGTTATTTCATAAAGTAAAAACATTATAACAGCAAATATGGGTATTCCCAAATACTTATTAGTGACAATTCTATCAATTTTATCTCCTAAGGTAACCTCTTCATTATCTTTTCTAACTACCGATTTTTGTACTATTTCGGCTATAATTTCATATCTTTTATCAACTATAGCTATTTCTCCATCAAAACCAAGTTCCTCTTCCATTTCCTTAGAACAGCTAACTAATGTTTCCTCAATATAATTTTCATTTTTATTTTTAATCATACTTTTAATATATTCATCATTTTCTAATAACTTTATAGCAAACCATCTAGATGAATATTTTAAAAATATATTGCTTGAACTTAAGCTGTCATCAATTATAGAAATATACTTTTCTAACTCTTCTCCATAGGTTATAGGTTTCTTTTTAATAGTATTTTCTTTTGTTATAACCTCTATGAGTTCTTTAATTCCTTGATTTTTAATGGCTGATGTAGGGATTATTTTAACTCCTAATTCCTTGCTTAATAAATCTATATTAATGTCTATCCCCTTATTCTTTGATTCATCCATCATATTTAATGCTATTACTACATCAATATCCATCTCTAATAGTTGCATTGTTAAATATAAATTTCTTTCTAAGTTACTACTATCAACTATATTAAGAACTAAATCCGGTCTATCATTAATTATAAAATTTCTTGCAACTATTTCATCTTCTGAATATGCTCCCAAACTATAAGTTCCAGGTAAATCAACTATATTAAATTCCTCTCCTTTATAGGACAAAATCCCTTCCTTTTTCTCTACTGTTACCCCAGGCCAATTGCCTACATGCTGTCTAGTTTTGGTTAACAAATTAAATATGCTTGTTTTCCCACAATTAGGATTACCAGCTAAAGCTATTGTCTTCATAAAATCCCCCTAAATATTGATTATCATTATCAGTCACTTTATATAAAACCCAATTAAAATAACTTATCTTATTTCCTAACTTCCACCATATACTTTTTACTTTAACTAACTTCTTCTATAAATATCTTTCTTGCTAAATTCATATCTATTCCAAATCTACTATCATTTATAGCTATAATTAGTGATTTCCCATCATTTTTAATTATCTTTATAGAATTACCTGCCATTAATCCGAGTTCTCTCATTCTTTTGCTCATTTCATCTTTTAAGGCTATTTTTTTAACTTTAACATCATTGCCTTCCATAGCTAAACTCATTGGTATAAACATATTTCTCTCTCCTTTCAATAATCTAATATAAACTGAGCCTTTGTTCAGATAAAGTTTTGATTCTTTCTGAATTTTAATAAAAGTTACCTAAGTGTCTGCATCTATTTATCTTAAACTTATAGAAAATTAAAATATTGCAAACACTAGTGAACAAATATACTTTATTTAATATCTCTAAAATGTTACTCCACTATAATTGCCTTTGCTTCACTTTTTCTTAAAATTAATTTATATCCTCTAATTTGTATCTCTATGGGATCTCCCATTGGTGCTTTTCCTGTTATTTGAAGTTCTATTTTAGGTGTTATTCCCATATCTAAAAGCCTTTTTCTTAAAGAACTTTCCTTGGTAAGACTTTTTACTTTTACTTTATCCCCAACAAATTTCATATCTAAAGTTTCCATAAATTATACCTCCTTTTTATTTTTTAAAAATCTTAATCCTTTTTCTGTTATTATCCAATTTACTGTATTATTTAAAGACGTATTTGAACATCCACAAGTGCACTTATTGCAATTCTCCTTTTCACAAGACTCTTTCTTTTTTATAAGTTCTAATTCTTCAAGCTTTTTTTTAAGAGATTCTACCATTTCACTACTAAGTCCTAATTCTTTTCCTATAATCTTAGATGAAAAAATTTTATTGTTATAAATAAAATTTAATACTTTTAATAACATACATCCCCCTAATTAATAATACTTACTATATTATTAATATATTCTAATTGATAATATTTGTCAATTAAAACCTCTTTTCAATTATTTTTCTTTTTCCCTATATTTTATTCTTTTTTATACTTAAATAGGTTGTTGAATGAACAAAATTTGTAAAATAAAAAGCCATCCCTTATGATATAATGATTTCACTAAAAACAATCATACATCAAAATGAATGACTCAAAATGATTCTACTATTAAACGTAGAAATCGAAAATACTTATTGTAAAATTTTAAAAAAACAAAATTAGAATTTGTTATGAAGGTTTAAAATAAATTTTAAAATCACACTTCTATTAAAATTAGAAATGTGATTTAGAGATACATAGCTTTTCTTAAAATGCTTACTTATTTTCATACTTGAAGGATAAGTAAGATCTTGCTATTACTTGTATTGATAATACAAGTGGAAGGCAAATCATTAAATAAAGTGTGAAAAGTATAAAAACTTTAAATTTCCTTAAGTTTAATATAATTCATTCTAGCCTTGTATAGTATTTTAAAATAAAAGTAATAAAATTCTAACAATTGATTCTAAATATAATAAATAATTACACAATATAGTTATTGAAAAGAGAAGCTGATAATGAAAAACCAAGAAATATTAATTATAATTTAAAAATATTCCATTATGTCATATAATTAAAATAAAACACTTATTATTTAGGAGGTTCTTTTATGATTAATGACTTATGGGAAAAAGCTAGTAAATTTCATGGCCATAAATGTCCTGGTTTAGCTATAGGTGTTAGAGTATGTGAAGCTGCAATGAATAAACTAAATATCTCAACTTCTAAAGATGAAGAATTAGTATGCATAGCCGAAAATGATTCTTGTTCTGTTGATGCAATCCAAGTTCTTCTTGGTTGCTCCATAGGAAAAGGAAATCTAATATATCGAAATACAGGAAAACAAGTTTATTCTATCTTCAATAGAACAACTAATGAAAGCATTAGAATTTACTTTCATGGACACTCAAAAGGGATGGATAGAGAGAGCTTTCAAAATTATATTTTAAATGGACCTATTAATGAATTATTATCTTTCTCTGAAGTTAAAATTTCTTTACCTGAAAAAGCTAGACATTTTAAAAATGAAATTTGCTCTAAGTGTGGTGAGGAAATGGCTGAATGTAAAGCACATATAGAAAATGGAAAAATAGTTTGTATTGATTGTTTTGAATCTTATAGTAGAGGTTGGTAAAATCTTAAATGCTTATTTAATAAAACTAAAGAAAATATAAAGGTAGGGATTTTTATGAATAAAAAATTTAAAAATTTAGAATTAAAAAGATTAAAAAATAATACTTTAATATTAACTTTTGATAATAACTTAGATAATACAAACTTATCTATTTATTACGATATAAGTCCAGATTTTAAAAATAAAAAGATGCTACTTCAAACAAAATCTAATAACATAGAATTTAAAGATCCAAATGAAGAAATTCGTAATTTTTATTTTCTTGAAGCAAATGGTTTCGAAAATGCAATAATAGCAGAAAGAGTTTTACCCTTAGAAGGTCCATGTAACTTTAGAGACTTAGGAGGTTTTGAGACAAGCTCTGGGAAAAGAGTTAAATGGAATAGCTTTTATCGTTCTGATAGTCTTTCAACACTAACTAATAAAGATTTAAGATATCTAGAATCTCTTAACTTAAAAAAGATTTTAGATTTTCGTTCTGAACAAGAAGCTGAATACGAGAAAGATAAGTCTATAAAAGATGTTGAATATGTAAATGTTTCTGCCATGCCTATAAATGATAATTTTAATGGCAATTTAGACATGGCCTATCTTTTAAAAAATTCATCCTCATTCCTTTCTAATAACAATAATTCAGTAAATTTTTTAGAAAATTCTTATGAAAGTATGGTCTTTGAGAATAAAGCTTTTAAAGAACTTTTAGAAATCCTCAAAGAAGATGATATAAGACCTTTTGTTTATCATTGTAAATCTGGTAAAGATAGAACTGGTATTGGTTCAGCATTAATATTACTTCTTTTAGGTGTACCAATGGATAAAGTTAAAGAAGATTATCTAGCTAGTAATATTTATAGAAAAAATTATAATGATTCTACTCTAGAAAAGTACAAGCCATACTTAGACACCGAAGAAAAAATAGCTATTTTTAAAGTTATAATGGAAGTTAAAGAAGAATACTTTAATGCTGCATTTAATAAAATATTTGCCAAATATAAAAATATAGAAGATTATTTTTTATACGAATTTAATTTAAATAAAAATGATATAAATTCCTTAAGAGAAAAATATCTTTACTAAACAAAAAATTATGAGGCTATTTTAAAGCCTCATAATTTTTATTACATTTTATTTTTATCTATTTTTTGCAATACTCTAAATACCTCTAATAAAATTATATTAAGACTCAGCCATGCACCACCTAATATATAAGCCAATATAATTTCTGTTGGATAAGATTGTCCTATTATTATTTCTCCTAATCCAGCTGAAACAAATATAAGTAGTAAAATTAATGCTATTATATTTTTTGATCTATGCCTTTCCATATGTCTTATAAGTACAAAACCTATAAATCCATATACCACAACAGTCATTAATACCTGGTCATTTGGTAAAATATAAATAATATGTCCAGCCATAAAATTTCGAACAATAACAAATTTATTAAATATAAAATTTAAAAAGTCAGCATAAATTTTACCACCTAAAATTGTTAAAATTAATAGTTTTAATTCTATAAGATTATCCTTATCTTCTTTTATAACATAAATAATCATTAATATTGTTACTGCCAAAATTATTTTATCACTACCCAAAGTATTTATACGAACAAATATATTTATCCAATCCCCTGTAAATATATTTTGTATTAAATATGATGTTACCAAATCAAATTTATTAAAGTAATTAGATATAAGACTTTGTGTTAAAGCAACAAAGGCTCCTATAAACATTATGAAAAATGTAGCTGATATTAGAACTATAAATTTTACCTTTTCTAATGATTTAAAGACTCTCATACAAGACTTCATAATTCTACCTATTAAGTCCATTATTTGTTCTCTATAATACTTTACAGCATAAGCTATTATTAATAAAATACCTATTACAATACACCCAATTATTAAGTACTTACTAATACTTTTAGTTAATTTTCCCCAGTCTCCCCCTAAAGTTTTTCCTATAATCATGAATGTAAATGGCCATATTATAGCTCCTAAATAAGCATTAATAGCAAATTTTTTAAAGTCCATATTAAGTACTCCAGAAATATATCCTGTTATATGTCTCACTCCTGGAATAAAATAAGCAACTATCAATAGCCCATTTCCATACTTATCTATAAGCTTAGTCATTTTTTTCATTTTATCTGGTCCCATATGAAATTTTGCTCCATACTTGTAAAAGAAACCTTCACCTAATTTTTTTCCTACAAAATAAGCTATAGTTATTCCTGATATAATACCAGCAGCAGCAAATAAAATGCATATAATAAAATTTAACTTTCCTTGAAGAACTAAAAATCCACAATAAGTCATTAGTATTTCTCCTGGAAGAGGTAATCCTAAAAGCTCCAATAACAATGCCAAGTATAATACTACATATCCATATTGATTAAGTAATTCCGTTATAAAATTCATCTTCCACCCCTCTAAGCTTTAGTTCCTTAATACTTTATCTCATAACTAGCAATCATATTATTTCTTAATTTTAAAATAATTAAATTATATGATAATTTACTCTAGTTCCGTATAATTATCTATAATTATATATCACTAATCTTATAAATTTCAATTAAAATTATTTAATGAAAAATATAAAAACTTTGTCACTAAAATTATCTCTTATTTACTATTAATATATACTTACTAAAATTAACTGAATAAAAATACTTTAACTAAAAAAGTTCAGCCCTAAATAGGCTGAACAACTTTACTTATCATATTATAAAAATTAATTATTATTTATTATCTTCATTTATTGCAAGTTGAGTTTTCTTAACTATTTTTTGAAGCATAGGACTTAATTTTTTATTATTTTCATCAATTAATACTTTAACTCTCTTTTCTAGTTCAACTTTTTCTTCCTCTGATCCAAATTTTGATTCTAACATTTTTTCATCTAAACCTACTACACCATAATAGGACCTTAAAGCCTCTTTCTTTTTTCTTATTGATAACTGCTTATCCTTATCTGGTCCAAAAATCTTTGAAAATAGCTTATTTATATTTTCACTCTTTCCCACTTAAAACACCTCTTAACATAGTTGTTATAAGTAGTTTTTCCTATACATTTAACTTCTATACTAAAGAAATTTAAAATAAGGATAATTGTTCTTCAGTATAATTCTTTCTATAATCCCTTATTATATCTTCCATCTTATATAAAATATTATTCTTTTCACATTCCTCTGTAAATACACTCCATAAACTTTCCCAATTAAGTGATGGACATTCATATCTTTCTCCATAAGTATTTATATATTTATGGACTAAATCATTTTTGGGAAATAATTTCTTCAGCTTATTAAAAAAATATTCTCTTTGATTTCCTCTTAAAGTTACACCTATTCCAAAAGAAAAAATAAATTTAGCATCTGCCTTAGCTCCTTCTTTAATTAAATTTCTAATATTTTCTTCAGTATCATTTATAAATGGTAATATGGGCATCATTAAAATCCCAGCATAAATTCCATTATCCCTAAGTTTTTTTATAGCTTCAAATCTTTCACTACTTGTGCTTACATTTGGCTCAATTAATTTTCCTAATTTATCGTCAAATGTTGTTATAGTAATCTTTACTATGACTGGTGAATGTTCTTGAATTTTTTTAAGAATATCTATATCTCTAGTTATTAAAGAACTTTTAGTATCTATAGCAACACCAAATCCATATTTATTTATAAGTTTTAACGCCTTTCTAGTATATTCATAACTCCTTTCTAGTGGATTATATGGATCACTCATAGCACCAGTTCCTATAACTCCCTTTTTTCTTTTAGATTTCAAATCCCTTTCTAAAATTTCTAATACATTTTCTTTAGCTCTAACTTTATCAAAATCTATAATATTGTAACAACTACTTCTTGAATCACAATATATACATCCATGTGAACATCCTTTATATATATTCATCCCATAATTTGCATCAAACCATAAGTCATTCTCTCTGTAGGAAGATATAATTTTCTTTGCTTCTATTTTTTCCATGTCTTATCTTTAGTGAGAGTGTGTATTGCAAGTACCACCCCCTCACCAAATCCTCCTTTCTTACTGTTCACCTTTTAGCGTCTAATAAATTATTTATATTATTTTAAATTTCGGCCATCTATTAGATCCAATACTTGGATTATTGGATTGATATAATGTTATTAATTCTATTTCTTTCTTATTAACTTCTTTATCTGTTGCTATTTCCGATTCCCATAATATTTCTTTCCTTATTGTAAAATCTTTTTTCTCTTCTCTTGTAAAGTCTTTTTCTATCAAATCATTGTTAGCACTACCGAAATAGTTAATGCTATCAGTTAAATCCTTACCAATATAAATCTTTCCATTTGGATAAGTTATTTTGTATATAACCTTCATAATATCTCCTATACTAATAAGTTATTTTATATTTTTTATATTTTTTATTTTTTCTAAACTTTCTCATTCCTTATATTTCAATATATTTATTTTACTTATTATCTAATTTTATCCATATTATTTAAATTAAACATTTTTTAATTTATACTAAATTATAACCTAAATTTATCTAATTAATCTACTTGCTATTACTTGTAATGCTCCACCTTATATAAGTATAGAACTAACAATAGAAGCTCATAAATAAAATTCTCTAAAATTCAAATAGAATCAAAATTCTGTCTGAATTAGCTGATAATTTATATAATACAATATTAATATTTACTTTAACTATAAATATTTATATTTCTTATTTACTTAATAAAAATTATATGGAGGATTCTATGAAATCTTTAATATTTTTTCTTTTTTCAATCTTATTAATATTAGTAATCACGGGAGTTGGATTTTATTTATTATTTTTAATTATAAAAGCCTTAAAAACTTATATTAAAAATAATTCTTAATAATATCAAATCAGTACCTTAATTTATTTTATAGCTAGATAAAAAGCAAGAGAATGTATCTGTATTCGATACATTCTCTTATTCATTATATACTTTAAATAACTATAAATTAATATAACTGAAATTATTATTTTGGTAATTTCCCATAATAACATTTCAAAGGGCGTTCTTCAATTCCAATAATACAATAATTACAATCTATACATCTAGATTCTTCTTGTTTACCTTCTTTAAACTTATTTACTATATTAGGTTCAATTATAAAAGGTTTTGACATTGCAACAATATCACTTTTATTATTCTCTATAATTTCTTTTATTTCATCTAATCTTCTTATTCCTCCAACCACAATAATTGGAATATTTACTTCCTTTTTAATTTTCTCTGCACTAGGTACATTAAATAATTTATATGGTTTAGGACTTTCAAATTGCATCTTAATAAAAGGTTTAGCTATTTTTCTAAAACTCTTAGGAATTTTTTTAATTCTATGATTATCATGTGCCATCATCTCAAATGGAAAATTACCTCTAAGTGTCCAAAGACCATCTTCTTCAATGCCACAAGATACATCAATAGCATCACATTTAGCTTCTTCAAGATATTTTGATATTTTTATAGCTTCTTCTATGTTCATTCCATCCTTTGCCTTTTCATAGGCATTTATTTTAGCAATAATTGTATAGTCTCCTACTCTTTCTCTTGCCCTTAATAAAATTTCCTTCACAATTCTGAATCTATTCTCTGTATTTCCTCCCCATTTGTCCTTACGTTTATTCATATGTGGAGATAAAAATGATGATAATAAATAACCATGTGCTGCATGTAATTCTACACCATCAAATCCTGCTTTTTTAGCTCTTTCTATACCTAATACAAAATTATCTATTATTTCATAAATCTCATCCTCTGTTAATTCATGTGGTCTATCTTCATTATATAGCTTATCTTTAATTGGAGATGGTGCAACTGTTGGATAGCCTGTTACTTTTGACCTTGTCTGCCTTCCACAATGTGCAATTTGCATTATTATAGGTGTATCATAACTATGAACTCTTTGAACTAACTTTTTAAAAGAATCTATCTTTTCATCACTATCAATCATGGGCATATATTTAGAAGGTGCATTACCATTTGACATGATTCCAACAAATCCTGTAATAATTGCTCCAGCCCCTCCCTTTGCAAGTTGTTCAAATTTTTTAATTAATTCTTCATTTGGTTCTCCATTTTCATTACACATTCCTTCATGAGTTGCTGATCTAATAATTCTATTTTTAAAGGTAATTTCACCAATTTTAACTTCTTCAAATACTTTATTCATTTTATTACTTCCTTCCATATTTTCATTATTTATAACACTCCAAATTTCTATAAACTGAAGATAACTAGGCACAAATTTCTTCATAATGACTATTAATCATTTAGTTTAAGTCAAAGTTCTAACTAAATTAAATCTAAGTTTATCATACTTATAACAAACTCTCTTTGACAACTGTCCAATTTATGTTATGATAATATCATTAGCATAGACAACTGTCAATGTTTCTTCAATAACTTATACAGAAAGGAGTTTTTGTCAATGTACACAGGAAATAATAAAATCGCATTACAATCTCAAGAAATGATTACACAAGCATTTATACAATTATTAAAAGAAAAACCATTTAATAAAATAAGTATTAGTGAGCTTTGCAACAAGGCAATGGTATCAAGACAAACATTTTATAGCTTATTTGATTCTAAAGAAAATATTTTATATTATGAATATCAAAAATATTATTTAAATCTTTCTACTCATTTTGATGATGAAAATAACCTTACCATTCCTAAATTAGTTCACATATTTATTGAATATATCTCACAACATAATGATTTTTTTAGCATATTAGTCGATAATAATCTAACTGAAATTCTAAATAATGGTTTAAAAAAAGCTCTTCTAAGTTGTGAAAAAATACTTCTTACTAATGAAAATTTAAAAAATGAATACGCAATTGCTTTTATTTGTGGGGCTTTAGTAGAAATAACAAAAAAATATATAAAAAATGGGCAAATTGATGATTTAAATACAATAGAAGACTTATTGATTGAGCTCTTTGAGGGTAAATATCTATTTTTTTAATTTATAAGTCTACGTTTATCTGACAGTTTGATAAAAGTAAACAGAACTTTAATTTATATTACTTTTTATCAATGTGTTTTTTATCTGCTGAGATAGCTATATAAGTAAAAAGTAAAAAGGATGTATCCAATTATAGATACATCCTCTTTTATTTATATATTATATTTTAAGCTGTTATCTTTTCAGATTTTATTCTTCCAGACATCCACTTTCTACCTTCTATTAATCTTGAAACTATCATAGCCACACCAGTATCACCAGTAACATTAATTGCTGTTGCCGGAGCATCAGTTATAGTTCCAAGTAGTACCATTATAGGAATTGTCGCTGGTGGAAAACCAAATAATGATACTATTAAAATTTCTCCAACATACCCTCCACCAGGTATAGCACCTATAATTGTTGAGGATAAAATTGATACTAATATAGTTGTTATCAAAATTTTAGGTGATAAAAAGTTAATATCTAATATTGAACAAACAAAGGCTATTTTTAAAACAACAGTTAAACATGCACCATCTTTATGCAAATTACATCCCATAGGTACTGTAATATCTTTTATATCATCAGGAATACCTATTTTTTTACATGCAACTAAATTACTTGGGATTGAAGCTGCACTAGAACATGTCCCTAAAGATGTTAAAGTTACCGGTAAGATATTTTTCCAATAAACCTTTAAACCCTTTCTTCCCCCTCCAATAAATGCAAAAATAGTATTTGATAAAATAAAGTAAACTATTGAAGCTACAAAAAATAATAATAGAGTTTTTGAAAGAGGTCCTACAATTTCTTTTCCATAATCGCCCATTAGAGTTGCAAAGAATGCTCCTAAACCTATAGGTGCTAAATACATAATATAATTAACCATTTTCATTATTACTTCTGTCAATGAATTAAAAAACTTAACTACAGATTTTCCCTGTTCTCCTACGGCAACTGTGGATACTCCAAATAATAGTGAAAAAACTATTAAAGCCATTATATTTTTCCTAGACCATAACAAACTAAAATCATTTACTGTGAACATAGATAATATATTCGCCTTACTACTCATATCCACTGTCGTACTTCCCATTGATATATGTGCTCCTTTAGCTGGATCAATGAAAATACAAACTACTATCATATATACTGTAGCTATTATTTCAGTAACTACAAATACTACCATCATTACTCCTAATACTTTTCTTAATTTCTTTAAATCACTCATATTTGCTATAGATGAAACTAAAGAAACAAATATCATAGGAACAACTATACAATATAGTAAATTAAGAAATAAATCTGCTATAGGTGAAAAAATCTTAGCTTTGTCTCCCATAATAATTCCTAAAATAGAACCTAAAATCATTGATACTAATAGTATTAAAGAGAATTTGTAATTTTTTAAAAATTTCATTTGTGTCCCCTCGTGCTTTTCTAAATATTTTATTAATTTTTTACCTCATTTAATATTTTAGAAAAACTACTACATCGCCAATTAGCAAAATATCTACCATAAAATTTTCCTGTAAACATATTGCCCCCTCCTTATTTAACGTCAAAACATTAGTCTTATCTTGTAGCCAGTAATCTTAATATTTATATCTTTTGTAAATAAAATACAAACAATCTTATGCTTCTAGATAACACCACTAAATATTCAATAGAATCAAAGCTCCAACTTGATTTAGTATATGTTTATAAAACACTAATAGTTTATATTATAACTTAATTTAGCATGGCTCTCTTAACATGTCAATAAAAAAATACCTATATATCCTATTTGTTTTATAGGATATATAGATATTTACTAAATTCTACTACTTTAATACTACTTTTTATATTAAAATATCCTTTTTCTTAAATACTAGAGCTGCTAGTAGAGGACAAATAATTATAGTTATTACCATCAAAGTAATGCCTAAACTTACTGAAAAATTAGTATTTTGAGACATATAAGCAATTTCACCATTTACTATTGATGGAGTAGCCCCATAATTTAAAAAGATTAAATGTGCAATGTCTTTTAATTTACCTATATTCATTGTAAGCATTGTGGTAGCTACAGAAACTATAACTGCTACAGCCATTGTTATCATACTACTTTTAAATAATGTTGATATCAAAAATACAAATGAACAACAAGCTATTATAAATAGTATTTGTAGCCCTAAACTTTGTAAAAAATAACTACTTACATTAGATAAGTAAGCACTATTCTCTACTGGAACAAGCTCTTTCCACCCATAAGAATTTTGTGTTACATTTAAAACATACTTTTGACCAAGAAAAACAGGCATTTTTCCTGAATCAAATCCTTTCATTGCTCCTAATGCACCAAATGCTAATATTTCAAGCCCAACTATCATTGAAAGAACAGTAAGCACAACAGCTGTAAATTTAGATGCTATTACTTTAGTTCGTGAAATTGGCTGAACTAATAAAAACTTTAAAGTAGGTGGAGTAGATTCTCCTGACACTATATCACTCATAAAAATTGCTATACCTGTAACTAATATCATAGTTCCAATTAGTGTCATAAAACTTATGCTATTATTGAAAGGAGAAAATTCCCAACTTTCAATTGGCTTCATCCCTAATTTTTCTATATTCTCGATTTCTGCAAGTCTATTTTTTATAGTTGCTTTTTCTCTATCTTCTACGTCTTTCTCTTTTAATCGCTCTTTTAATTGATTTTTTTCAGTACTTAAATCCTCTTTCCATTGATTTGGATTAACTCCATTTTTTAATTTTTCCTCTTCTCTCTTTTTATCTTTCTCTAACTCCTTTATATTTTCTTTTTCCATTGCTATATATTCTTTAACATTACTTTCTGGATTACTTTTTAATTCCTTTTCATATCTCTCTATACTCTCTTTCATATATCCTATATTTCTATCTATATCTTCTATTCTTCCTTGTGGTGAATTATGATATCTCATTTCTTTATCTGAAAAATGGAAAGCTACATTTGTCCCTATAACTATCAATGCAAAAAGCCCAAAGACAATCCAAGTTTTCCCTCTACTAAACAATTTAATTAATTCATTTTTTACTAAAGTAAAAAACATTATCTTATTCCCCCTTCAACTAATTCCATATATCTTTGTTCTAACCCCACTCTATTTTTATAAACTTCCTCTACTTCTATATTAAGTTCTACTAAAGCTTTAATTAATTTAGATGCTCTTTGTGCTTCTATTACAACATCTATACCATCCTCACTGCAAGAAGCGTTACTCACAAAAGCTATATCCTTTATTTTAGAAATAATTTCTTCATAATTTTCAGTATTTACAACTACTTTAAGACTTTCCTTTTCTGTCTCCATATGTTGATTATTAATTTCTTCAATAGCTTTTACAACACCATGATTTACAAAAACAACTCTATGACAAAGATTTTGTACCTCACTTAAAATATGTGATGATATAAATACAGATATTCCCTTTTCTCTTACTGCTTTTTTTACTACCTCTCTGAAATCTATTATTCCTGATGGATCTAACCCATTGGTTGGTTCATCTAAAATAAGTAACTTAGGATTTCCAATTAAAGCTGCTGCAAGACCTAATCTTTGCTTCATTCCCAAAGAATACTTTGAAACTTTTTCATTTATTCTATCTTCTAATCCAACTAAATTAATTAACTCATTAACTTCTTCTTTAGCTACCCCTCTTATTCGTGCAATTTGCATAAGGTTTTCTCGCCCAGAAAGATATTTATAAAGTTCTGGATTTTCAACTACAGCTCCTACATTTTTAAGAGCTTTCTTTTTATTCTTTAAGCTTTCTCCACAAATTTTAATTTCCCCACTATCAGGATTTATAAGACCAACAATCATTCGTATAGTAGTTGTCTTTCCAGCTCCATTAGGTCCTAAAAATCCTAATATTTCACCTTCCTTTAACTCTAAATCTATTCCTTTTATTATCTCTCTTTTCCCTAACTTTTTTCGTAAGCCTTTTATCTCTAAAACATTCATTATTTATTACTCCCTTCTATTTCTAATGTAAATTATAAGTGAATAATTTTACAAAAAACAGAAGAACTACTTAAATATGTATTAATTATTAATGTATTTCTTACAACTTTATTACATTCATATTTAGATTTTTTAATTTATCATATTTAATATATTTATTACATCATAAACCTTTTAATATTTTAGGCTATTTCTTATTAATTTACTTACACTTATAATTATCCACTTCCAAAAAATCATTATTCTTATTAGATATAGTAAAAAATATTAATTCTGTAATATTGAATTATTTTCTAATATGATGTAAATTTTACGGTATAATAAAGTTTATTCATAAATTAACTAAAGTTTCATAGTAAATCTAAGCTAATGAGCAATTTTAAAATTTACTTAAATAATTTTTCTTAATTTAGTTATTTTGCAAGCTTTAAATACTAAAAAGGATGACATTAAACTATGAAAGAAAATAAAAAAATTAGAACTAAAAAAAAATACAGAGAACCCATTATTACAGGAATTACACTACTTTCTTTATCTTTAATTTTATTTTTCATCCAAACTCGAGTTTTTAATGACTTAAATAAAGCTTTATCCCTATTATGTTCTAACATAGCATTTATTCCATTGAACGTATTTTTAACAGCTTTCGTCATTGATACCCTCTTTGAGAGAAGAAACAAATATCATAAAATAGAAAAACTTATAATGATAGAAGGAGTTTTTTTCTCAGAGTTTGGAACAGAATTATTAGAAAAATTTGCTAGACACGATAAGAATATTAAGGTATTGTCAGATGAAGCACATATAAATAAAAATTGGGGACCTTCAGAATTTAAAAAATTTAATTCAGTTATAAATAACCATCAATTTGATGTGGATATTGATGCTATTTCTTTAAGGAAGGTATCTAATATTATTAATGATAATAAAGATTTTTTAATTTCAATAATAACAAATCCTACACTTATGGAACATGAACTTTTTTCAGAAATGGCTGTTGCCATATTTCATATAAGAGAGGAACTTCAAGATATTTATGTACATACAGAATATGACACATTTAATAGAGAACATATTAAAGAAGACTTTAGCATTTTATATAAGCTAATGACTCAAACATGGATTATTTATATGAAACATCTTCAAGAGGAATATCCTACATTATTCAAAAAAGCAATGATTCATAATCCTTTTCATAAACGAACAATTAATCCAAACAATCCAATAAAACCTCTCTATTAAATAAATTGTAATTTATTATTGAATATAAAAATATATCATTTGTTCTCTATGAAGCCAACTAAAAACCAAAGAGGCTGTATCTAAAATGATACAACCTCTTTTTTATAATTTACACTTCAAGGTCACCTAATCCTACACTTGAACCTGTATATAATTGATAGTAAATTCCTTTTTTATCTATTAAACTATTATGGTTTCCTCTTTCTATTATTCTTCCTTTATCTAACACCATAATTACATCTGAATTTTTTATAGTTGACAATCTATGTGCTATTACAAATACTGTTCTTCCTTCCATCAACCTATCCATACCTTCTTGTACTATTTTTTCTGTACGAGTATCTATACTTGATGTTGCTTCATCTAATATTAATACTGGTGGATTAGCAACTGCTGCTCTAGCTATAGCTAGTAACTGTCTTTGACCTTGTGATAAATTTCCTCCATCTCCTGTTAGCATAGTATTATAACCTTCTGGTAAATGTCTTACGAAATAATCAGCATTAGCAAGTTTTGCCGCCTCTATTACTTCTTCATCTGTAGCATCCAATTTTCCATATCTTATATTGTCCATTACTGTTCCTGTAAATAAATGTGTATCTTGAAGCACTATACCAAGAGAACCTCTTAAATCCTCTTTCTTAATTTTATTAATATTTATTCCATCATAACGGATTTTACCATCTTGAATATCATAAAATCTATTTATTAAATTTGTTATAGTAGTTTTACCTGCTCCTGTTGCCCCAACAAAAGCTATTTTTTGACCTGGCTTTGCATATAGCTCTATATCATGTAAAATTATTTTTTCTTCATTATATCCAAAGTCAACATTATCAAACACTACATCACCTTCTAATTTAGTATAAGTTGTAGTACCATCATCTTTGTGGTAGTGTTTCCAAGCCCAAATTCCTGTTCTCTTTTTAACTTCTTCTATCTCATTATTTTCATTTATTCTAGCATTTACTAATTCAACATATCCATCATCTGTCTCTGGTTTTTCATCTAATAGCTTAAATATTCTATCTGCTCCAGCAAGAGCCATTACCACTGAGTTTAATTGCATTGACACTTGAGCTATTGGTTGACTAAAACTTTTATTGAATTGTAAGAATGATGCTAATCCTCCAAGAGTAAATCCACCAACTCCAAATATAGCAAGAGCTGATCCACTTATTGCTGTTACAACATAATTTATATTCCCTAAATTCATCATAATAGGCATAAGTATATTGGCATAGCTATTAGCATTATTGGAACTTTCAAATAGTTTATTATTTAATTCATCAAATTTCTCTAAACTTTCATCCTCATGACAAAATACTTTTACTACCTTTTGACCTTCCATCATTTCTTCAATATATCCATTAATCTTTCCTAAGTTTGTTTGCTGTTCCATAAAGTACTTGCCACTTTTAGCAGCTACAGACTTAGTAACGAATATCATAAGAGCTGCCATGATAAATGTAACTATTGTAAGAGGTACACTTAAAATAATCATAGAAATTGTAACACTAATAATAGCAATTATAGAAGCTGTTAATTGAGGTATACTTTGACTTATCATCTGTCTTAAAGTATCAGTATCATTTGTATAAACACTCATAATATCTCCATGAGCATTTGTATCAAAATATCTTATTGGAAGTGTTTCCATATGCTTAAATAAATCATCTCTTATATCTTTTAAAGTACCTTGAGATACTTTTACCATAATACGATTATAAATATAAATAGCAATAACCCCTGAATAATAAATCATAGCCATAACTATAAGTGCATATGCAAGCTTTGAAAAATCAGGATTTTCCTTAGCTATAAATGGTAATATAAAATCATCAATAAGATTTTTCATAAAAAGAGTACCCGCAACATTAGTAAGCGAAGAAAATATTATTAATATAATTACTAAAATACAATAAAACTTGTACTTTTTTAGTATATATCCACCAAGTCTTTTAATTATCCCCATAGGATTTTCTAAAGCTGGTTTTGGACCCTTTCCCATAGCTTTAGGTCCTTTCATTCCATGTCTCATAGTATTCCCTTTAACCAATCTTTTCAGCCCCCTTCATTTGTGATTGATATACATCCTTATAGATAGGACTCTTTTCTAATAGTTCTTCATGAGTTCCTATATTTTCAATTTCCCCTTCATTTAAAACTATAATTCTATCTGCTTCCTGTATAGAAGTTATTCTTTGAGCAATTATGATCTTTGTTGTATCTCCGATTTCTTCCTTAAATGCTTTACGTATAAGACTATCTGTTTTTGTATCTACAGCACTTGTTGAATCATCTAATATCAATATTTTTGGCTTTTTAAGTAAGGCTCTAGCAATACAAAGTCTTTGTTTTTGTCCTCCTGAAACGTTACTTCCTCCTTGCTCAATATAAGTATCATACCCCTTTGGAAATCCTTGAATAAATTCATCTGCCTGAGCTAATTCACAAACTCTTTTAATTTCCTCATCTGTAGCATCTTTTTTTCCCCAACGTATGTTTTCCTTAATAGTTCCTGAAAACAATACATTTTTTTGAAGAACCATAGCTACTTCATTTCTAAGTGATTCTAAATCATAGGATTTTACAGATATTCCTCCAACTTCAACGTCACCAGTAGAAACATCATATAATCTAGGAATTAATTGAACTAAGGATGATTTAGCACTTCCTGTTCCCCCTATAATTCCAATAGTTTCACCAGAATTTATTTTAAAGTTAATATTTCTTAAAACATAATTATCATCATCCTTATAAGAAAAATTAACATTATTAAACTCTATAGAACCATCTGGAACTTTTTTTATTGGATTAATTCCATTATTCAAGTTTGATTTTTCATTTATAACTTCAACAATACGCTCAGCTGATGCCTTTGACATTGTAACCATAACAAATATCATAGAAAGCATCATAAGGCTCATTAATATACCTAAAATATAAGAAAATAAGCTCATCAACTCACCTGTTGTTAAAGTTTTTGATACTATCATTTTTGCACCAAACCAAGAAATTAATAATATACAAGTATACATAGCCATTTGCATCATAGGCATATTTAAAACTAATACTTTCTCAGCTTTGACAAATAAATTATACAACTTTAAACTTGCATTATTAAATTTTTTAATTTCATGTTCTTCCCTAACATAAGCCTTAACTACACGAATTGCACTTACATTTTCTTGAACATTTCTATTTAAATCATCATATTGCTTGAAAACTTCCATAAAAACTGGATAAGCTTTTTTTATAATATAAGCTAACCCTATAGCTAAAAGAAATGTAACCCCTAAAAACACAAATGCTAATTTTCCTCCTATAATCATAGCCATTACCATTGATGAAATAAGCATGATTGGTGCTCTTGTACACATTCTTATAATCATTTGATAAGAATTTTGAACATTAGTAACATCTGTTGTTAACCTAGTAACTAACCCTGCTGTAGAATATTTATCTATATTTGAAAATGAAAAACTTTGAATATTTTCATACATAGCTTTCCTTAAATTTTTTGAAAACCCTGTGGATGCTCTAGCAGCACACTTTCCTGAAAGTGCCCCAAAAACTAAAGCTAAAAAAGCCATTAAAATCATAGCTATCCCCATATATACTACATGTTTTAAGTCTCCTTTATTAACCCCTTTATCAATTATGGATGCCATCATCAAAGGTATAATAACCTCCATGACAACTTCTAAAATCACATAAATTGGTGTCATAATAGAATCCTTTTTAAATTCTTTAACCTGTGATAATAAAGTCTTTACCATACTAACCTCCTATACCCTTGTTAATTATAAATGTAATTTCTTTAAATTCCCCTTAATTAACCTTAGGCTTTAATTACATTGTATTTTTTATTATAATTTGTAGTATTCTCTTCATTTCCTCTTTATCTTTTTCTGTTATCCCTTTATACATTATTTCTTCAACTTCTAAAATGTTCTTTTTCATTAGTTCATAATATTCTCTACTTTTCTCTGTTAAAATAATCTGCTTATATCTTTTATCTTTCATGCTAGGCTCTAAAGAAATGAATCCTTTCTCTTCTAATCTTTTTAAAAGCCCTGTTACTGTTGGTTTTTTTAATTTAAATTCTCTTTCAATATCAATAGGATTAACTTCTTTTCCATCATTAAGATGCAAAAATCCAAGTATTTTACATTGTGATGAAGTAAGATCTAAACCACTAACTCTATTATTTAAGCATTTATCAAAATTCTTTCCAACTACCTTAATAAGCAAACTCAAATTGACACCCACACTTATTATCCCCTCCTTTAAATAGTTAGTATGCTAATTATATACTAAATATCCATTTTATTCAATAAATAATTTTAAAAATAAAAAAACAACTTATGTGTAAAAAGTATATTAATAAAACTAAAAAATGATAGTATTAAATTACAATTAATGTATAATTTAATAAACAATAGCACTATATTATGCATAAAAAGAGGAATAAAAATATGAAGAAAGAATAGGAAATTATTTTAATCGCTTTAGCTCTAGTACTAACTAAAATTAAAGTAACATTACTAGATGATAAAAATAAAAAATTAAGGCTCTGTCACAACAAATAGAAGTTTTTTCTGAAAAGTGCAATATAATGATAGTAGAGAGACAATTACCATACAAAAAGGAGTTGATGATAGTTCCTACAATTAAAGATGCTTTAGATATAATTGGCAAGTTGACTTATGCAGAACAAGAAAGTCTCAAAACGATGCTTTTGAGTCCAACCGTTGTTAAGACATTAAATATTGGGGAATTTGTTAATTTGCTAATGGTCGTGTATGTCCTCTTTGTGGTTGTATTCATATTGTTCGTAATGGCATAGAAAAATGGTACTTAAAAGTATGTATGTAAGGATTGTAGTAAATCCTTTGTTATTACCCCTAATTCTATTGTATTAGGCACTCGAAAAGATTTATCAGTATGGGAAAAATATATTGATTGCATGATGAATGGATTATCTATCAGAAAAACTGCGATAGTTTATGATATTCATAGAAATACAGCATTTACTTGGAGACATAAAATTTTAGATGCACTTCAAAATATAGTAAGTAATATAAAATTAGGCAGTGTAATAGAAACAAACGAAACTTTTTTCGCAATTTCGTACAAGGAAAATCATAATTTTACCATTCCACATAAGCGCGCTCACTCCATGCATACAAGAGATTTATCACATGAAAAAGTATGTGTCCCTTGTGCAGTAAATAGGAATGGTTTATCAATTGCCAAAATCACCAATACTGGTAGAGTCTCAACAAAAGATTTACACCATATTTATGATGGTAGAATTGAGAGCAACTCTACCTTTGTAACAGATAAGATGAACTCTTATATTAGATTTACAAATTCTATTGCTATTGAGTTGATACAATTAAAAACGGGATAAGACAAATAAAGGTATTTATAACATTCAACATATAAAATAGTTTTCATAGTCAATTAAAACGTTTTATGAGAGGTTTTAATGGTGTTTCCACTAAATATTTGAACAACTACTACCTTGTATGGAATAATCTTGTAAACTATGCTAAAGAAACTGATGTAGGAAAGAGAAACATCTTCTTACCCTTTGTATTAGACATCTTAAAAACAGACAAGTGCAGAGACTTGTCAAATAGACCAACAATCCCGCTGGTACGATAAATAAAAATTTGTAAGGAGGATAATATAATAATGGAATATATTGTTTTGATAATAAGTATAATTGGTTGTTATTCTATATCAGCTTTAATTCATGAACTTGGACACATTATTTATGAATTTAATTAATCATTGGAAATTGTTTATGTTGATTGTTGGACCAATTAAGATTTATAGAGAAAATATAAATTCTAAAGTAAAGATTGGAATAGAAAAAAATATTACTCTTTGGTGTGCATTTCCCATTAAGAAATCAGAAGATAATATTAAGGTATGGGCAAGAATATTGCTTGCAGGACCTCTTACTTCAATAATATTTGGAATTTTGATGTTGCCTCTATTTTTCCATACTAAAAATATATTTTGTTAATGTTGAGCTTAATGCCAATTGCAATGGGGATTATGTGTATAATTCCGATGAAAATGAAAACAGGATTATTATATAATGATGGAACAAAATATAAGAGATTAAAAAATGGTGGTCAAGAACAATTAGAAGAAATGTCTATTTTCCAACTAAGTGAAATTACTATATTTGATGGAGAGGATATTTTATTTCCAGAAATATTGATAGTTCCATTGCTTGATTCAAAGGATTATGAATTAAACTATTATGGATATTATTATTCTTATAAAAATGCAATGAGAGCTAATAAATTAGATGAAGTAAATATACAATTGTCAAATATAGAAAAAATAAAAGGAAAAGTTTCAAAAATTATAATTGATGATTGTAAAATATAATATGAATAAAATTAAAATTTATAAGGGAGTAGAAAAATATTGTATTTGATTTCCAAAAATGATATTTCTGTTAAGTGATTTGATGACTATGTGAATGTTACCCTATCTGGAAGTGAACAAAAAGATGTAACTTATAAAATAGATTATAATTAAAGATTGCCTGTATTTAAGTTATTATCTTATACAAGTTTCTTTATTATAAAAACTATATCAATATTCAAATACTTTGATTTGATATTATGTAAAATTATGTTAATATAATATTGGATAACTAATATATAAATAGGATTTGAAAGTAGGTGAATTCTCCAAATGAGAAAAAATCGAATTAATTTCTTGGTGCAGTTATAATAACTGATAGTAGATTGTACCAAGATTAAATTTAAATATACTATCAGGTGGCTGCACCAAATTTCTAGTAAATAAATAAAAAGAAAAGAGGGACAGTTATGAATTATAGTAAGTTAAGAGAAGCATGGAGAAAAGAAGAGAATATTATATTTGAAGGGTGGAATTTTTCTTATTTAGAAAATAGATGGATCACTGAAAAATTACCTTGGAATTATAGAGGTATATTAAAAAAATACTTAAATCCAAACTACAAACTACTGGATATGGGGACTGGTGGTGTGAATTTTTATTATCCTTGAATCACCCTTGCAATAATACATCTGTTACAGAGATGTGGGAACCCAATGTAAAATTATGCAAAGAAAAATTAGAACCATTAGGAATTACTGTAAAACAAATATTTACTGATGCACATTTACCTTTTGAAGATAATAGTTTTGATATAGTTATTAATAGACATTCATCTTTTAACATTAAAGAAATAAGAAGAATATTAAAGCCAAATGGAATTTTCATTACTCAACAAGTAGGTGGACAAAATAATGAAGTATTATCCAAAGCATTAATAAAAGATTTCAAGCCTTTATTTCCAGAAAATACTCTAAGTAATAAGTTAGAAGAATTAGAGCAAAACTCTTTTAAAATTTTATATGCAAAAGAATATTTTCCTCACTTACATTTTAAAGATATTGGAGCAATAATTTACTTTGCAAAAATTATTGAATGGGAATTTCCAAATTTCTCTGTAGATAATTGCTTTGAAGAATTATATAAATTAAATGAAGATCTAAATACTTACGGATATATAGAAAGTATTGAACACAGATTTATCATAGTTTGTGAAAATTATAAATAATTGATACTTTTAAACTTTCAAGAACTGGCTACCTTTAGTCAGTTCTTTTAAGATTACTTAAATACAATAATTAAATTTTCTAAATTATATAAAAAGAACCTATACTATAGTATCCTTTTACAAAGGTCTATTGTATAGGTTCTAATTTTCATTTAAATATATTTTTCTATTTTAATTCTTCTAAAACAGACTCTCCAATAGTATTTTCAGGCATTTTAAGATCAAAGTTATTAGCTATAGTTGCTCCTATTGTAGCAAAGCTATCTTTAACTCCTAAAACTCCGTTACCTTTCATTGAAGGTGAATAAGCTAAAAATGGAACATACTCTCTTGTATGATCTGTTCCTTTATATGTTGGGTCATTTCCATGGTCTGCTGTTATTATTAATAAATCATCATCATTTAATTTATCTAAAACTTTACCTAGATTAACATCAAACATTTCTAATTCTTTAGCATATCCTTGTGGATTTCTTCTATGTCCCCATAAAGCATCAAAATCAACTAAGTTTACAAAGCATAATCCTTTGAAATCTCTATCCATTATCTCTAAAGTTTGTTCCATTCCATGAACTGAACTCTTTGATTTATTTGATTCTGTTATTCCTTCACCATCAAATATATCACTTATTTTTCCTACTGAAATTACATCAAATCCATTATCTTTTAACTCATTAAGAACTGTTCTACCATATGGTTTTAATGCATAATCATGTCTATTTGATGTACGTTTAAACTCTCCTTTTTTATTTCCAACATATGGTCTAGCTATTACTCTTCCAACTTTCCACTCATCTTTCATTGTTAAGTCTCTTGCAATCTCACAACATCTATACAGTTCATCTAAACCAAAAGTTTCTTCATGACCACAAATTTGAAGAACAGAGTCTGCTGATGTGTAAACTATCATATCCCCTGTTTGTATTTGGTGCTCTCCTAATTCATCAAGAATTTCAGTTCCACTAGCACTTTTATTTCCTACTATTTCATGACCAGTTCTAGCTGATAATTCATCTAATAATTCTTTTGGAAATCCTGTGTCTGTAAAAGTTTTAAAAGGCTTAGTTATGTGTAACCCCATCATTTCCCAATGACCAGTCATAGTGTCTTTACCTACACTTGCTTCTTTTAACTTCATTTGATAACCTAGAGGCTTTTCTACTTCCTTAACATGCTCTATTTTATGAAGATTTGCTATACCCATTTTTTGTAGATTAGGAATATTGAAAGAATCCACTGATTTAGCTATACTACCTAATGTATCTACACCTATATCTCCAAAACTCTTTGAGTCTTCCATTTCTCCAATACCTAATGAATCAATTACTATTGTAAAAACTCTATTATATTTTTTCATCTCAATTCACCTCATTAAATATTCTTATACTATTTAAACTTTTTTATTACTTTTAATTTTATTAACTTGTCTATATTTGTCTAATTCTATAAACAGATAATACCATGTTTTCACAGCTTCTGTCAATCGTTTACACTCTTCTTCACTGCCTATTTTCCTTAACTATTTACTTACTACCTCACTTTTCTCATAATCTACTTCAATACTAGGATTTTTCTCACTATTTAAGTATTTTATTAAGGAAATAGAACTTAATACTAAAGTTATTAACTCTGTTATTGGCACTACTAACCAAACTCCATTCATGCCCCAAAGAGGTGTTAAAATTAGTAATAATACTACTATTAATAAAAACCCTCTTAATACAGATAATATAAAAGCTTCTTTTGCTTTCATTATTGATTGATAAAAGGATAAAATTACTATATTTACTCCCATAAATATAAATGCTATGAAATATATTCTTATTCCATTTACAGTTAAATTAGTTAGTTCAATTGAACCTTGTCCATTAAAAGCTTCTGCTATCTCTTTAGGATATAATACTCCAACAGCATAAAATAATACTCCTGAAATTAATGCTACAATAATCCCTATTTTTAAAACCTTTAGCATTCTTTGTTTTTTACCACTTCCAAAGTTAGTGCTTATTATTGGTTGCATTCCTTGTGCAAGTCCATTAAACATACAAAGACACACTAAAGCTATATTAGTAATTATTCCATAAGCTGCAACAGCTATTTCACCACTAATATCTAGAATAACAATATTAAATATTAATATTACTACAGAAATAGATACTTCTGATAAAAAACTAGAAATTCCACAATGTATACTTTCCTTTAGCATAGAATATTTATACTTAAATTTCTTTAATTTTAATGTACTATTTTTCTTTATAAAATATATCCCTATAATAAGGCTTATAATTGGAGAAAATGATGTTGCTAAAGCAGCACCAGCCATCCCCCAATTGAATATGTAAATAAAAATATAATCACATACTATGTTTAAAGCAGTTCCTATAATCATAGCTACCATAGCTATTTTAGGTTTCCCATCATTTCTTACAAAATTTATTAATACATTGCTAAAAATCATTAAAGGACATAAAATCATAATAACTTTAAGATATATATCAACGTAGTCTAAAATTATTCCACTTGCTCCTAACAAAGCAGCAATATATCTTGATGCAAAAACTCCTAATAATAAAATTACTGTACTTACAATAGCACAATTTAACATAGACATTGTAAATACATCATTTGCTGAATTAAAATCCCCCTTTCCTCTATATATAGAAAATAGTGTTGATCCACCCATGCCTAATAAAATAGCTATAGCTGCCATAAATCCATAAACAGGAATAGCTATATTTAAAGCACTTAGTCCAATAGCCCCTACACCATTTGCTACAAAATAAGTATCTGCTAAAATATACAATGAAAAACCTAACATACTTAAAACACTAGGTATAGTATATTTAACAAATAGTAGCCATTCTTTTTCTATTAGCAAACTATCTTCCACTTATCTTTACTCCTCCTTTTGTTTTTTATAAATTTATCAATAGTATTAATCAGAACACTAATTTTTTAAAATAAAAGTTAGGATTCTTATAGTTATAGATAAACATAGACTTAATTTAAATCTCACTTATATATATTAATATATCTTCAATCTCTTTAAAAGCTAAGATTAATAAAAAATGAGTTATAGTAAATTATAATTACTCTCAACTCACTACAACTCACAATATTATCTATTTATTTTTCTTAACCTTTTTTCTTATTAATGAAATTATTCCCTCTATTAATAGTACTAATGGAACTGTTATCGCTACCGTTATCCCTATTATTTTCCATTGATTTACTCCATTACTATTGTTAGAGTTTACTAAGGTATTTAATAATTTATTTGAAGAGTCTGTTTTAGTTTCTTCAGATATAACTCCTTCTTCTACAAGTTTTTTACTTTCCTCTAAAAGAGTCACTCCAAAGTCTATATTCATTTTCACTGGTTTTATAAACATATATACTCTTATATCATCCTTTATATTGGAAATTTCAAATCTAAATGCCTTTACACTATCATCTTCATTACTTGCTATAACTTCATATTTAGTTTCTTCACCATTTACTTTTATCTTTATATTTTCCATAGCTGTAGTTCCTGAAAATTTTAATGTAAGATAAAACTTTCCATCTATTTCTTCCAATATACTTATTTTATCTAAATACTTTCTAGTCATTAATTTTCCCATAGAACTATTGCTTACTATATCATTTTCTATAGTATATTTCTTAAAGTACTCCTTTGCCTCTGGAATTTCAGTTTTAACCTCTTCATCTATTTTTTCTTCATTATTTTTCTCTTCATCTTTATTTACTTCTTTAGTATCACTTATTTCTAAAGTTTTTCCTGCATTTGAGCTTCCTAAAGATTTATTAGCCTCAGATTTGCTTATTAACTCCATTGTATTTTCTAAAAAATCTACTCCAAAAGAAATATCCATAGAAGTCATTTCAATATAAGCTGTAATTTTAACATCTGAATTTATGCTAGAAACTTTGAATCTTATATCCATAGCATGTTTACTTTCATCTTTTCTAAGAATCTCATAATTAACTTTTTTCCCATCCACAGTTAATCTTATATTATTCGTAAGATTTAGTTGTGATAAACCTAAAGTTATATATTTTTCTCCATTAATTTCTTCTAAATAAGAAAGACTATTTACTGATGCTCTAGCAGCACTATATCCTATAGTACTACTTGTAATTATTTCATTTTTAATCTTATATATTTTACTTTCTTTGTCTGTAGATATTTGTGGTTGTTGTGGTGCTATAGATGGTGTAGTTATACTTGAAGTATTTCCATTATTATTTACATTTCCTCCTACAGGCTTATTGGTTTCATCCGTAGCATTCTCTTCCTTTCCACCATTATTTTCTTCTTCAACATTTGTTTCCCCATCTGAAGGCTTATTATCATTTGGTTTTTCATTTTTATCTTCTTCAATATAATCCTCATCACCTTCTGGTTTACTTTCTGGTTTCTCTTCTAAATCTGTTTCAGGCTTTTCTTCTGGTTTTGTTTCTAGATTTTCCTCTGGTGCAAGTGGAATACTTGATTTATCAAGCACTACTCTAAAAGAAACATCCATTTTGAAAAAACCTGTATTAATTGTACTTGAAACTTCTATTTTATCATCTAAAGAATTTAATGAAAGTTCCAATCTTAATTTCTTCTCATCTATATCAGTAGACTTATAATCAACGTTTTTTCCATTAACCTTAATCTTTATATTACTCATTAGTTTTTTCTCTGTAAAATCAATAGTAGTAGTAATGCTATTTCCATTTATTTTTACAATGGATTGATTATCCACATAGTTTCTTGCTGCTGAATTACTATCTGCATCTATCTTATATACCTTATTTTCAATTGTATAAGTTCCGTCCTTATAAATTTCACTTCTTTCCTCTATTGTATTTTCTATTTCTGTTCTCTCACTTGCTAAGGTATCTACAGGTAAATATCCCACCATAATGGTTGTAGCTAAAATAACCGCTAAAGTTTTTCTTTTCATTAAAAATCCCCCAATTTTTATTATTTAATTTTTCTAACTTTTTTCTTTTCTACTTCAATAGTTTTTATTTTGAATATAAAATAATAGAATTTAAAGATCACCAATATAATTAAGAATATTTTTATATAAATGTTATCTAGAATAATAAGTGGAAAGGCTATCATAGTATCAGCAAAAGCCAATAAACAAACTTTTTGTTTTAAAGTCATAGCCTTTTCCTTAACAAAGCTTTCTAAATGCTTCTTATAAATCTTTGTGTTAGTAAACCAAATCTCAAATCTTTTAGACCCCTTAGCAAAACAAAAAGAAGCTAAAAGTAAAAATGGTGTAGTTGGTAATACTGGTAGTATTACTCCTAGAGCTCCTAAAGCAAAAGCTACTAATCCTATAAATATATAAATAAATTTTTTAAAATTCCCCATAACTTACTCCTCCATTAAACTTAGTTTACAAATTAAATAAATGTTTAATAAATTCAATTGGACTGTATATAATTAACCTAGGTCCTGAAAACCTCATAACCTCTTTCACTTTAATCTTCATGTCCTTTTTATAACAATGAATTGGACATCTTGAACACGTAGATTTATTCTCTCCGAACTTGCAATAAGTTAATCTCTTATTTGCATACTCTAATAATTCTCTACACTGCTCACAAAGTTCCCCCTTCTCTGTTTTATGTTTTTTTCTACAATAAATATTTATCATTAATTCTATAGTTCTTTTTTCCCTTTCAATTCTACCCAAGCTAGACACCTCATTTATTAGATAATTTATTTTTTAATTTAAAATTTTATCCATATATTAATTTCAATTAATTATCATTATCAATATAATCTTATAGTTTACCTATTACTCTCTTTAATGTAGTTACAATGCAATACTCTTCATTTTTTTAGTGAGAGTATTGCCAGTAACTAATAATTAAAATTAACTAAGCACAAGCTTTCCTTGTTGTAATTTATAAGTTTTATCACAAATTGTTGTAGTTGATTTTCTATGAGTAATTAGAACTATAGTCTTATCATCACAGTTCTCTTTTATAGACTTTAATATTTCTCCTTCATTTAAAGTATCTAAATTACTTGTTGGTTCATCTAATATAAGTATTTCACCATTACTTAAAAAGGCTCTTGCTAATCCGATTCTTTGCCTTTCACCTGATGATAAATTAGAGCCAAGCTCTCCTACTTTTGTATCATATCCCTTAGGTAATGATTTTATAAAATTATCTACAGAAGCTTTTTTAGCAGCTATTTCAACCTCTTCTCTAGTTGCATTTAAATTTCCTATTTTTATATTATCTAATATAGATTCATTAAATAAATATGTTTCTTGACTCACTAACACTTGTGAATTTCTTAAAGAAGCTGTTTCTATTCCTTTTATATCTTCTTTTCCTATTTTTATTTCTCCCTTATTAACATCCCAAAATCTCATAAGTAATTTTACAAATGTACTTTTACCTATTCCACTTTCACCGACTAATGCTATTTTATCTCCCTTCTGGATATTAACAGTGGCATCACTAAATATCTTTTCCTCTCTATTTGGATAAGAAAAATCAACCTTATTATAATTAATAGAATGGGATTTTATAGCTTTCCCATCTTCAACTTCTAACACTAATGGCTCTTCATCTAATAAATTAAACAACCTTTCTGCTGATGCAAATGTCTGAAGTAGTGTATTAGATAAATTACTCAAAGCTACTACTGGTCCAAAAGAAGATGCTATAATTACTATTCCTAAAATCATAGCTGTAAAAGTAATATTTCCTAAGGAATATTCATAAAATCCAACTCCTACAAAACTTAATATTGCAAGCATAATAGTTAAATCTGTAATTGCCCTTATTAATCCTTCATGTTCTTTAAGTTTCTCTAAACTTTTATTTATCTTACGAGATTTATTATTAATTTCCTCTAATCTCTCTTCTCCATTTTTAAATTGTAATACTTCTTTTATACCTCTTAAGGAATCTAAAACATAATTATTACATTCTCCAAACATATTTCTATATTCCATTCCTGCATTTTTCCCTAAACTTGATGAAAAATAAGGTATAACTAATCCTACTATTAAGAAGAAAATGGCTGATAAAACTCCAAAGTATGGACTTATCATATATAAAATTATTGAAATTATTGTATTAGTTATTATAGCAATAGCTATTGGAGCTATGGTATGAGCGTAAAATACTTCTAAAAGTTCGATATCTGAAGTTATTATTGAAATTAATTTACCTTTTTCTTGTCCTTCTAACTTAGCTGGAGCTAGTTTCCTTAACTTATGAAATATTTTATCTCTAAGTATATAAAGTATTTTAAAAGCAATATAATGTCCTGATAATTGTTCTCCATATCTTAAAATACCTCTTAATAGTGCACTAACTATCATTAAAATTACAGCACCCTTAACACTTATAAAAGTAATTTCTCCAATAAAAGCACCTATAGCCACTGCTCCAAAAGTTCCTATAGATATTGCTGCTAAAAATCCTAAAACTCCCATAGTTATAGTTATAAACATAATAGCTATTAAAGGCTTTAACTCTAAAATTAACCTCTTCATGATTTGAAGGCCAGATCTTCTTTCCATTTAAACAACCTCCCTTATTAATTCTAAATCATTTTGTTTTCTTACCATGTTATAATAGTGTCCTTTCGTTGCCATTAATTCTCTGTGGTTTCCAGATTGAACTATTTCACCACTATTCATAACATATATTCTTTTAGCATCCTTAACATTAGCTAATCTATGTGATATAACTAATATGGTTTTTTCCTTAGAAATTTCATATATAGCATCCCAAATTCCTTCTTCACTTTCCACATCTATATTTGAAGTTGCTTCATCAAATATAATCATATCTCTATTTGCTAATATAGCTCTAGCTAAAGCTAACCTTTGCTTTTGTCCACCTGATAATGAACTACCACCTTGTCCTACATCTGTTAATAAACCATCTCTTAAACCTTCTACAAAGTCATATAACCTAGCTGTTTTTAATGCTTCATTTATCTCTTCTTGGCTGGCCTTTTTGTTAGCTATAACCAAGTTATCTAAAATACTTCCATTAAAAATGTAGCTATTAGTTGATACTATAGCAATATGCTCATAAATATCTTCTATTGATAAGTTATCTATATTTATACCATTAAGTAGGACTTCACCTGAATTAACTTTATAATTATTTAAAATAAGAGAAGCTACAGTACTTTTTCCTGATCCACTTTCACCAACTATAGCTGTTACTCCCCCCTTAATTACAGTCAAGTTAATATTTTTTAGAACTTTTCTTTTCCCATCATAACTAAAGTCAACATCCTTTAAAGTAACTTCAACATCTTTATTTCCTACATTAATATTTTCATTAGTATTTTTTACTCTCTCCTCTGCATCTAAAAGAGAAAATATTCTATCACTTGCTGCCATTCCATTCATAGCTATATGAAAATAAGATCCTAAAAGTCTTAATGGAATGAAAAATTCTGAAGAAAGTAAAATTATTATAAGTAAACTTCCAACTAATAATTCTCCTCTACTAAATTGAATTAATCCTACAATTATTCCAGCAGCACTTCCTCCAAAAGCTACTAAATCCATTATTGTAATAGAATTTAATTGCATGCTTAAAACCTTCATAGTTATTTTTCTAAAATTTTCAGCTTCAAAATTCATCTTTTTATGTCTTTCTTCATCTATATTAAAAACTTTTAAAGTTGTTAACCCTTGAAGGTTTTCTAAAAAAGTCCCCCCTAAATCAGAATAGGATTTCCAATAATCCTTTAAAATTCTTTTTGCTATTTTCATAATCGCAATAATTGAAATTGGAATAAGAGGTACTGAAAGCATAAATACTAAAGCTGCTTTTACTGAAATAAAACTCATAAATACAAATAAAGTTATTGGAACTAAAAGTGAATAAAAGAATTGTGGTAGGTATCTTCCAAAATAAACTTCTAACTGTTCTACACCCTCAACAGAAACTTGGACAATTGCAGATGTGCTTTCTACAGAAGTATAATCTAATCCAAGCTTTAATAACTTTCTATAAATTACATCCCTTAAAGTGCATCTCGCATTTGCTGAAGCTAAATTTGAAAATCTTGCGTAAAGTTTATTACTCATATATCTAATAAAAAGTAATGCTACTATAAGAACTAAAACACTAAAAAGAGATAAATTTCCTATAACCTTAAAGGACATTAATGCTGTAAAAATACCATTAGATAAGTCTAGCTTTTCTCCTAAATAAACTTTATTAATGAAATTACCAATAAAAATCACTATACCTATATTGCATAAAACAGCTAACCAATTAATCAGAACGGTTAATCCTACATACTTCTTTGAATCCTCACAAAGACTTATAAGCCTTTTATTTATCATCATAATTTTCCCCTCCATAACATAAGCTAAATGATAATCATTTTCAACATAATCCAATATACATTAATTGAGAAGTATTTTCAAGTGTTTTTTCCAAAAAATAATAATTAAATTTTCACTATGTAAAAATAAAGTATAAATTTTAAAGTTCATAATATTAATTTAAGTTTAATTTAAAAGTCTTCCTAAAACTGCTAAAAAATAAATAACTCTTAATTATTGTTCTTTTTTTCAATAATTAAGAGTTATTTTTATTATTTAAATTTAATTAAGTTCCATTGCTCTCATTATAGCCTTTGATGCTAAATTTCCAGCTTCATTAAAGTATTGCGCGGCACTATTTAATTTTCCTGGATCCTTATTAAGTCCTCCTGCAAAATTTTCATTATAAAGTTTCATATTTTCTACGAAACTATTTGTCAATGTTTTAAATTCCTTATCTGTGCTTTCTTTATTTAAACTCTCTATATTTTCTACTATGTTACTTATTTTAGTTACTGTTTCTAAAACTTCTTTTTCTTCCTGTTCTGAAATGGTACCATCAGTAGTAACATTCATTGTTTTTTTTCCAAACTCACCTAATAAAGTAGCTAAATTTTTAAATTCATCTAATATTTCTTTGTTATAGGTACCTTTGTTATTAGAAGCTTTTTTATCTTCATTATTCTTATCCTTATTGTTTATAGTATCATTATTTTCACTTTGTTTTTCTTTTTCTTCTAGTTTATCATCCTTGTTATTATTCTCTTCAATTGAATTTTTTTCTGAAAAACTCTTTGTTGATTCATTATTTTTTCCACAACTTACTAATGTCACGCATAAAATAATGGTCAAAAAACTAATCAAAACCTTCTTCATTAACAAACGCTCCCTCTAATTTAAAATATACAATAATATTAACATATTATTGTATATTTTACTATTATTAGGATTTATTTATATAAATATTTTATTTTAATACTATAATTTAAAAATAAACAAAGTAAATTCCTAAATAACTTTGACTAAATATTTAAACAGAGTCAAAATTCTACCTGAATTAAGTCTATATTTATGATAATCTATCATCTAATAATTGATAAATTTTCTTTTCTCTGTCTACTAATTTTTTAACAAAATCTGTAGATGGATTTTTTAATATCTCTTTGCTACTTCCATATTGCTCTATTTTTCCCTTATTCATTACCAATACTTTTGTTCCTAATTTAATAGCTTCTGAAATATCATGGGTTACAAATATAATTGTTATACCTGTTTCTCTATGAATTCTAATTATTTCTTCTTGTAATTGCATTTTAGTTATTTCATCAACAGCACCAAAAGGTTCATCCATTAAAAGTATGTCTGGAGAAGCTGCTAAAGCTCTTGCTATTCCTACTCTTTGTTGCTGTCCTCCTGATAATTCATCTGGATACCTTTTTAACATATCTTCATCAAGCCTCACTATGTTTATCCACTTTTTTACTGCATTTATAGTTTTAATCTTATCTTTTTTATTTAAAAGATTTGGTACATAAGCTATATTTTTTTCCACAGTCATATGAGGAAACAACACAGCACCTTGTATTGCATAACCTATATTTCTCCTTAAAGCAATGAGATCTTCATTCTCTATATTCTTTCCTTTAATAAAAATATTTCCCTCTTCAGCTTTTATTAATCCATTTATCATTTTTAAAATTGTGGTTTTTCCACATCCTGAGCTTCCTATGACAGTTAAAAATTCTCCTTTATTTATATCAAGATTAAAATTTTCAATGACAACTTTATCTCCATAAATCTTTTTTACATTTTCAAATTTGATTATACATTCCATATATTATCCCCTTATTTAGTAATTCCTAAATTAACTAAAAACTCATGAGCTACCTCTTCTGCTTCTCTACCTTTAGCTTCAACTTCATAGTTTAACTCAGCCATCTTTTCATCATTTAAAATTCCTTCTATTTTCTTAAATACCTTATTAAGTTCTGGATACTCTTCTAAAACATCATTTCTTACAACCATAGCGCACATAGAGGAAGAGAAAAAGCTTTTATCATCCTCTAAAACTACTACTTCAGCGTTGGATAGTTGTCCATCTGTAGTAAATATATCCATAACATCAACTTCACCTTCATTAATTGCCTTATACTTTAGTCCTATATCTAAGTCTTTTGTATCTTTAAAATTAAAACCATATTTTTTACAAAAAGCATCATAACCATCTGGTCTTTCATAAAAATCATATTCAGCTCCAAAAGTAAGTTTATCTGATACTTTAGCAAGGTCTGAATAAGTTTTTAGGTTATATTTTTCAGCAATATCTTTTCTAACTGCTAAACCAAAAGAATCATTAAATCCCCAAATTCCAGTCCAACTAAAATTATACTTTTCCTTATATTCTTCTTTTAATTTTTCATACATAGTTTCATCATAAAATCCTTCATGTTTTAATACCATATTCCATCCTGTACTGGTATACTCTGGGTACATGTGAAATTCACCCTTTTCCATTGCTGGCATAATATTAGATGTTCCACCACCCACACCTTGTGTCAATTTTACATTTAAGCTTGTTTCTTGTTCAATAACTTCCTTTAACATACAACTAATTATATATTGCTCTGTCATTGGCTTACTTGCTATATTTATAGTATCTTTTTTCCCAATATTTATATAAGCTCCTAAGAGCACTATAATTATCAATATTATTAAAATTAAAATACTTATTTTCTTATGATTCCTATGTGCTTTTCTTCTACAAATAAATCTTTCAATTATTCCTAAAGTGATATCTACCACTAGAGCTAAAAATGCTATTAATAAACTTCCTGTTAAGGTCATTATTGAATTATTTGTTGTTATGCCTCTGTAAATAGCTACCCCTAATCCTCCAGCACCTATAAAAGAAGCAATTCCTCCTAGTGCTATTGTCATAGTTGCCATGTTGCGTAATCCTGACATTATTACTGGCATAGCTAAAGGTAATTTTAATTTAAATAATATTTGTATCTTTGTACTCCCCATACCTTCAGCTGCCTCTATAAGTCTTTTATCTACATTTTCTATACCTGTATAAGTATTTCTAACCATAGGCAAAAGTGCATAAATTGTTAAAGCAATTATAGCTGTTTTATTCCCTATCCCTGAAAAGGGAATTAAAAAACCTAAGAGAGATATTGATGGAATTGTGTAAAGGAAATTAATTATTCCTAAAATAAATTTTGAGCTTTTTTCCTTTTCACTAACTATTATTCCTATAATCAATCCAATACAGCTTGCAATAATTATAGATATTAATGAAATGCCTAAGTGTTCTAAGAGAATCTCTACAAAAAATTCCCTTTTGTTCATAAATAATGTAATTATATCTTTAATCATTATTTAAGTGTCTCCTTTAAGTAGAATTATTCTTTTAATTATACTTAAGTAATGACAATAATATACTTTTCCTCCTCTTTTAATAATTCCCTATGAACTATCCACACCTAAAAAAAGGGGCAGTGGTGTTAGTATAAAATAGTGAACACATTTAATCGAACTAAATAAAATTATATTTAGTTAGAGAGGATGTGTTTCTACTATGGGTAGAAGTAAAAAT
>CAUWDH010000033.1:0-41417 GCA_963557775.1 uncultured Sarcina sp.
TCTTCTGCAGTATTACCTGTTTTACTTACAGCTTTATCATAATTTTCAAGCTCTTTATTAGCATCTTCTGCAGTATTACCTGTTTTACTTACAGCTTTATCATAATTCTTAATATTTTTACTAGAATCTTCTGCATCATCACCAGATTTTTTGAAAAGTAGCATTAAAAGTGATATACCCTTTGCTAATCCACCAATAGCCGTTGTAGTATAAGCTATCCCTTTCATAAGCGGTCCCATAGCAACAGCTGCAATACCTAAACCAATTACTAAGTCTTTGCTTCCTTTATCTAAATGATTAAACCAACTAGCTAAACCTTCTATTTTTTGAGAGGCTGTGATTACAATAGGAACTAATGAATCGCCAATAGTATCAGATGTATTATCTAATGCAGATTTAGTTTTAATCCATTTGCCTTGATTTGTATTTAGCAAAGATCCCATAGTACCATAATTTTTATTTAAATCACCTTGAGCTAATTTTAAACGAACAGTAGCTTGTTGCAATGGAGTTAAATTTGAAAATGTATTGTGGTATCCTAGCTTAAGTGCCTCTGAATTTAACGCAGTTTTACTAAATGATATGCCTAGTTGATCACAAGCTTTTGTATTTCCTTCCATTATACCTAATGCCATTTGGCTAGATGTTTGAAAATTTTTACTTCCATTTGATGCTAACATTATATGTGAAGCTAATTGTGTATAACCTTCTGAAAGTTTAGATGATTGCCTGTTATTAGCTCCCATACTTTTTGCTGTAAATGAAAAACTTTCAGCACTTTCTATAGCAGCACTTCTAGCAATTCCCATACTATTAATCGAATTATTAGCCCATTTCTCTATTGATTCAGAGCTTTTACCAAAGGCTTTATTAGACATTTGAATGGCAGAATCAGTATGTAATGCTGATTCAAAAGCATTCTCTTCAAATTTCTTTAAAGGATTTGTCAATCCTTCAATAGTTTGACCTAGTACCAAAGTTTTTTTACCTGTATCCATAGCACTATTCCCAAAACTATTTAAACTATCTGATGATTCAATAAAATCAGCTTGACTTTTATTAATTTCTTTTATTGAACTAGATATATCCTCCTGAAAGCTATCACATTTTGAAGATAAATTAGTTAGTGTATCTTGTAATAATGTAAATTCTGAAGTAATATCTGGAAGAGTATCATATAAATCATCTAGCTCTTCTATTGTTTCGGGTAGTTCGGGAAGTTCAGGAAATTGTATTTCTATTGATTTTTTAGATAACTCATTTAATTGAGTTTTTAGATTATCAACTTCAGATAATGTTTGTTTTAAGTTTTCAATATCTATATTACTATCTATATTAGATGATGATTTTAATTCTTCTAATGCACTATTGATTTTAAGTACTGAAGCAGCTACAGATGAAAAAGAATTTCTATTTTCTTCTGATTCACTAGAAATTAATTCTTCTAATGAAGTTAAATTGTTTTTTAAATCATCAATATAAACTTCTACATCATTAAAGTTATCTAAGTTAATTTTAACATTCACTTCTTTATTACTCAATTATTTACCTCCTTTCCATTTCTTTTTGTTTTTTCCTTATTGAATTTATATCAGCTTTATCTTGTGTTAACTCATTTAAATTTTTTAAAAATTTTCTGCCTTGTTCTGTGGTTTTTTGATGATATAACCATGCATCCCTTCTATAAAGCATAAACTTAAAATAAGCTAAATTCTCTATTTCTAAAAAACTTAATCCTGTATAATCTTTTATCTGTTTCATATCACTTGTAAAAATTTTAAAATTATCATTATATTCCCATTCATCAATATCAAAATATTTTTTTATTATAGCTGATCTATATTTATGAGGAATAGGAATATCTAGTTTTTTTCAATGCCTCTTATTTGATTTAATATAAATTCTGTTAACATATTAATTTGATAAGCGTTAATTTTAGATTCTAATTCCTCAATAGTAAATAATACTTTATCTAAGTTAGTATTTAAATAAGCAATAATTAATGTTAAATCAGCATTTCTTTTTGCTTCTTCATCTTTAGAATTAGTAATCTCATTAAATATATTCATTAAGTCATTCCTTACTTTATAAGTAATTGGAGGAATTAGATACTTTATTCCTTTAAGCGTTAATTCTGTATTTTTATCATATTCATCTAAATTTAATTTTGTATTCATTTAATATTCCTACTTTCATTTAATATTTTATTGAATCTAAAGAAGTATAAATAATGGGCTATATCAAAGTAGAATAAAAATTCTTTTTAGAAATAGCCCATCATATTATTTAATATTCATATTTTAATTTACTTCTTAGTATATTATCTAAAAATTAGATTTCAATATAAATTACCCTATTTATCATCAGAAGCATTACTTATACCATTTGAAGGATTTAAATTATTAAATTCTTCTTGACTTAATTCTTCTCTAAATTCTGCAAAAAAGTTTTTAAAGTATTGAATTGCTTGAATTTCAGCATCTATTGATGTAGCTTTATCGCTAAAATCTAAGCCGAATCCATTTCCTCCTTGTCCAACCATTGTAAATCTAATTGGTAAACCATTTTCTTTTACATATACAAATCTCAATAAGATTGTATTTAATGCTCCTGATCCAGTAAATACAACTCTTCTTTCTAAATTATTTTCTGTTGCTGACACAAATTTAGCATTAGATAAATTTGATATATTTTCTAAATTCCATGATAAAATTCCTGTTTTAAATGAAAAATCTTCTCTTGTTATAAATCTTTTCACAAGTTGATCATACTGATTATATACTTCTGTTAATTTAGGTTTATATTGAATTTTAGCTCCAGATTCACACCAACCAACATTATATTTATCTATTTCTATTTCAGCATCGTTTGGTATTGATGTAATTTCTTCAATAGGCATTATATATAATGCTCCTCCACCTAATAATATAGTGTCTCCACCACTATTAGCTAATCCTGTTCCATATGTTGATCCATTTGAAAAAACTCCTGTTGAGCTTCCTGTATTATTCATGTAAATACCTCCATTTAATTAAATAATTTGAATTAATTTGATATAATTTTGTCTCCTCTTTATATGTTGGGGGAGTCCCAGTTTTTATTTGAGAATTAAACTTAATTTTGTCATAAAAAATAAATTCTGAAGTTGTATTAAAGTCTAAAATTTTGTTTAATACACTTTGTACACTAACCATATTATTATAGTTTGTACCTATTATATTTATTGATAATTGGCTTTGCTTTTCTAAGCCACCTTTTAAATCTATATATTGATATTCCATAACCGGATTAGTAAGATCACCTATATTTTCATCTGGTATTAATGCATAAATAGGATAAAGATTATTTTTTACATTAATAATATCATTTAGTTCTTTATTATTAGTTAAATATTTGATTATTGATTGTTGCATAATATCAGTCCTTTTATTAATAAAGCTTTATATCTAATAATGTAAGCAAATATAAATATAAAAATATTATTAAGAAAAATCACGATTAACCTTCAAGTACTTTTAAGCTAAGCAAGTTCC
Organism: uncultured Sarcina sp.; assembly: GCA_963557775.1. GTDB lineage: Bacteria > Bacillota > Clostridia > Clostridiales > Clostridiaceae > Sarcina. The sequence goes on from CAUWDH010000033.1 coordinate 3,534, forward strand.
AAAGACCATCAAATCCACCTACATCTTCTATTAGATATATCTTATTAGTACTAGGAACATAAATTCTATTACTACTTTTTTTTATTATATTTTTATATTTAGTCAATGCTTTATACGTTATTAAATACACTAAAGAGCCATTTACAATTGTAGTATTTTTTATTTTATTAATACTTATTTGAAAAGAATCAGTATTAATCCAATTTTCTATTGGCTCTAGCAATCCATTTTTATTAATTTGTTTAGTTTGTAAAATTGCTTCAACCATATTTCTATTACTTACCATGTTATCACCCTATAACTTAAAATTTGTCTTCTTAACCTTGCAGAAATATCTTTTTTCCATTTATAAATTATTCCATTATGATATTCAGAATATACACCTTCTGAACCCATTTTATTCCACATAAGTATAACTAACTCAATTACTATATCTCCAGCAGATGTAGGGATTACAGTTAAATTAGTTTCAGATAAAAAATATTGGGTAGCTTTATTTATATAGTATTTTAAAATTTCATTAGCTCGCACATCATTCTTGTCAATGTTTAGAAGTAATAATAATGTATTTAACATAAACCTCTATAATCTTTTCGTTCTTCCCAATAATTTAATTTATTATCTATATAATGAGATAATATATATGGAATTTTAAAATCTATTAAATTTGAAAAATTAATATTAATTATATTTTTCATTTTCTCATCTCCTTTAAGATTTAATAATTTTATTGCTATAATTAAAAATCCTTTTGAATATATAACTTTTAATATTAATTAATTTATTTAGCTATATTGGGTAAGTCATTCTGCAAACTATTTCTAAGGAATTCAATTTGAGCTATATTATTTATTTCTGTACCTTTTATATTTAGATATTTCTTAAAGAAGTATTGTAAGTCATTAAATCCTTTTCTAAACTCTCTTTCAAAATTTGTACATTTTATATCTAATCCTTTATATAACAATTTTAAATTCAATTCTGATGTAGAAGATTTTATTTCATGATATATATTAGCTGAATTAGATATTTCCATTACAGAATCTTTTAATGTTTTAAACATATTTAAAGAACCATCATAATTTATAGGGTTACTTATAGACTTAACTTTGCTGCCATTCCCATCTACATTTTGAGTTAATATAAGTCCATATAACTTTATATTATTTAACAATATATCAGGATCAGAACCATTAGCATTTTCTATTACTAATATATTTTCTCTTTGTTGTTCAATAGAATTTATTGAATTACTAAGTACTAAATCCATGGCATCTATTTGCTCTTTAATTTGCTCAATATCAGGTTGTTCATTAAGATTATTTTTAAATGCTATAAAAGGAACCTTCCCCCAGTTATTTATTGGATTATTATACTCTATTGCTTCACCAATATATTGTCCATCCAATAAATCTAGTAAATTACTTGAATCTAATTGCGTAATTTCACTTTTACTTATTTTAAATTTTTTCATATCTGTTTTAGTCCAATATTCTATGATTGTCATTAGTTGAGGGTTTGATAAGTCAAATTCTTCTAAACTATCATATACCCTAATCATTGCATTTAAAGATGTATGAAATTCATCTTCCCACAAAGGAACACATTGTTGAGAAGGAACTATCATAAATTTAAATTCATTATTTTCATCTGTATAAATTTGCAACCAACTAATTCCTTCATTCGAACTCTTAGTCCCTAATATAGGTAAATAATAATTAAAATCATTATCTATAAGCATAGATTCAAGCTTTGAAAGATAATTTTCATCATTACAACTAAATTGAGGTGGTATAGATAAAGAATAATTTACTTTTTGATCTACAATGAATTTAATGTAATTAAAATAAAGAGTATTATTAGGCTGATTCTTATTTTCAATTTTTTCTCCATTATTAAGATATTTATATTGTTTTCCAAATAAAATATCATGTTTACCTTTATAATAATTATCACCAATAGTCATCCATTTAAATTTATCTGATTCTACAAAATCATTATAAATTGATAATAACTCTGTTTGATTTACATCTAAAGCACTGCCCAAGTTATCACCTCCTTAAAAGTATAAAATTAAAATAATATTTTTAGTTAAAGCAAGTTTTACAATGTAAATAATCTTTTTCTTTCATTAGCATTTCTACTATATAATCAATATATAAAAAAAAGACCACTGATTAGGTGGTCTTGATAAAAAAGATAAAATTTAATATTATCTTACAATATCATTATAACATGACTGATATACAATTACGTCCTCACTTTTTTTGTATTTTATAACGAAGTTTAATATTAAATTATAAATTTTGATTATCAATCATATTTTGTATTGTATTTAATATTCTTTCAATCCTACTATTAACGCCATTTGCTGTTAAATGAACTTTTTCTCCTATTTTAGATAAAGTTAAATTATATTTATATTTACCTTCTAATATTTCTCTATTTGTACCGCTACACATATTAAAATAATATTCAGCAAATTCTATTTCTTTTTTACAAAATCGTATTTCCTGTTCATATTGACTTATTTTTTCTTCAATACGTATATAGTTATTTGCTACAATATCTGAAATTTTATTAGTTTTACTTGTTTTCTCACTTATTTGAAAAGCTTGTACATCATAATCATCTTTTAAATATTTTAATTCTAATTCTAAATGTCCAAGCAATTTTTTATTATTAGCATATTCTTTTAATATATCTTTTACAATCATTGTATCTCTTCCTTTTTATTTAATATTTATCTATAATTTAATTTTTTAATAATTAGTCTATGGGAAATGAAAATGCTTGAACAATTACTGTTGTTACATAAAGATTTTTTTTATATAATTTTGACTTTATAAAACCATTAATAATAATACTATCATTTTTTTTAAATAACTTTAAAATTAATTTAGCTATATCATTTAATGCTGTACAATTTATGAAATAATTAATTTCAGTTTTTATTTGATCATGTATTGATAATATAAAATCACATGAAACCTTCCCTGACTTTGTTATATGAAGTTTTGGTTTCTCTACAAATTGTCCTGATAATACAATTTTATTCATTAAAACCTCCTTGATTTAGTATTTTAATAATAATTTATATATAAATATTTTGTTAATATACTTTAATAAACTCAAGGGATATTCATATATAAATTAATAATACGTTATTAAACTTATTCTTTTATGAAGACTAATTTTTTGTTTAATGTATTTTGTATAATATTTATATATTTAGTTGGCATATTATTAATAAGAAAATCAGATGCTTTAACAATTATTTCTTCATCTTTTTCAATAATAATTGTATCTGCAAACCAAGTTGAATACGCATAATCACTAACTGAAGATAATAGCATAAATATTATCTCTTTTATAGATTTAGATGTAGATGAAATTTTAATATTATTTCTTTCTTTTAATAATCTAATATTTTTTATAGATGAATGTTTTAATAGTTTTATATTTTGGTTAAACATTTTGGTTTGACGGGGTAGCCTTTTAGGTTCAAATCTGCTAAATTTATTTGTTAGGCCTGTTAAACTATTTGATTTAGTATCAATTTTACTATTTTCTAATATATTTTTAGATTTCTTATTACATTGTAAGTCCCAATATTTCTCTCCTAATCCATAGAAAGTGTATGTCCCTTTATTGTTTTTTTCACATTTATAAGTAAGTACTTTAGCATCTTCTAATTGTTTTAAATATCTCCTTAATACAATTTTTGATTTTATACCTAAGATAGGTAAGTTATTTAATATAGCTTCATATTTTAACCAATACATTTTTTCACCATTAAATATTTTAGTTACCATTGAATCAGTATTTCTAAAATCTTTAAAATAATTTAGTAACAATAGATGATTTATATTAAGATTTAAATTTACTGCTGCTTGTTGATCAAAACCTAAAATGGTATATTTCATTGCTAATCCTCCTCTAGTATTAGAAGATTAAGTAAATCTTCAATATTTATATTTAATATTTCTGATAATTTAATAAGATGATTTTTTTTTAATGGTGTTCTCCTATTTTCTAATCTAGAGTAATATTCTCTAGAATACCCCATTTTTTTAGCTACATAAATAGCTTTTAAGCCTTTTTCATTTCTTATTTGCTTTAAATTCATAATATTCCCTCCTATAGTTTTATTATGTCACAAATTTGTAAAATATAAAAATTATATTTAATCTAATTTAATCTAATTAATATTAAAATTCTTCTTATTTCTTCATCTTTCTATTTCTGTCACAAATATGTGAATTTATTTTACAAAGTGTTAATAATATATATATCATGTGAATTTATATAAATAAAAAATAAATAATTTGTTAAAATATTAGAAAATGTCACAAAAAAGTGATATGATAAAGATTAAATTGTATATAATTAAGAAGGTGTAGTAGTATGAATAATGAATTTAAGAATAGGTTAGAGAAATATAGAGAAGAATGTAATTTAAATAAGAAGGAAATGGCAAAAAAACTTGGAATATCTAGATCATTATATAGTATGTTAATAAATGGAAGTAGAACTCCGTCAGATCAAGTTATAGAAAATCTAGTAAAAGTGAGTGGAAATAATAAAGCTTATTGGACTTTTGGTATAGATATATCTATGGACGAATATCTAAAAGAAAGAGAAAATTTTAAAACTCTGAAAGAAATATCACTTTCATTATTTAAAAATGGTATAATAACAAAAGAAAATCCTTTAACAGATTATACACAAGAAATTTTTTTAAAAGCATTAGAGGCAGACCTTATTTGTTTTTTAAGTAAAATAAGTAATAAAGAGAGTTAGAATATTATTCTAATTCTTTTTATTACTTACTACATTTATTTTTTACTTTTTGTTTTTTTATTTTTTTTAGAAGAATATATAGTTTTTTATCAATCTCTCTTTCGATACAAAAAATTTTTCTTAACATTTCATTTTTAATGTATTTATAGGTTTCTTCTTTTTCTTTAGAATCCAATTTAGTCACTCCCTCAAGAATTAAATTTCTAATTAATATGCATCCCATATAGAGAAGTTTATAAAAATAATATATCATATTAAGAATTTAATACAATTTTAATATTTTAATATTTTACTAAACTGGAATATATATCTTTATTTTTTAAAAAATGTAATATAAATGGTTAGTTTATATTATTTACATATTTTTTTAATTATTAATGCATTTTTTATTTATTTTTTTTACTATAATTATTAATAATAGAATTTTAAGTATTATATTCAATTAAATTAATTATTTTTAAAATTAATAAATTTATAGGAAAATTAATAATATATTATATAAAAATATAATTTGATACAAATTCAAAAAATAATAAATATATATGTTTAATAATAAATATTTAAAATATTAAATTAATTATAATTAACTATTATATAATTTTATAAAAAAATTATTAATAAAATTCTAATATACATCTTTTTATAATTTTATATTTTTTTATATTTTTATAATTTTTTGGATATTTATAAATAGCATTATATTTAAAATATATAAAATTAAATAATCTATATCTACTATTTTATATTTAATCTGCTCTTATGTTTGTATTATTAAATTAACCTAACACTTTTTCATAATATATATTTTATCTACAAAAAATACCCTTGAAAGTTCTAACCTTCAAGGATATTTTCAAATATTATGATTTATAACATATACTCTCATTATTTATTCTTAAATAAATGATATTGCTCCTCAACTTTAGATTAATAATTTTTCATATCTCTTAAAGTTGATGGAGATACTCCAAAGAATTTTTTAAACTTTCTATAAAAATAACTTGAATCCATATAACCAACTTCCCTAGCTATATCATTTATTTTCATGTTAGTTTCCAAAATTAATTCCTTAGCTTTTAAATTCTTAGTTTTATTTAAATAATCAGAGAAAGAACACCCAACCTCTTTATTAAATATTTGTCCCAAATAAGAACTATTTATATTATATTGATTAGCCAATGTTTTAAGGCTTAAATCTTCATAATATCTCTTATTAACAATATTAACTATTTGCTGAACAACAGGACTATATTTTACAGTATTGGAATACATAACTGCCATAAGCTCGTCCATCTCACTAATTATAAAAGCTTTAACACTTTCTCTTGTACTTTCATTACATAATTCTATAATTGTTTCACTTAAACTCTCTCTTGTATATTTCTTTCCAACTTTAAATTCATCTAAAATTTTATCCACTAATAATATTATCTTTATTGATAAATCATAAATATTTTTAGGTGTTAAGTTTTTATTATCAAAAATAAATTCTATATGAGCTTTTAATTTTTCCTTATCCTTTTCTATAATAAACTTATTTATTTCATCAATTTCTTGATTAAAATTCAATTCTTTATACTCTGTATCTGAGACCATATCTTTATTAAAAACTATATTTGTCCCCTCTGTTAGCATATATTTTTTTAATTCTTTAGCAGTAAAATAACTTTCTTTTAAATCATCTATTATGCTTACCCTAGAACCTATTGATATGAAGAAATCATAATCTAAATTATCTAAAAGTTTTTCCCTTAATTTATTATAGGAATTTAGAATATCATTATCTGTAAAGTCCTTACTCCAACTGTTGATTATAATAATTTGTCCATCAAACTGATATAAAATTTCATATTGACCTTCAAAAATATTCTCAACTAAATTATCTATATTAATATATAAATTTTTATCCTTTTTACTATTTATAAAAATATTACTTACAGTATAATTTTCTTTATAAAAATCTACATACATATCATTTTTTATTCCTATAATTTCTTTTAAATCATATTTACCATTTAAAAAAGCTAAAAGTTTTCCTGTCTTATCAAGACCTTTATTAATAATAGTTTTTTCTTTATTTATATTATCAACAAGTTTTTTTAAAGCTTCCTCTAATTCCTCTTCATCTATTGGCTTTAATATATAATTTTCTACACCGTACTCTATAGCCTTTTTAGCATAAGAAAATTCATCATAACCACTTAAAATTATAAACTTTACATTATGACCAGCTTCTTTTAATTCTTTAACTAACTCTAAACCTGTTTTGTTTGGCATATTTATATCTGTAACTATTATATCTACAGGATTTTCATTAAATTTTTTAAGTGCCTCTTCCCCATTTTCAGCACTTTGAACAACTTCTAATCCTAATGTTTCCCAATCTATAATACTTCTTAAACCTTCTGTTATAAAAATTTCATCATCAACTAGCATAACCTTTTTCATAATTTAATTCACCTCTTTACAAGGAATAGTAACAATAACCCTTGTCCCTTTACTATTATTCTCCAACTTTATTCCATAATCTTCTCCATAAGTTCCTACAATTCTTTCCTGTGCGTTAATTATTCCTATAGATTTTTCTCCAGTATTCTCAAGACTTCCTTCTGATATATTTTCATTTAGCTCTTTTAATCTATTTATAGGAATTCCTCTTCCGTTATCATCAATTATAATTTTTAATTTATCATTTAATTTTACAACTTTAATTTCTATAAAATTATCCTTTTCATCTAACAATATTCCATGAACAAAATAATTTTCTACTAAAGGTTGTAAAGTAAATTTTATCATTTCATTATTGTAAAATTCACTTGGACAATCTATATTAAAATCAAATTTATCTTTATATCTAAATTTAAATATTTCCATGTATTTTGTACAATAATCTAATTCTCCCTTTAAAGTAATGATATTATTATCTTTCACTTGCTTTCTAAAAAGAAAAGATAAATTATAAAGCATTTTTCCTACTTCTTTATCTCCATTACAAATAGCCTTCATTCTAATACATTCTAGCGTATTATATAAAAAATGAGGATTAATTTGATTTTGCAATGCTACCATTTCAGCTTTTTTCTGATTTATTTCTGCTAAATAACTTTTATTTATATATTTATCTAACTCCATACACATTTCATTGAAGTTTTCTGATATATATCTTATTTCATCTTTTTCATTATCTATTGGTATTCTTGCCTTTAAATTTCCACTTTTAACTTCTTCCATTGCACCTAAAATATTATTAGTTCTTTCTGTAAATTTCTCAAGCTTAATTTTTAATATGGATAAGGTTACAATTAAGGCTACAATATTAAAAAGAATTATAGAATTATAAAATATCTTAGGTGATTCAATTAAATTTTCTGTTGAAATACTAGTTATAATTCCAATATCATCTGAAAAATTAAATCTAACTCCACTTAATCCTTTCTTTAGTTTTAATCTTTCTTTATTTTCTAACTTCATTAGATCATTTATATTAACACTATCAAAATAATTTTCATCCTTAAAAACAGTTTTCTTTTTTGTGTCTAGTAATAAAACTCCATAATCATCGCCATATTTTGAAATTATGTTCTTTATTGAATCTAAGGAATAACTTATAACTAACTTTCCTTCTACTCTAAGATTATCTGGATTTTTTATATCATTAATACAAAACAACTTATTTTCAAAAAAAATCATCTTAGGCAAATTGTCCATTACCTCATTAAAATTTTCTATCTTTTTATATCTAATTTGATTTAAATCATTAAAAGATTTATATTCTTCTAACTTATTACTAATAAAAGTAATGTTAAGTATTTTATCGCTTGATATAAATGACTTTTCTACAAAAGCTTCTACCCCTCTATAGGTAAACTCTTTATCCTGAGAGAAAATATCTAATTTTTCTTTTAAATAATCATTAGTATCATTATTTAAAAACTTGATTATATCTTTATTCAATATATAATCATAATACATATTATTAATTAAATACTTATTAGAATTTTCTATTTCCTTCATTATTTCATTAATATCATTAGCTAATTTTTCTCCTAAATAAAATCTATTTTTTTTATTATTAGACTTAACATAATTTATTATATATACATCAAATATGCCCACTAAAAACACTGCAACCAAAGTATAAGTAAAAAATAATTTTTTATAGAGCATAGATCTTTTCATTTTATAAATTTCTCCCCCTCTATAATAAACATAAACTTAATTCAAATATAGTTTTAATCCACTCCCTATATTCTCATTTAATCATAATAAAATTATATTTTAAATAGATTAAATGTAAAATTTATATATTTAATGTATTTTTTATATATTTTCCTGTAATAATTACATAAAAGTTTGAATTTGCACATTAATTAAATTATACTAGCTTTATCAGAAAACATTTTCATTCTTTTAAAAGGGGGATTTTTTATGTCAGAAATTTTTAATTTAGAAAAGATTTTCGATGTTTTTAATTATATTTTTTCTTTCTTTGCTCTTAATTTACTCTTTATGTTTTTTAACATACCTGTTATCTTATTCTTTTTATTTGTTGGTATAAGTAATATATTTAATTACTTACCTTTATTCTTACTTTGTCTTTTACCAACAGTTCCTTCATTTAATATTTTAATTTACTGTATGAATAAGTTTTTTAAAAATAAAGATTTAAATATAATAAGTGACTTCAAAAAGGGATTCTTGTTAAGCTTTAAGCAAAGTATTTTTATATGGGCTGTAGAACTTCTATTAATACTTGCTTTATACTCAAATATAAAATTTTTTAAAGTAGCTTTTAATAGTACTCTTTTAAGTTGTTTATTTGTAGGACTTTTACTTCTACTAATTTTAATGACACCTTTTATATCTTTACTAGTAAGTTTATTTTCAATAAAAACATTAGATATTTTTAAAAATTCATTTATTTTAATATTTACAAGACCAATATTAGCTATAACAAATATTTTATTATTACTTATGTCTTTAGTTTTATTTGAAATAAGTCCTGGTACAACAGTTTTATTTATAGCAAGTATTCTTTCCTTTATGTTTGTATTTGCTAATAAAACTCTAATTAAAGAACTAGAAAACTTAAGTAAAGCTCAACAATAAATTTTGATTTTAACTGGATTAATTATAAAATCATTTAACTTATTCTAGAAAGGTTCTTAAGAAGTATTTTGCTAAAAGAAAAAAACATTTACAATAGCATAAGATAATTAAAATTTTAATTAATAAGGGGTATATTTATGACAATTGATTATGAAATTAAATTAGAAAACTATAGAAAATTAATCAGAAATATAGCTACTGATGTTAGCCAAAATATTAAAGATGAAAAGTTAAAAAAATTATTTTTTAATTGTTTTATAGATACAATGGAAACTACTTTAAATATAGCTGAAGATGATACCTTTATAATTACTGGTGATATTCCTGCTATGTGGCTTAGGGATTCAACTTCACAAATTGAACATTATTTGCCTTTCATAAATGACTATGCAGAACTTAAGGATATTTTCATTGGGTTAATCAATAGACAAATGCAATGTATTTTAATTGATCCTTATGCCAATGCTTTTAATAAAGAAGCTAACGGTAGAAAATGGGATAATGATATAACTAAGGATAGTCCTTGGGTGTGGGAAAGAAAATACGAAATAGATTCTCTTTGTTATCCTGTAAGGTTAATATATAAATATTGGAAGACAAGTAATGACGATAGTTTCTTCAATAAAGAAATAAAAAAAGTATTTGAAATTATAATAGATTTATGGAATACTGAACAATACCACCTTGAAAAATCTGATTACTCATTCCAAAGATTAAATTGTTCTCCAACAGATACTCTTTGCAACAATGGTCTTGGAAATCCTGTTGGCTATACTGGAATGACTTGGTCTGGTTTTAGACCTAGTGATGACGCTTGTGAATACGGGTACTTAGTTCCTGCTAATATGTTTGCCTCTGTTGTTTTAGGATACATAGAAGAAATAGCAGATGAAATTTATAATGATTCTAGTCTTAAAACCAAAGCTTCTAAACTAAAAAGTGAAATTGATGAAGCTATTGAAAAGTTTGCTATAGTAGAAAAGGAAGGCTACGGAAAAATCTATGCTTATGAAGTAGATGGTTTAGGAAATCATAATTTTATGGATGATGCTAATGTTCCAAGCCTACTTTCTATTCCATATATAGGATATAAAACAATTGATGATGAAATATATCAAAATACAAGAAGATTTATTCTAAGCAATAATAATCCTTTTTACTATGAAGGAAAAGCTGCTAAAGGTATAGGAAGTCCTCACACACCTCCTCAATATATTTGGCACATTGCTCTTTCAATGCAAGGATTAACTACAAATAATGAAGATGAAATTAACTATTTAGTAGAAACATTAAAAAATACAGATGGAGGTAAAACTTATATGCACGAAGGCTTCCACTGTGATAATCCAAAGAAATTTACAAGAGATTGGTTTGCTTGGTCCAACTCATTATTCTCACACTTTATATATCATAAGGTGTTAAAAAAGTAATACAAACTATAATAGTACAAAAACATCTGAATAATTTTACAATTTAACAAAAAAACAGTTATGATAAAACCTTGTTATAATTAAGCTTCTACACAAAATTATAGCAAGGAATTGTACCTAAATGTTTTAAAAACTAATTATATCAGATAAATTAATATGGACTTATCTCAATATCTTGGATACAAAAAATTAAATTTTACTAGGCTGCATTTTTAGATAGTTTTTCAAACTCATTTGGAGTTTTGTAATCTATAGAAGAATGAGCCTTTTATTATTATACCAACTTTCAATATATTTAAAAATAGCTATTTTAGCTTCTTCAAAAGTCTTATAAATATTTCTTTTTATCAAAATCATATTTTTTTACTTCTCCACATAGTAGAAACACATCCTATCTAACTAAATATAATTTTACTTAATTAGGTTAACCGTGACCCTATTTTATACTAACATCAATACTGTTTTAGATTAAACCTCAGTTTATTAGTTAAACAGCCTCACTCTCATACCTAGTTTTAATATATTCTAATACAAATAAAACTATATTTATACTCATTATAATACTTATAAAAATAAAAAAATCACTCTTTATTGCTATAATAGTAGTTATTAAAAAAAACATAAATAAAGGTTTTATAAATCTACATATCCTTTCTTCTAATATATAATAAACAATTGATAATATACAAAAGATAATATTAATAAAAAGTGTACTTATAAAAAATATCGAATACTTCATTTCAAAAGAAAAATAAATTCCTAAAATGCATTGATTTATTACAAGAAAATTAAGAGCTCCTCCTACTATTTTCACCAAGAATTTTATTAAAGATATTGAATACAAAAAAAAATGATATTGATTTATTCATATTTTCCTCCATATAAATATATTATTATAATTATATTGTTAAATAACTATATTTTACAATTTAAATATTTGAAAATTATAAATTTCAAGTTTTTTTCTTGTTTTTATATTATCTTTTTTATGTTATATTCATCTATTAAATACAACATAAAAACATATTAACTATTTTTTAATGAATCCATTATACTATAAAGGATTGCTTTTCTATTTTACAGATTTTTTTATTCAGCACCCTAAATATAATAAAAATACAAAATCAAGTAGATAAATTATATCTATAATATTTAAATCCTTAAATTATTTAGATACTATAACTAATTTAATTTTTAAGTTATAGAAAAATTACCAACTACCATTGTCTATTAAATTTATTGAATACCTTTACATTATGTGATATAATATATTTGTAGATTAAATTAAACATTAAGTCCAACACTTTATATTATTTATTAATATGTACTTAAATTCCTTGTGGGTTTTCACTGTCTCTTTCGACATAGGGCTGTATCAAATTGATTATTTAATCAATTTGATACAGCCCTAATCCATTTCCCACTTCCTATAAATCTATTCTTCACTTACAATACCTCTAATGACTTCTTTAGCTGTGTTAACTGGATGTGCTCAAGAAAACTTCAATAATAATATTACTATTCCTAAATCTGAAAGAGTAATTGAATACAAAAAAAAGAAAAATTTAAAGAGCTAGAAAATATAGAAGATAAAAAAATTAGTGATTTATTGCTTAGAAGTTACACATTAGACAAATCATATCAAGATTATAGAGAAAAAAATAAATAAAGAATTACTAAATGAAAAAAATATATACGAATGCGCTGATAGAGCACATTATTTTGCAGATATCTATTTTAATGAACCAAATAATTATATTTATATGAAAAATTTTAATGATATTGATTCCTTAGGTTATTTTATATCAAAGGATCTTGCATTAAAACTTCTAGGAAATTGTATAAAATTTGGAGATATTCCTAAGCTTGTATTAAAAATAAAAAATAATGATTCTAATCTTTATTATTATAATTATATTGTTGAACTTTTAGTAGATTACTATAAAACTACTTCTGATTTTTCAGAAAAAGAAAAGGACATAGTTCTTTCTTTTCTATTTAAAACAGCAACTTTTGCACAGTTCGAATTAAATAATAAAAATGAAGAAATATCAAAACATGTAAGAGAACCTTTAATCCATTCCTTCAATAATGCTAAATTTTTCCTAGAAAACAATACGAAGTAATACTATACTTTATCTTAAGCATAAAAAGTCTCATGTGAAAAAGTAAATCATAACTAATATTAATTTATTAATGTTACCATTAATAATTCTTTTATATCCAATAGTAGATTTAATTGGTTCACAATAAAAATATAAAAGCAATGAAAATAAGTAAACAAACTTTTTTTCATCGCTTAAAATTAACTAGTTATAATGATATATATATTGAAAATATTTCCTTATGTGTTTAAGAAGCAATATAAATATTTTAAATAAATAATTGAAATTCTAACTCTTATTCGCCATATAATGTTTTTTTACATAATTCTCAAAGTCTCTAAACTTTTCAGCATCTTCTCCCTTTGAAATAAATATTGTTTCAGTTTTATATTTCATTACAATATAATCTTTAGAAAATTCTATTTTTTTTATATCTTTCCAATATAATTTTTCTTCTATAATATCACGATTTAGAATTAAATATTCATCTTTCATATCTAAATAAATATTATTATAATTTTCAAAACACTCAAAAGTCTGTTCAATAAAAAATCTCATCAAAACTTTGTATATAAATATGAAATAAAAAATAAATATTATAGAAAAAAATATTCCAATTGTAATTAGATTTTGTCCTTTAACAAAATCTAAAGAATCTATAAATAGATATATAATATATGAAGCAACTACAAAAGAACTAATCATTAACCTTTCCGTGTAAGCTTCAAGAAAATATTTATTTATAACTTTATTTTGATTTAAATTATAAGATAATTTAATCACCATACTTAATTACCTCAACATTCTCTTCAATTCTATCTAATAAATATTTTTTATTTATTAACTTATACAATGGAATAATAGCTACTATATTTTCATTATTATATAACAATAAAATATCATTACTTATCTTAATATTTCCCTTAATTAAATTTACTTTTATGCTCGTTTTTTTAGACATCAAAAGTAGCTCTTTTTTTTCAGAATCAATATTAATAAAAAATTGATCAAGTAAATATTTATATCTAAAACTTGAAAAATTCTTGTCATTTAGTTTATTGATAACCATAAATATAGGAACTAAACAAAAAGATAGCATAACCATAGAAATAATAATAAAATCTTTCTTGACATATAAAATTAAAGTATTATTTATTATAAGATATATACTAAATAATGCTAAAATTACCATTACTAAAATACAAGAATGTATATAAGATGTTCTTTTAAATGCTTTTATTCTATTTTTTTTATAGTTATTATTAAATTCCTGATTTACCTTCTTCAAATCATTCACATCTATTGAAATATACAAAACTTCACCTCTTTATATGTTATATTTCCAAATATATACTATTATGATATCATAAGAATCTTAACCTTTTTTCAAGAAAAAAAGAACAATTTGAAAAATTAATATTTATAAAAATAAACTTAAATATTTTCGTAAAAATCAGATTTACTTATACAAAAATATTATATGTGATTTGTACTCCTCAATTCTTCTCAAACTAAAAGCATAACTAATTAGAAAAAAATATTAATTATTCATTTTACTACTTTTATTAAAACTTATAAATGTTTCTAAATTGTTAATACAATTACATTTAAATAAGTGTATTATAAAGTTGGTATAAAATAAATAGTAATGGAGGAAAACAAATGAAAAATAAAGCCTTAATTAGGTTACTAGCAACAGCTACAATAGGAACTGCTATGGCAACTCCAGCAATGATGAATAGTCAGAATACAACCAAAATCGTAAACAAAATGTTAATGACAAATAACATAAATAATTCATCAACTAATGAAGCTGTAGTTGTTAAGGGAAACTCCAATATAAATTTATATGGATTATCTAACGGCTCTGGAATAATATCAAATTTGTCAACTGGAGAAATGTTAACACTATTAGGAAAACAACAAGGTAACTTTTGCAAGGTTCGAGTTCAAGAGACTGGGGCAGTTGGATATATAAATGTAGTTAATATGCAAAGTATATTAAATGGAACTAAGGATTCATTTACACAATTATCAAGAAACGGACAAATAATTAATGTATCTAGTAATGTAAGACTTAGAAGTAATCCATCTATTGGAAATAATATTATAGGATATTTAACTAATAGAACAAGTCTTAATATACTTGGAAAACAAGGACAATGGTATAAAGTAAGTGTCAATGGACAAACAGGTTTCATTTATGAAGAATATGTAAGCACAATCCCTACTAATAATACTAGTCATTCAACAATAGTAAATAATATAAATGCTAATTCAGGAAATATTAATACATCAACTACTAGTACAAACCATTCTAATGTTACTAAGAATACAAACTTAACTAGTAGTATAAATTCTACTAGCAATATAAGCTCAATTAAAAATATAATAACTAGAATAAAAAGCTTATCAATTTCTAATGTATCATCTAATATAAACAGTAATAAAAGTTCAAAAGTAGGTAATAATTCAATAAAAAAAAGTCATAATAGCTTAAACACTTCGCAAAATAGCATATCTGCCAATAAAGGGACAAATAGAGGAAAAAATATTCAAGGAAATAGTAATACAACTAAATTCGCAAATTTGGGGAAAGTTAAAAATGGTAAGGTTGTTTGGAATAATATAAGCTTGATTCCTAATAATATGACTGGGAAAATAGTAAATACTAATCCTAATACATCTTGTGAAATACTTAATATTCCATCTTCAGCAGGGCAAGCTCTAAAAATAATTAATAAAAAATCAGTTCCATTAAAAGTTCTAGGACAAGTAGTAGAAAGGGAGCATGGAACACAAAATCATATAATTTGGTATAAAGTTAAAACATCAAATGGATTAGTAGGATATGTTAATCAAAGTTTAACTTATAGTACTTTATGCTATACTAATCCAGATTATAAAATAAATATATTAAATACCCCATATACTTCAGGTTCAGTTTTGAAAACAATTTCATATAAAGAAGAACCTATTTATGTAATTAATCAAGTGACTGGAATATCACCAAAAATAAATCAAAAAGAATATTATTTTGAAGTTTCTTATGATAATGGCTTTACTGGTTTTATAAATATTCATGATTTACTAAACTGCAACTAACAAATAAAATAAGAGGATATATCAATTTGTAGATACATCCTCTTTGCCTTTTATTATTTCTATTTTAGATACTACACGAATGCTTAACTCTTAACTTTTTTCATTACTTAAAATTATAATTTAAGAGGACTTTATTAGACATTTAATACGTATTACAAAATATTTCTATATATATTTAACAAGCAATATTAATACACTAATTCTAAAGTTTATTTGCAACATAATACTCTTTTACATAATTCTCAAATCCCTTAAATTTTTCAACATTTTCTCCCTTTGAAATAAATATCATTTCAGATTTATATTTTATTAGAATATAATCTTTAGAAAATTTCACCTTTTCTATATCACTCCAATATAATTTTTGTTCTATAACATCACATTTAAATTTCAAATATTCATTATTAATATAAATGAATAATATCCACTAGATTTTTATTATGGTACAACAATAATGTATCATTATACATTTCAATATTTTCTTTAATTAAGTTTATTTTTATATTAGTTTTTTTAGATATTAAAAGTAATTCTTTTTTTCAGAATTAACATTAATAAAAAATTGATCAAATAAATATTTATACCTAGAGCCTTCAAAATTTTCATTTTTTAATTTATTAATACATATCAATACTGAAGAAAAGCCAAAAGAAACTATAACTACCATATTAAGAATTGAAAATTCCTCACTTAAAGCAGGAATATTATTTATTTTTAAGTATAAATGATATATAGACAAAATTATTACTATCATAATAATAGAGTATATAA
Organism: uncultured Sarcina sp.; assembly: GCA_963557775.1. GTDB lineage: Bacteria > Bacillota > Clostridia > Clostridiales > Clostridiaceae > Sarcina. The sequence goes on from CAUWDH010000033.1 coordinate 20,857, forward strand.
AAAAATCTTTTTGAAATTTTTTTATTCTATTTATTTTCTCAGTACTATTAATTTTCAATTTTACCCTTTTTAAATCATCTTCATCTATTGTAATATACAAAGTTTACCCCAATTCTACTTTCATAATATTATTTAATTTAATCTAGCAATAGGAAAAAACATATTTTTATTTTCTTTATTTAATTCTTTATCATCTTCTTCCCTACTCATAATTCTTCCCCCAAGATAATTTAGATAGTTATATTATATAATGCAAATTTAAATATTTATTTAATTTCCCCAAAATTATTAGTTAAATATAAAAATTGGAGATTTAAAATTATCTTTCAATATGTCATTCTTATAATTTAATAAAAAATTACTAAGATAAATTCATTAAAACTTAATTTGAGGTATAGAAAAACAATTATTTTATCATGATATAATTTTTTCTTTTCTTATAGCTTTAAGGTTCCTATAAGTGCATAGTGATCTGATGGATATGAATCATCTATCTTCCTGCTATCTATATAAAGATTACTGCATCCTATCTCTTTAGAAACTAAAATATAGTCAATTATTCCACCTTCAAAGCCTCCTTTGAAGTCATGAAAAGTTCCTAATATATTATGATTAAATTCATTATAAAGATTTTTTATTTGAAATTCTTTAGATTTTTCCTTGCTTATTACTTGAAATACTTCATCATCTAAATAACAATTAAAATCTCCCATTAAGATAAATTTAATACCTTCTCTCATATAATTTTCTTTTATAGTTTTTATAATTAATTCAATTCCTTTTACTCTTGCTAATTGGCTTTCATGGTCTAAATGTGTATTATAAAGAATAAATTCTTCATTAGTTAACTTATTTTTAAACTTGCAATAGGTACAAATTCTTTCACATGCTGTATCCCAACTTTTACTTCCAGCTATATTAGGAGTTTCTGAAAGCCAAAATTGTCTCCAGTAAATAGGATCTAATACATCATTCCTATAGAAAATAGCATTATGTTCTCCTCCACCTCCTTTTTCTCTCCCTTTGCCAATATAACTATAATTTTTAAGATTTTTTTCTATAGAACTAAGCATATGAATCAATCCTTCCTGAGTTCCAATACAAATAGGATTGTTTTTCTCTATTACATTTAATATTTTTTTACACCTTAAATTCCAAGAATCCTTCCCTTCTGAAGTAAAATCATATTTTAAATTAAAAGTCATAAAATTATTTTTTATATTATTTTTCAAAATTTCATCCTTCCTTTCATATTTTCATCTATATATAAATTTAGAGACAGTTAAACTTATCTGTCTCTAAATAAATATAAGTTTTAAATTAATATAAAACTAAAATTTTCCTCTTCAATATTCCTTTCAACTGTATCTACAGAAATTTCTCCATCTTGAACTATTATGTTATAAAGATTAAATTTATTATTTTTATACTCCATAGTTTTTCCATCATCATAATAATAGGTACTCTTTGCATTTTCACCGTAAATTTTATGAAGGACTTTATTAGGTCTCTCATCCATATTTTTATATTTTTCACTATAAGTCGGAATTATAGAACCTTCTTTAACAAAAAACAATATTTCATCTAAAGGACATTTAAATTTATATCTCTTCTTACCCTCAAAACATTGATTAGTTTTATAGTTGTACCATTTTCCTTCAGGTAAATAAATTACTTTTTCTCTTTCTCCTTCATAAAGAACTGGTGCTACTAATATGCTCTCTCCAAACATAAATTGTTCTCTCATATTATAAACATTTTCATCATTTTCAAACTCCATTACAAGAGGTCTAAATACAGGAATACCTTTTTTGTAAGATTCATAAAAACAATTATAAATATAAGGCATTAACTCATATCTAAGTTCTATATGCTCTTTAGCTATTTTTTCTGCTTTAGGTCCAAATGCCCATGGCTCTTGTCTTCTTGTATACATATTTGAATGATTTCTGAAAATAGGTAAGAATGTACCAAGCTCCATCCATCTTATGAACAGTTCTTCTGTACAATCTAGTCCAAAGCCACCAACATCATTTCCTACAAAGGAAAATCCACTTATCCCTAAATTTGCATTCATTGAAATAGACATTCTCATTTGATCCCATTTACTACTATTGTCTCCTGTCCATATAGAAGAATATCTCTGTCCACCAGCATAAGTAGCTCTTGTCATAGAAAACTCCCTTTTATTCTTATGAAGTTCTCTTTGAGCCTCATGTGAACATCTACTCATTTCCAATCCATATCTATTATGAAACTCCTTATGTTCTATAACTCCAAAGTCTCCATTATGAATACATCTTTCATCCATGGTTTTACTGTTACTATTAAATACACAAGGTTCATTCATATCATTCCAAATTCCCGATATATTATAATCTTTTATAAATTTTTTTAGCTCATTCTTCCACCAATTTCTAGTATCATTATTAGAGAAATCAGGAAAAACACTATCCCCTGGCCAAACTGCTCCAACAAAAACTTCTCCATCTAATTTTTTTGTAAAATGATTTCCTCTAAGCCCACTTTTATATAGGTCATAGTTTTCATCAACCTTAACCCCTGGGTCTAAAATTGTTACAACCTTAATTCCCTTTTCTTCTAATTCACTAATAAGCTCCTTAGCTTTATTGAAATGTGGTTCCTTAAAGGTCATTACCCTAAAACCATCCATATAATCTATATCTAAATAAACTACATCTAAAGGTATTTCCTTCTTTTTGAAGTTTTCAACAATAGTATTAACTTCTTCTTGTGTAAAATAACTAAACCTATTTTGTTGATAACCTAAAGACCAAATTGGAGGCATATCCATTTTTCCTGTTAGATTTCCATAGTTAGAAACTACATCCTTTATGGAAGCTCCTAAAATAAAGTAATATATAGCTTGTCCACCTACTGCTCCAAAAAATATTCTATCTTCATAAGCTTTTCCCATATCAAAATAACTTCTATAACTATTATCAAAGAAAATTCCATAAGGTTTCTTTTCTTGTAATGCTACATAAAAAGGAATTGTCTTATAATATTGAAGATAACTATCATCTGTATCTGGATCATCAGTATTATAATTTTCTGTATAAGTTCCTTTCTTATTTAGACTTCCACCTTTTTCACCTAAACCATAATATGCCTTTGCACTATTAACCTTTGATATATAAATATTTCCTTTATCATCCTTAAAGGTTGGTTGAAAGTCTTCGCAAATAATATTTTCATCAATATCTCTAAAATTTATTTCTGTTGTCCTTTTATTAACTTCAGTAATAACTTTTTCCCCTTTTATAAATAAAAAATCTTTATTTTCTTCTATTTTTAATTGTTTTGAAAATGCTTTAAGAATTACTGCATTAGTTATACTTTCTACATCTCCATCCTCAAAAAAGAAAACCTTTACTATTTCATCATTAAAATAAGTAATTCTAATTTTTATTTCTTGAAAATCTATAGTTACTTCATTTTTATTAATTTCATAACCTTCATAAATTCTATTACTAGCTCTATAAAGCTTAAATTTTTGATTTAAATTTTCTCTGTACTTTAAATCCATTATAAAACACCCCTTGGTAAAATCTTCTCTATACCTTAACTTTATCATCCTCAATTTATTTTTCTATATAAAAAAATTTTTTCCTAGAATAATTTCATAAATTATATAATTATTTCAATATAGAATTAGCCCTAACTAATTATTAATAATAGTTAAGGCTAAAATTTTTACTTTATTTAAAGTTCTTCAATTATTTTTGAAACATACCCAAAGGATTTATCTTTTAAAGCTTTTTCAAATTCCTTCATAAGTTCTTTATTAGGAATTTTTAAGTAACCATCATAGTAAGATAAAAATCCTAGTACTATCATAGCAGAATATATTTCTTCTTTGGTTCTTGGCGTTCCTTGCCCTGCTCTAAATTCTTGATCTATTATTATATCAACCTCTTCACCAGTAATCATCTCTATTACATCATCACGAATTTCTAATGTATTATATTTAATATACTCTGCAACTTCATCCATTGCACCAGTATTAGTCCAATAACTTTCACAATAATTATTTTGAAGGGCTTTTATCACCGAACGTGGATTATAAACTCTAATCCCTTTTGCAGTAACATAAGCATTATACCAACTTTCAAGTTCTTTAAAATTTACTTCTCCATTTTTATTACATAATCTTATAACTTCTTCTTCAGTAAATCCAAAATACTCACCAAATATCCGATCTTTTAAAAATGTAAATTCATCAAACATATTAAGGGCAGAACCACTGGAATATTTCTTTATAGGTAAAACTCCTGTCATATATGTCAAAGCTACATATGATTGATCTTTTAAAAGATTTCTTAAAAACTCTAGAAAATCATTTTGATTTTCTACAAAAAGATTATTATTAAAGATATAATCCCATTCATCAAAAATAAATATAAATTTATCTTTAGTATCATATAACATAGAACTTATATTAAAATAATTATTAGGATTAATTTCTGGATACTTTTCTACTATATCATTTTGTATAGTTTCTCTTATCATTTTTATATAATCATCGTAAGTATCTCCAATTTCTGATATCTCATTAAATGATATATTAATCACATTATATTTATTTAAATGTTTCTCATAATTTTTACTTTTTCCTATATTTAGGTTATCAAAAATCTCCCTTGAATCTACTGCCTTAGAGTAATAAGCTCCTAACATATCAGCAACTGATGATTTTCCAAATCTCCTTGGTCTTGTTATACAAACATACTTACTTTTAGTAAATATTCTATTATTAATTAATTCTATTATCTTGGACTTATCAATAAAATATTCTTCATTAAAAAGTTCTTGATAATTTTCAAAAGATTTAGTTGTATTCAAGTACATAGTCATAACTTTTCACCCCCAACTCAATAGATAATACCTATACTATTTTAAATATATACTCATTTTAATTTTTAACGCATTTATAATAATTATAACATTAAACTAAATTATTTTTCCTTATAACTCAAAATCTCCAACTCTTTAATTATAAAAAATTTTATTAAAAAAATAAAAAAGAGCCTTATTTCTAAGGCTCTCTTTCTATCTTTAATATTATATTACATAAAGTAGAACCAGTTTTTAACGCTCTTCATCATTTCAGCCATTTTTACTGGTATGTGTTGTTCTGCTAAAGCATTTGGATGTATAAACATATCTGTTTGCTCATCTCTTTGAACTTTTTCTACCCAATCAGGATCTGCTACTATTGAGTGTCCTAAAGCTAGTAAGCTATATCCAACTTTCTCTAATGCATTGTTTGCATCAACTTTTGTCATAACTTCACCAACACCAATTAATGGTTTTCTACCATTAATTTTTTCTATCATTACTGATCCTATATATCTTCTATCACTGTTATCTCTTTTTTGTGTTGCTCTGTAGTGAGCTGTTGATAAATGTAAGTAATCTAATTCTGTGTCTGATAATTTATCAACTAAGAATTCTGAATCAGCTAAAGTGATTCCATTTTCCTCTTCTTCTTCTGGTGAGAATCTGTATCCTACTATAAAGCTTTCATCAGCAAATTCTTTTTTAGCTTTGTTTACAGCTTCAATAACTGCTAGAGGGAATTTAATTCTATTTTCTAAGCTTCCGCCCCACTCATCAGTTCTTACATTTGAAGCACCTGAGAAGAATTGTTGAATTAAGTATCCATTAGCTCCATGAATTTCAACACCATCAAATCCTGCTTCTATAGCTCTTCTTGTAGTTTCATAAAATCCATTTATTATTTCTTTTATTTCTTCTTCTTTTAACTCTCTTGGTATTCTAGCTTCTGAACCATCTAAAGGTCCTTTTGCTGATTTTACTGCTGATGGAGCCACTAAATCTTCATGTATTCCTACTCTTCCAGCATGGAATATTTGTAGAATGGCTTTAGCCCCTTGACCTTTTATAGCATCAGCTAATTTTTTTAATGAAGGTATAAACTCATCACTACCTGCATAAAATTGATTTTTGAATCCTTGACCATTTGGTTGGAAGAATGTACATCCTGTTATAACCATAGCAACCCCTGTTGATCTTGCAGCATAGTAATCTGCTTCATCATCAGCAACAGTCAAGTCATCATTTGATGCACATGTTGTCATAGGTGCCATTACTAATCTATTTTTTAAAGTTACTTTTTCATTTAATTTAAGCTCATCAAAAACTGTTAATTTTTTGATGCTATCATCATCAAAAGATTTAAATTCGCTTCTAAATAATAACGCCATTTTTTCCACTCCCTTTAAGTATAACTACTTAATTTCTTTTGTATTTTAATTCTATCGAAATACTCCAATTTAACTGCACTTTATTCTAAAATTGGTTTTCATTATCTTAATAATACTACCAATTCCCCTCTTTAAGTCAAGTGCTAATAAAAAAATTTATAAATCATCATTTTTATTATAAAAATATTGAAGATTTATATGTATAATCTCTTTAAATTTATCCATTTTAAACTAGATAATTCCTAGCTGTTTTATAACATTTAATTTTAAATCTAACTTTCTTGACAGTTGCTTAAACATAGGATTAAACTAGAATTATAAATAACAATTTACGGAAATAAATCTATAAATTAATATTTTATTCTTTAACTTTTTGTATAGTAATTTTCCATATAACCATAATAATATTTCAAGAATGAGGTGACATCTTTATGTATGTAATTAAATTATTTTACTCAAAAGCTGATGAAATGGAAGATATGATTTTATGCTCAGCTACACAAAATAATGTAAATAAAATGTTTTACACTTGTGTTGATGAACTTCAAAAATATTTTGCCTATAAATTTGAAATTAATGGTTCAGAAGCTGTTATCAAAATGCACAATCTATACCTCAAAATTTATGTGGAAGCAGTAAGTAATAAGTTCAAAATAACGGATAAGGTAAATGATATAATCTTAAAGGTAAAAAACTAATATCTGAAAAACTTTCTCTAGTAACTAGAGACTATAATCCCAGATAAAAATAAGAAGCTTGTCCTAAAGTTTTAATAACTTAAGTCAAGCTTCTTATTTTATAATTATTTACCTTGCACCATCTCCTGTAAATATAACAGAAACAGTCTTAAATATCATTTTCAAATCCATACCTACACTCATATGTTCTATATAGTATAAGTCTAATTCTAACTTTTCAGCCGGGGTTACATCATAGCCACCATGTACCTGTGCATAACCTGTTACACCTGGCTTTACCTTTAACCTTTCTCTGAAATTACTTATATCTTTTTCAAATTCTTTATAAAAAACTTCTCTCTCTGGTCTAGGTCCCACAAAGGTCATATCTCCTTTTAGTACGTTGTATAATTGCGGTATTTCATCTATTCTTGTTTTTCTTATAAATTTTCCTACCTTTGTGACTCTTGGATCATTTTTTTCTGCCCATTGGGCTCCATTCTTCTCAGCATCCATTCTCATAGATCTAACTTTGTACATATTAAACTCTCTATTATTTAAGCCAACTCTCTTTTGGCAAAATATAGGGTTACCTTTACTTTCTATAACAACAAGTATACAAGTTATTATAACAATAGGAATACCTATTATTAGACCTATTAAACTAGCTATTATGTCAAAGGTTCTCTTAAGAAAGCTATAGTACAAAGGTAATCTTTTCGCCTCGTATTTCTTCAAAATCTCTTCTCCCATTAAAGTTTCTCCCAACTAAAGAATATTATTTCACTTATATTTGTAAAATCTCTTCTAATAAACCACATAACTTTAATAGCCTGTTATTATAAACAGGCCTTAGATTCAAGCAAATTATTTTTAGATTAATTTTTAATTATTTATTATTAATAATATTAGAATAACATTTTCAAATATTAATAAGTTCCATAATTATCATTTAAGTATTTTAATCCATTTTGAGATTAATTATAACATTTTCAACATATACTATTAATTTAAATATTTTATCAATTTAATAATAATAATGTCTTTTTATTAATCATTTAATAGTTAATAAGTGTTTTTTTAATACTTTTTCTATATATATTTTCTTGTATTACTTATTGCATAAAACTATGCCAAAACCGCTTATTCTGCTGCCAAATTGTTTAATTTTTTGTTAATCATGTTCAAAAAAAATTTACATTTAGCTATAAAAAAATTCAAAATCACTGAATCTATCATAGAATTCTCTACTTTTTCATTAATTCTATGTTCAACTCAGTGATTTTCGTATTATAGTTAATATTATTCTAATAACCCATGTTTTTCATATCTTGTTACTTTTTCTATTTTATTCTTTTCATCTACAAAAACAACTTTTGGTTTATGCCTTATAGCTTCTTCTCTTTCCATATCTCCATAAGACATTATAATAATTTTATCCCCTACTTGCACACATCTTGCAGCTGCTCCATTTAAGCATATAAGTCCTGAACCTCTTTCTCCTGCAATAGTATATGTTTCAAATCTATTTCCATTATCTATATCAACTATTTGAACTTTCTCATATTCTAGAATTCCAGCAGCTTCTAAAAGTTCCTCATCCACAGTTATGCTTCCCACATAATTTAACTCTGCTTGCATTACAGTAGCTCTGTGAATTTTACCATTTAACATTGTAACCTTCATTTTTTAAAACTTCCTTTCTTAAATTTCATAAGTAAAATTATCTATAAGTCTCGTTTTTCCTATAAAAACAGCTATAGCAACTAAAACTGTTTTTTCTATTTTATCTACCTTTTCCATAGTTAAACTATCAACAATTTCTACATAATCAATCTTAGCAAGTGCCTCTTCATTTATCCTTTTACTTATTAAATCAACTATTCTTTCGGCATTTCTCTCTCCTAGTTTCATTGCTTCTTTAGCTTCTAAAAGCGCTTTATTTAAAACAGTTGCTGCTTCTCTTTCTTCCTTAGATAAATAAGTATTTCTTGAACTCTTAGCTAGTCCATCTTCTTCTCTTACTATAGGACATCCGACTACTTCTAAATCCATATTTAAATCTTTTACCATTTTCTTAATAACAGCTAACTGTTGAGCATCTTTTTCTCCAAAGTAAGCTTTGTGAGGTGCAACTATATTAAACAATTTTGAAACTACAGTACAAACTCCTCTAAAATGAATAGGTCTACTTTTTCCACATAAACCTTTTGTTAAATTCTCTACCTCAACAAAAGTTGAAAAACCTTCACCATACATTTCCTCAACTCCTGGATGGAATATCATACTGCATCCAGCATTTTCACATAATTTCATATCTCTATCTAAATCTCTTGGATATGCTTCTAAATCTTCATTAGGACCAAACTGTGTTGGATTAACAAATATACTAACTACAACTCTATGATTTTCTAAAGCAGCTCTTTTAATTAAACTTTCATGGCCTTCATGTAAATATCCCATTGTTGGAACAAATCCCACTGTTAACCCTTCTTTTTTCCACTCTTTCACTTGTTCTCTAACTTCTTTAATGCTATTTACAACTTTCACAGTTACACCTCCTTAATATAATTTTTCAATTATTTCATCATCTATTTTAAAACTGTGCTCCTCTGCTGGAAATACACCATCTTGTACTTCCTCAATATATTTAGTTAAAGCACTATTTATTTTTTCACCTATATTTTCATATTGTTTCACAAACTTAGGTTTAAAGTCACTATACATACCTAACATATCTTGATATACAAGAATTTGACCATCACAGCCAACCCCTGCTCCAATTCCTATAGTTGGAATGGTTAACTTATCAGTAATTATTTTTGCTAATTTAGCTGGTACACATTCTAAAACAATAGCAAAAGCTCCTGCCTTTTCAATAGCTATAGCTTCTTCTATTATTCTTTTTGCTGCTTCTTCGTTCTTACCTTGAACCTTAAAACCACCAAAAACATTAACTGATTGAGGTGTTAAGCCTATATGTCCCATAACTGGTATAGAAGCCTTCACTATAGCTTCAATCTTGTCACAAACTTCAAGCCCACCTTCTAATTTTATAGCTTGTGCATGTCCTTCTTTTATAATCCTTCCTGCATTAACAACAGCATCATATACTGATGTTTGATAAGACATAAAAGGCATATCTGCTACTATTAAAGAATTTTTTGCTCCTCTAGCTACAGCCTTTGTATGATGGATAATATCCTCCATAGTTACTGATAATGTATCTTCATATCCTAGACAAACCATTCCTAATGAATCTCCAACTAATAATCCATTTATCCCTGCATTGTCCATTAATTTAGCCATAGAATAGTCATATGCTGTAAGCATAGTTATTCTTTCATTTTTTTCCTTAGCTTGATTAAAAGTTACTACTGTATTCTTCATAAAATCCTCCTAAATATTCTTCTATTTCGCTATAATCCCTACTTTTATTTTTTTCCTTAGCAATAGGTACTATGTTTCTTGATAACACTTTATATAGTTCCTGATTACTTTTATCCATCGAATTAACATGCTTTTTTATAGTAACTAAGTCTCCTCTTTCAATAGGACCTGTAAGACTTTCTTTAATTCCATTGTTTTTAATATTATTTATGTTACCTTCAATCAATGGAAATAATGCCTCTAAAGACTGCTCCTTTGAAAACCCACATTGTTCAAGATAGGATGCTCCACTATTTATAAGCCCTAAAACAAGATTACTTACCATAACAGCGCTTGCATGATATAATGATTTATTTTCACTTGAAATAATAGCTGTATTATTTCCAAAACTTCTAAATAAATCACTAAAATACTCTTTGTATTTTTCATGCCCTTCAATAGTTATAAAAGCTTTTTTTAAATCTTTATATGAATTATATTTGTCCCGAATTGGGAAGATTGGATGAATAGAATAACCGTAAGCACCTAGGCTCTCTATATTAGAAAAGATTTCTGAAGAAATTGAACCACTACAATGACAAACTAACTTTTTATTTATAGGTAATTTTTTAACTTCATTCCAAATTACCTCAATATCTCTATCACCAGTAGTAATAAAAATAATATCACTAATATTTATTAGATCTTCTAAATTTTCATAGGATTTTGAATTAGTAAACTTTCCTGCTTCATTGGCTGAATGCAAGTTCTTACTATAATATCCTGATATACTAATCCCATTTTCACTTAGATATTTTCCCAGAGAAAAACCAACTTTCCCTGCTCCAATAAAACCAAAATTCATAATTATCACCTCCTCAGAGTGCAATACTACTATTTTTTTCTTACCTTAAGAAAAGTTATGTTCTCAATGCTATTCAATTTTTTTCAAAAAGTTAACTTGGTGCAGTTAAAAATACCACCCAAGTTAACCTTACCATATTTTCATTATTTGTCAATTAATTAAATTATATTTTCCTAAAAAAAATTTCTTATCTTTTCCTTTTAAACTTTGTTACATATCTTATTGAAAAAATTAATGGAACTATAATAAAAAGTAAACTTAGATAATAAATTTTCGAATTAGATTTTTCATAATTATTTTTTACATTAAGCATTTTATCATCCCTATTAGGTCTATTGGCTTCATTAAACTCTTTATTAGAATTTTGATCATTTACAATATTCCCCTCTCCTTCTGGATTAGGAATATTACCATCGCTATCACTCTTATTTGGTGCAGGTGAATTATTTTCATTATTGTTATTATTAGGGTTTCTCTCAATATCATTATTAATAGTATTCTCCTCTTTCATTGCACCTTTATTTCCACCACCATGCCCCATATCACCTAATAGTTTCATATTTACTGTTGACTTTATATTTCCATACTCTGTTGTTGGTTGTTCACCAGCTAATTGTGCCTTAACACTACTTGCTCTCTCTTTAGTAAAAGTTATTAACTCTGGAATAGCTTGTTTATATTGTTCATAGGTATAAAAAGCTGTTTTATCAGTTTTCACATAATTTCCTATAAGCTTATCCAATTTTAAAACCGTATTCTCGAAAGTTCCACTGTTAACATATTCACTTACTATTTTGGATAAATAATTATGGTATCTCTCCTTATACTCATCTACCTTTAGAAGTTCATTTATTAGTGGTGCACTTTCTAAATTCCCTTTAACAGAATTATCTATAGGGAAATTAACCGCACTACTGCCATCATTAATTCCAAAACCACCAAAGGAAAGATTTAAATCCCAAGGAAGTACTTCAAATACACCATCTTTCTCATAAAGATAATAGTTATGATACATTCCACCAGAGTAACTATCTAAATTAACTAAAAATGTATTAACAGCAAAGTATCTTAAAATCTCATCTACATTCAAGTATTTTTCTAAATTTTCTCCATTATTTAAATTCTTAATCATTTCTATAACCTTGCTAAAATCTTTTTCAGTTGTACTTTTAAAAATTATGTTATCTTTTATGGCAGAATAGCTTTCTGGATTTTCATCAATATACTTTAAATCTCCTCCATTACTACTCTTACCACCCATAGGTCCTTTCCCCTGTAAATTATTTTTCTTTTCATCTCCTGTATTTTGTTGTTCTAAATTGCTTACATTCTTATTATCAGCACTTGGCTCTTCTAAATTATCTCCTAAGTTCTTTGATGCTCCACTATTACCATCTATATTTTCATTAGGCATTACTTTATCATTCTCATTATTAGGAACTACCTTATTTTCCTCATTGAATATTAGATTAGGATTTTCAAGGTTATTAGAATTTTCTAGATTACTAAGAGCTTCCGCATTATTAGGCTTCTCGAGATTTTTAACTCCTTCATCCTTAGGTTCTGCTAAATTCCCTCCATTAGGTCTTTCACCATTACCTTCTTTATTCCCTCCCATTTCCATAGATTCTGGTTTATATAAATTTCCTTCAAGTTCACCATAATTTTTTTCTATAAAGCGTTCTTCCATTACTTCTAGTGCTAAATATAATCCCCAACTCTCACCATTTATACTTATATCCACATAGGAATACTCTGGAGTTGCTATTCCTAAAAATTTATATATATCATAAGAAATATATTCCTTAAGGTAAGTTGGATCAGATATCATATTATTCAATGCTAATTTTTCAATTCCATGATAAGTTTGTCCATCAACATATTCTGAAAAATCAACCTTAAAGCTAAATCTATCACTATTAGGATTATTAGCTACGTTTCTAAGACTAGAATTTCCCTTTGCCTTAATTCCTACATTATAAAATTTCTCATTATCTATAGTTATATTTGCATTGACATACTCTTCATCTAAAGCATTTTCAATAAGTGAATTCCAATTATTCTCTTCTATTTCAATATTTATTTTAGTAACTTTATTTTTATCCAAAACTTCTTCTATTTCTGTTACCACGGTTGATATAGTCTTATTATTTGTAAAAAATATTGAGGAAATAACAAATAAAATTGATAAAATAATACTTATTATTGATATATACTCTTTATGCTTTTCTCTTAGCAATTACCTTCACCTCCTAAATCTAAAAGCTTCTTTAATTTCTTAAGATTTAGAATTAACACATATAATCGCCATTATAACTAACTAATACAATATTTGAAACTCCATTTAAATTTGAAATATCATTAATAAAAGCTGTAGTTTCTTCTTTTAGTCTAACTTCCACAGTAAGTTCTATTCCACAACTTGGAGAAACTGTTTTTGATTTAACTACATACTTCTTTACATTTTTTGAAATTAAGTCTACTATATTTCTCTCGGTTCCATCATTTTCACAATTAATTACTAATACATAAGGGTTATCAACAGTTTTCTTGTTCACAAATAAGACCATTACAATTCCTATAAAAATAGAACCTAAGACGGCTAAAGAAATAAGACCTGCACCAAGAACAATCCCCACACTTATAGACCAAAATAAAAAGGCAATATCCATAGGTTCCTTAATAGCACTCCTAAAACGAACAATAGAAAGAGCCCCTACCATACCTAAAGATAAAATTACATTAGACGTAACAGCTAATATAATTAATGTAGTAATGAGTGATAAGGCTAGTAATGATATAGCAAAACTCTCTGAATACATAACACCTTTAAAAGTCTTTTTATAAACTTGCATAATGAATAATCCAATTGCAAAAGCCAATGCAAAGGCTATCAACATATCCATGAATGATACTGAATTAATTCTTTCCAAAAAACTTGATTTAAATATATTTCCAAAATTTAATGTTTGTTCTCCCATTTTCTATCCCCCTATTTTTTACTAAAGCCTAAATCTATAGACTTTTATATAAACGTAAACTTAATTTAGGTGGAGTTTTAACTCCATCTAAATACCTCATAGATTTTAACCATATCTTCTAGATAGAGCATACTTTGAAATTGCTGATGCCCTTCTATAATTAGTTTGAATAATATGTTGTATTACTTCTGGTAAAAATTCATCATATTTAACTTCTAATACAACAAAATCATCATATATAGAACCTATAGTAGGTAAATTTTCATTAAATATATCCGTAGACCTTACTCCTGTTTTTATATTTTTATCAAAAGTTATTCTTACATTTCCCACTGAATATATATAAGCCTCTCTTGTATAATCTACTATAGTTTTTGGTTTCAATAGCTGTCCCTTAAGCTTTGTATAAAATTCTTTAAATAAAATCTCATTAGAATCCATTAAAAATTCTATATCTCCAGCAATTATTTTTTCACATTGCTCTTTAGTTAAAGGTGCACTTTCCTTTAAACAAAGACCATTTAATTTAGATTTTTTTTCTAATCTAATAAAACTATGGTCATTGTTATAAAATCTAATCCTAAACTTTTCCCTATGATTAATACCATTGATTTTTTCCATAAGAACCTTATCATCTAAATTATCAAAATAAAGACTTCTTATAATATACTCATTCTTCTTATTTGCATTTTTATCTATATGCATTATGTGAGTAAGTCTATTTCTAATAGATAAATAATCTGACATATTTATATAGTGCTTAATCTCGTGCCTAAATTTCTTTTCCTCCATAAAATCACCCCCAATCATTTAACAAAATTAATATTACTCTACAAACCTTAACACTAGCTTAACTGACAGTCCAAATCTTCGATTTGGTAACTGGAAGTTACTCAGTGCATCTATAAGAACTGAGTTTCCTAAAAAAAGAAATCTATAATTTTCCTATATTTAAGTTATAAAATTTATTTAATAAAAAATATTGTTATTAGGTAATATAAAAACTATCAACATTAAAATAAATGATTTTTAGATAATAGAGACTCTATATAGATCGGTGTAAAAACAATTCTATATAGAGTTTCAGACAAAAAAGAAGCTATCTCAAGATTGATTCCTTAATCAACCTGATATAGCCACTTTTTTTATTAAAATTATTTTATATCTTTTAATATTAATAATTGAAATTCTGTTCCTACATCATAGGTTGATATAAAATTAATTTTTATTTTTAATGTTTTACATATAGACTTAAGTAAGCTAAGTCCAATACCACTTCCTGAAATATTTTTTCCTCTTACATCTGAACTTCTAAAGAATCTATCAAATATACGCTTTTGATCCTCTTCCTTAATACCAATACCAGAATCCTTTATTGTTACTTTTATAAATTTATTTACTTCTTCAATTTTTAAAACAACCTTATCTCCTGATTCTGTATACTTAAATGCATTCTCTATGAGTATTATGAATATCCTTTTTATTTTAATGATATCCCAATTAACTTTTATATCACTACATGAATTATGGACTTCGAAGGTTTTTCCTTGCATATCAGCTAAATCAAAGTAAAACTCTAATATTTCATCTGCAAATTCTCTTAAATTAATATTACTCACAGCTAAATTTTCTTCAACATCTTCCTTAGATAATAAAAGTAAATCACTATTAAGCTTTTCTAAACTTCTCACTTCTCCCATTATTTTTGATATATTTTCTAAGTCACTATCCTTATTTTCCTTACTTAAGTTTTTAGTTAAAATTTCTAATTTCCCTTTTATTACAGCTAATGGAGTTCTCATTTCATGAGATGCATCTTGCACAAAGAAAACTTGCTTTTCATAAGCCTCTTTAACTGGTTTTATTATTCTTGAAGATAAAAAATAAGCTAGTATTAAGGCTATAATAATAAGAACTAATAAACTTATAATTATTGAATTCATTAATTGATTTATAGATTCAAGTTCAGAATCAACATTGACTAAAAACTCAATGTTTATGTCTCCATCTTTAAAGCTTATTGCTCTAAATTCATATCCATTAAAGCTTACTTTAGCAACTTTATTACTACTATCTATCTTCGGAATATCATCATCTTGAAAATATGCATTAGGTCTTAAATAAAGTACCTTTTCTCCTTCATGAATAGCTACAATAAAATTAGGTGGAATTGGAGGAACTTTAAACATAGGCTTTCTATCAGTAACATATCCATAATCCCCTTGCTTTTCACTAAACATTACTTTTTGTTTAATTAATTCTCTATCAATATTATTAAAAACTATGGAGCTATACAAAGTTTTAATTATAAATGCAAAAATAATTAAACATATAAAAACTATTGCTGTACTTAAAGCTATAACCTTTCTTTTTGTCTTATTAAAAATATTATTTTTCTTCATAATCTAATCCTCTATAGATTCATCTACAATATAACCCATTCCTCTTTTAGTAACTATATATTTATCATAATTAAACTTAGATAATTGCTTTCTAAGTCTACTCATATAAACTTCAATAATTTCTATAGATGCATCACTGTTGTAGCCACATATATTATCAAAAATTTGTTCTTTAAATAACATAACACCTTTATTTAAGATAAGATATTCTAAAAGATTATAGAGTTTTTCATTAAATTCAATCTCTTCATCCTTTATAGAAACTTTTTTTGTTTTCATATTTATTTCTAAATCTTTTAGTTGCAGTATATTAGAACTTTTTATTTTTCCCATGCTTTTTAATATAGCATTTATTCTAGCTTTTAATTCTTCCATATAAAAAGGTTTAGTTAAATAATCATTTGCTCCTAAATCAAAAGCTTTAAGCTTGTCTCCTAACTCTTCCTTAGCAGTTAAAACAATCACTCCAACATTTATATTTTTATTAGAAATATGCCTTAATACAGACATTCCATTAACTTCTGGTAACATTAAATCTAAAATTACAATATCATAATCGCAACTATCTAAATAAGCTATGGCATCTTTACCATCATAAACAGAACTTATGTAAAGTTCACCCTTGAAATACTCCTCTATATTTTCTACAATTTTTACATTGTCCTCAACAAGTAGTACCTTTATCATTATTTTCCCCCCTAATATTTTTTCTTAATGTAACTTATGCTTTTTCCTTTATTAACCTTACCTTTCTATAAAAGTCCCTAAATTATTTAGCTATCTATGTCTAAATACTTTCTATAGCCCTAGCTAAAACTACTTTCCTTTTTATGCTCTTAATAAATCTTCTGAAATTATATCTAAATTTTATACAATGTTACCCAACATAAAAATTTCTATACTCAAATTTTAGATTTATTAATATATTTGAACTATACCTTTTAAGTATATTTTACATTTTATTTCCTTCAGTAAATATTAACTTTAATTAAATTTTTTCTTTTATTAGTTATATAAATTTATTATTTTTAGTTTAACTCCGCAAAAAAGCTCTAACATTTCTTCTACAATAATTATGCAAAGAAATGAAGAGCTTCTCTTATTTTTTTAATATTAAATTTTCACAAATCCCATAGTTGTACCATTCACAAGTTTCACAAATATCTTGCAATATTTCTTTTGTTATTTTTGACTTTATTTTTTCTATAACTTCTTTGTATACATAAGTGTCTTCGGTTAAATTAAAATATTTACAAACTTTATAATCCATTAATTTAACCTTTTCTTCACTTTCACAAACTAATCCTTTATTTGAAGGACAATGACTACATAAATTATCTAAATCAAATTTTAGTTCAATTTCGTAATTAGATACTTCTCTTAATATTTTAACTTTTTCATCCATATTTTTAACAAAATCATCACTGTATCCTTTACCCTCATAAGCTTGTGTACAAAGTAAATGATGTGGTCTTAATATCATACCTTAAGTACAGCCTTAACAGTTTTATTTATTTTGATTCTTACACCTATTAAGGAAGCTAGTCCCCATTTGAAAGCATCAAAAATAACAAATGGTACTACACAAACAGTTAATGAATACATAAATGAACTCTTTGTAATCAACATAAATTGAACTGTTCCAACAAGATAATTAATTGTTGCCCCTATGGCAACTCCTAAAAATATAAAGAATATATTATTGCTCTTTTTAGAAAATAATCCTGCAACTAAAGCCATTATAGGAAATGATAAAATAAATCCTCCTGTTGGTCCTGCAATTATAGAAAGTCCTCCACTAAAGTTTGCAAATACGGGTAAACCTATAGCCCCCATTAAAATATAAATGATTACTGAAATAATTCCTCTTTTAGGTCCTAAAATAATTCCTGTCATAGCCACTGCCATAACTTGTAATGAAAAAGGAACTCCTCCTGGTAGTGGTATAGCTATTTGTGCCATAACAGCAATAAGTGCTGCAAACAAACCACATAAAACTATATCTCTGGTTTTCATATTAACACCATCCTCTTCATATTGTGTAAATAGCCAATATAATTTAATACATTGACCTAGAAACTAATGATATTTTAGCCTCTATCTATTCATAATGATATTAACACAAAAATATACATTCTAGTAGTATATAAAAAACTATGTCACCATGATTATTTAATTCTCCATTAAACTCTCTACTTCTAAAGTACTTAATTCTCTATATTGCCCTCTTTCTAGTGCGTTATCTAACTTCACATTTCCAATTGCTACTCTTTCTAAATAAACAACATAACATCCCACAGCTTTAAGCATTTTCTTCACTTGATGCTTTCTTCCTTCCGATATAGTTAAATATGCTCCTATTACTGGTTGATTATACTTTTCACTATCTATATTATTTAAAAGCTTAACTGGAATCTGCTCCTTAAACTCCTTATATCCACCTTGCTTATAAAGATTAAATTTTGCTGGTTTTGTAATAGGTTCATTCTTTCCTATATAAAGACCACTTTCTAATTGCTTTATCTTCTCATCATCTATAGTTCCAAAAGCCCAAAGAAAATAAGTTTTCTCCATATGATTTTCTGGATGCATTAAATAATGTTCAAAGTCACCATCATTAGTTAATAAAAGTAGACCTTCCGTATCTTTATCTAATCTTCCCACATGAAATAATCCATTAGTATTAATATCACTAAAATAATCAAAAACAGTTTTAAAATCTTTATCCTTTGTAGCAGTCACACAACCTGCTGGCTTATTAAACATATAATAAACTTTTTCTACATACTTAACTATATTTTCATTATATTTAATGATATCTCTTAATTCATTAATCTCCATAGATGGCTCTAAAATTGATTCTTCATTAACCTTAACCTTTCCATCCTTTATATAAAGCCTAACATCTTTTCTTCTTCCTATAGAGCTCTGTGCCAAAAATTTATCTAATCTCATTTTTTATCTCCTAGCATTAAAATAAACTTACTTATGTAATTCTGAACTTTTAAATAAATCTTATTTTATTTAATTCTCTAAATACTTGTCTAAGAAATTTATTATAGCATAACGCATCTTTATTTATAGTAAATTTTTAAACTACTTATGCTATACTTTAAATATTAATTTAAAATAAGGAAAAGAAAAAACTCATATACTATTAAATATAAGAAATATTATATAAATTTTAATGCTTTATTGGACCAAATACTTAAAGGAGTGATTCTAAAATGACTAAAGTTTCAAAAAGGGGCTATGATGAAAAAGATAAAATATGGTTTGCCTCAGATGAACTCGCAAGATTACATAAAGCCCATGAAGAAATTAAATGGCTTTTAGATAGAGATTATAAAATGGAATCTGTAATAACCTTTGTTTGCAATAAATATCTCTTTACCTTAAGACAAAGAGATGCATTAAAACGCTCTACCTCTAGCAGTAAAAATGAAGAAATAAGAAAGTCTAAAGAACTTAGTACTAATGAATTAAACAATAGTACCTTAAATGTAGATGGATTTAACTTAATCATAACCTTAGAAGTTGCCTTATCACAAGGAACTTTAATCTTAGGCAATGATAATTATATAAGAGACTTAGCAGGACTTCGTGGAACTTATAAATTAATAGATAAAACTGAATTAGCTTTAGATTATTTATATAAATTCCTACAAGAAAAAAACATTAAACAAATTAATTTCTATATTGATTCTCCAGTATCAAACTCTGGAAGACTTAAAATGAAAATAATAGAATATGCCGAAAAATATTCTGTAACTACTGAAGTTAATTTAGTAAATAATGTAGATGTTATTTTAGAAAAATTAGACCATGTAGTTAGCGGTGACGCAGCCATTCTAGATAAGTGTATAAGTCATGTTAATATTGTTAGAGATATCTTTACTAAATACATAAAAAACTGCAATATAGTTAATTTTATAAAATAAAAAACATCATCACTGCTTAAGAGAGACTAGATATTTTTGTGTAAATAATATTTTATTATTGAAATAATACTGGAA
>CAUWDH010000034.1:0-41027 GCA_963557775.1 uncultured Sarcina sp.
TGTGGGTTAATGTTGTGTAAAGAATATCATCTTTCATTTACACTTAATTCATTAACCTTGTGATTTGTAAATCAATTCATATTTTAGTTAATATTCTATACATATTAAATACATTTAATAGTAAAATTCAATTTTTAAATATGTATTTTTCTTTAAATTAATTCCATTTTATTGAATATTATGTATGAAAAATAATTATTTTATAAATTCCTAACTCTATATATTTACATTACTTTTTTCTCCTAATATGAATAAAATAATTTTTCAACTTGCAAATTTTCTATTTTTCTTCTTTTTTTATAATGAATAATTATTTATTCACTTTTCTCTTTTTGCTTTTAGTATTTTTCTCAATTATATAAATGTAAATTTAAAGTTGAAAATTCACCTAAATTAACTTTCTTCTATATTTTTTACTTCCTTTATAATCATAGATTTACTCTTTAACTTTATGATATAATGTTAAATTGAGAATATACAATTAAGTAAATTATTTAATTTAAATATAAATAAGTTCTAATTATTAACTTTAATCTTATGTTTATTACTATTTTTCTTTTAACTATTCTTTCATTAGAAATAATTATGGAATAACTTTAAGATTACTTATAATTTAGAACTTATAAACTTTAGGAGGATAAGATTTTGTCTAATTTAATTAATGAAATAAAGAAAAGAAGAACCTTTGCCATTATTTCTCACCCTGATGCTGGTAAAACTACATTAACTGAGAAATTCCTTTTATATGGAGGAGCTATTAGAATGGCTGGTTCTGTTAAGGCTAGAAAAGCTTCTACTCATGCAGTATCAGACTGGATGGAAATAGAAAAGCAAAGAGGTATTTCTGTTACTTCATCTGTTATGCAATTTAATTATGATGGTTATTGTATAAACATACTTGATACTCCTGGTCACCAAGACTTCTCTGAAGATACATATAGAACTTTAATGGCTGCTGACTCAGCTGTTATGGTTGTAGATGGAGCTAAAGGGGTAGAGGATCAAACTAGAAAGCTATTCCAAGTTGCTTCTTTAAGAGAAATTCCTATATTTACTTTTGTAAATAAAATGGATAGAGAAGCTAGAGATCCTTTTGAACTTTTAGATGATATTGAAGGTGAACTTTCTTTAAAAACTTACCCAATGAACTGGCCTATAGGTTCAGGTAAAGATTTTAAAGGTGTATATGATAGAAATTCTTCAAAAGTTATTGTATTTAGCGGTGGAAATCACGGACAAAGTGAAGTTGAAACAATCACTGGTGATGTTAATGATGATAAAATTAAGGAACTTTTAGGTGAACCACTTCACAATAAACTTATGGAAGACATTGAACTTCTTGATATTGCAGGAGATGAATTTGATTTAGATGCAGTTCAAAGAGGAGAACTTTCACCAGTATTCTTCGGTTCTGCTTTAACAAACTTTGGTGTTGAACCGTTCTTAATGGACTTCTTAAAACTTACTACATCACCACTTTCAAGAAACTCAAGTAAAGGTAAAATAGACCCTATGACTGAACCATTTTCAGCATTTGTATTTAAAATACAAGCTAATATGAACAAAGCTCATAGAGATAGACTTGCTTTTATGAGAATCTGTTCAGGTGAATTTAAAAAAGGTATGGAAGTTTATCATATGCAAGGTGGAAAGAAAATTAAACTTTCTCAACCTCAACAATTCCTAGCTCAAGACAGAGAAGTAGTTGAAACAGCTTATGCTGGAGATATCATTGGTGTTTTCGATCCAGGTATATTCTCTATAGGTGATACACTTTGTACTGGCGGAGAAAAGTTTAAATTCGAAGGAATCCCATCCTTTGCTCCAGAACATTTTGCTAGAATAAGACCTGCTGATACAATGAAGAGAAAACAATTCATAAAAGGAATAAGCCAAATAGCTCAAGAAGGTGCTATTCAAGCTTTCAAAGAACTTCATATAGGTATGGAAGAAATCATTGTTGGTGTTGTTGGTGTTCTTCAATTTGAAGTTTTAGAATATAGACTTAAAAACGAATATAATGTTGATATAAAAATGGATAGATTAGCTTACAGATACATCAGATGGATAGAAAATGATGATGTAGATCCAGAAAAATTAAACTTAACATCAGATACTAAGAAAGTAAAAGACTTTAAAGATAGAAATCTACTTATTTTCCAAAATGACTGGGGTATAAGTTGGGCTCTTGAACATAACAAAGATTTAGTTCTTTCTGGTGTTGGAAAATCAGATGAATAATATATATTAAAATTCAATTAGAGGCTATCTCTATAGGGAATAAGATTCCTATTTAGAGATAGTCTTTTTTCTTTGAAATTTATCAAACAACATTTTTGTATTTTTTTACATTTATGTATATTTAACCTTATTTTTATTATATAATGTTCTTATATTATATTTTAAGGAGATTTTTATGGATTATAAAATGAAAAAAGAAAGCTTTTTAGAAGCTTTAAAAAAAATGAACTTACTTCATACCTTTAAAACATTAAAAGATACAGATAATGAATTAATATTACAATCTCTTCAGCCATTAGAAAAAGATTCTGTCTGTGTAGTCACAGTTAGATTAGATGAGAGTTTTTTTAATACTATTCACTTTGTTCTTTGTGAATTAAAAGGTAAAGATGATGAATCCCATGAACATTTAAAAAATATTCTTCTAAACTTATTAAATGATCTTAATAAATACTCTTGCTTCTTTAATTATTATTTGGATTCTCACACTGATAAAGAAGCTATTGTAGCTAGAACTACTTACTTAACTACAAATGATAATTTTGTAGGTGAGGAACTTGCTGGAATGCTTTTACCTGCCTTTAATACTTTATGTAAAGACTTTACTAAAATAATGAATACTTTAAATTATAATAAAATTTCATAATTTACCTTAATTATTAAGGCTAGATGAAATTAATTATGGATTCTCTTAATTTCATCTAGCCTTTTTCTATATTTTTCACACTCATATTAAGAACTTTAAAGTATAAATTTTTCTATAGCCTTTCCAACACCTGAATTTTCATTTGTATCCGTAATATAATCAGAATTTTCTTTTACTAAATCAATGGCATTTCCCATTGCTATTCCAAGTCCTGCATATTTTATCATAGATAAATCATTTTCACTATCCCCCATACATATTACTTCCTCAGGTCTTATTTTTAATATTTCTGCTAGTCTTTTTACAGCTTCTCCTTTTGATGTTCCTGCTGGCATTATTTCCACATTATTTGCCCATGAACTAACAACTTCTAAATCCTCAAATGTTCTTAGCTCCTCCTTTGCTTTAGACAATCTATCAGTATATTCCTCTTCTATAAATATTGATTTTAAAATTTTCCCATCATATTCATCATATATTTCATCTAAATTTGCTTCTTCAAGAAACTTTACTCTTTTTTCTTCTGGTAATAATTCATTAGCTGTCTTATAAGCATAATCCTCTGGAAATTTTACTCCTGATATAACAGTGTCAAAAGTATTATAATATAATCTATTTAATTTATATTTTTCTCCTATTTCTTTTATCCTATAATATTGTTCTTTTGTCAAAGTTGATTGGTAAATTACTTCATTAGATTTAATATTTTTTATATAGCATCCATTTGACGAAATAACATATGTTTCTATTCCTAAAAGTTCTGAATGAACTAATGCTGACATATGTAATCTTCCTGTTGTTATAGCAACGACTACTCCTTTATTCATTGCATTTTTAATCATTTCTTTATTAAATTCAGAAATTTCATTTTTTGAATTAAGAAGTGTTCCATCCATATCTATACAAATTAATTTATATTTCATTTAACTTACTCCTTTCTCATGTCTAATATATTGAACTACTGAATTATTTATTTGCAATATTTTATATGAATATATATAAATATAGATTTAATTCAGATGAAGTTTTAATCCTACCTCAATTCTTACTAATCTTTCCTTTATTTTACTACATATTTTCTCAATATTAAACTTAATTACTCTTTCATATTATTAGAACATAATAATATTTTAATTCATAAATATAGACCCAATTCAGTTGCAGCTTTAATTTCACGAGAATAAACTTTATCTAATCTATTTTCCATAAAAAATAGTAACATTACAACTTTTATCTATCAATCAAATTATACTTTATTAATAAGTAAAATTAATCTCTTAAATAACTTTTTTTACATGTTATATATTTTTAATCATTTACACAATATAGTTTTGTAAAGGAGGTTTTGATTATGAAAGATAAAAATACAACAACAAAGAAAACCGTAAAGAGCGATGACATCGATAGCTACAAAAATTTAAACAGCCTACATGGAAGTACTGACAATAATTACGATATAGGAAATAACATAATAAATGAAGAAAATAAAAAAATCTATGGCAATAACTCAAATCTTTATTCTAAAGATTATGTTCCTAATCAAACCAATATGAATAATGACACTAAATATGAAAAAAGAGAATCTTCTAATACAAATATAAGCATTGATTCTTCATCAGATTCTTTTAATAATTATGTAGAGGGGAAAAGTGATATGAATAATACAACTAAAAATGAAAATAAAAAATATTCTAATACTGGCAGAACTATTGGTTCTTACAATAATGACTTATCAAGCTCTTCTAAAGACTATACACATGGTAGAAATGACGTAGATAATACTAAATATGAAAATAGAGATTATTCTAATACTGGTAGAGTTACTAGCTCCTATACTAATAATTTAACTAACTCTTCTAAAGATTATATACCTAGTAGAAATGATGTAGATAATGCAACTAATTATGAAAATAAAAGATTTTCTAATACTGGAAGAACTATTAACTCTTACACTGATAATGTAGCAAGCTCTTCTGATAATACTCCTATGGATAGTGTTTTAAGAGATTCTATAAACAATTCTACACAAAAACAAACTGATAAAAAAACTAACAAATGGGTTTATAGCTCAAGTGAAAATCTATACTAATTCTTTTATTGTTTTAGGGAGTGATTAAAATGAAAAATGATAGAAAAAAAGATAAAGACTGGGATGGATATGAACCAATGACAGGAACACCTATGACAGGTAACATGGATAGTAGTTATAATTACTCTACTAATGGCACAACTGATATGACAAAAAAATACGATATTGACTACGCTCCAGATGATATGAGAGCTGATGCTGATAAAAGAAAAGAAGGTTATGATATAGAAACTGATGTTAAACAAGGCTTTACTAGCGATCCTCTTTTAAAGAATAACATAGCAACACAAGAATTTGATTATACAAAGGAGGAAGTATTACATGACTAGATCTAAAAGAATTTCTGGTGCCGATAGAGAAAGACGTAACAGAAGTTATATAACAGAAAATAATAAAAAACATAATGAAAATATAACTAGTAATGTTAATGAACCTTCTAAACTTGTAAGCTCAGAAAAGTCACCAACTGGTATGGTTTCTGGTGCTGATAGAGAAAGACGTAACAGAAGCTATAAAACATATCCAAATCAAGATATACCTTCAGAAATTACAAACAACTTTGCAGTTGATCCTTTTGTAGGAAACACTATAGCAAGTTCAACAGCTTCATATACTCCATCTTCTTTATCTAACAACGGAGATATTTCTCACATAGTTGATAAAGAAAAAGCTCCTACAGGAAAAGTACATGGTGCTGATAAAGAAAGACGTAATAGAAGCTATAAATAAATGTAGAAAATTTTTAAGTTAAAATAAAAAAGCTATATCAGATTAATATTGAATACTTAATTCTGATATAGTCTTTTTTTATATTTTTCTTCAAAAATATATTATTTGTAACTAATTCATCACTCTATAATTTTAAACTTTTCATATACTTATCCTATATGAAAAAGGTGCTGTATCAAATCAGCACCTTTTCACAAATATAGCTAGATAAAAGGCAGAGAGGATGCATCTGTAATTTGATCCATCCACTTTTTTTAATATATCAATTTTTATAAATTATAAAACTCTTTAAAGCTTTTCACAGTATCTACATAATCATTTACAGCCATTAACTCTCTTACTGAATGCATTGAAAGTACTGCTGTTCCCATATCTACTGTTCTAACAGGAAGATGACCTGAAGCTATCGGTCCTATAGTAGATCCACCTCTTACATCTGATCTATTTACAAAACTTTGAACATTAACTCCAGCTTTTTTGCATACTGCTTCATAAACAGCTGAACTTTCACTATCTGTTGAGTAACTTTGAGATGCAGCTATTTTTATTACAGGACCTTTTCCTAATACAGGTCTTACTATTGGATCATGTTTTTCTCCATAGTTTGGATGTACTGCATGAGCTAAATCTGCTGATATTAAAAATGAATTAGCAACTGCTCTAAAATAGTCTTCTCTACTTTCTCCCATTGCTATTACTATTCTTTCTAATAATTCATGGAAAAATGGTGAACCTGCACCTTGTTTTGTTCTACTTCCAACTTCTTCATTATCATAACAGAACATTACATTAACACCTTTTTTAATTTTAGCTGATGTTAAAGCTTTTAATCCCGCATGAACCATTGATAAATCATCAAGTCTTCCCATTGATATAAGTTCTTCATTTAATCCCATTAATGAACCTTTTTCATATTCGTATGGCATTAATTCAAAACTTAATATATCTTTAATGTCTACATTTAATTCATCTGCAATTAATTTTACTAGTAAATCTTCTGTTACTTCTTCACCATTAGTTAGAGTTAATAATGGCATAGTGTCTTTTTGAGCATTAAAAGCATATCCGCTATTTACTTCTCTGTTCATGTGGATAGCTAAGTTTGGTATTATCATAAGTGGTTTATTTATATTTATAACTTTATTAATTGGTTTTAGAGGATTTTCTGATATTAAGCTTACTCTACCAGCTATAGCTAGTGGTCTATCAAACCAAGTACTTAAAATAGGTCCTCCATAAACTTCAGTGTTTAACTTAACATAATTTTTTTCAGCAACTATTTGTGCTGATGGTTTAATTCTAAAACCCGGAGAATCTGTATGAGCTCCTATCATTTTAAAACCATTTTCTCCTACTGATCCTTGACCAACTTCAAAAGCAACAACAGCACTTCCATTTTTAATTACAAAGCACTTATCTCCCTCTTTCAAAGACCATTTATCTTCTGATTTTAATTCAGTAAATCCTTCATTAATTAACCACTTACTAATACTTTTAACAGCATTATAAGCAGTTGCTCCTTCATATAAAAAGTCAATTAATTCTCTAGCAATATTTTTATCCATATTAATAAAATCTCCTTAATTTTTAATTTTACATTTATAACCGTAGACTTAATTTAGGTGGAGTTTTGACTCCACCTAAATACTTAGTCGTAGTTATCTTTTAACCATTCACTCTTAATTATTATTATACACAAAAATAATAAAATTCATATGACTTCTTTGATTCCTTTTAACTTTAGCTCATACTTAATAGCAATATCTCTCAAATCTTTTATAAAGTAACCAAATAAACCTAGACTTAATTCAGGTTAAGTTTTGACTCAATCTGAATACTTAGTGGTAGCCATCAAATAAACTTGATTTTATCTAACATAACTTTTACTTATAAAAGCATTCTTTCCATTGTAATTAATTTCATACCAATTTCCCTCTTCACCTATTATCTTAACCTTAGAATTATTTTGTAATGTCCCTACTATAGAATAGTTTGTTCCTGCTCCAGACCTTATATTTAATACACCATTTACTTTAACTATTTTGATATTTTGTTCTCCTGTTGAAGGAATATTTATCTCTCCTTCTATTAATTTTAAATAGTTTTTACTAACATAACCATCTATATTTCCATGTTTTATTTTATACCATCCATTATCTTCTTTTAAAACTTCTACTTTTTCTAAATTCTTTAAAGTTCCTATTATTTTATAATTAGTTCCAGCTCCTGATCTTATATTTAGCTGTGAACTTATATTAATAACTTGTCCAATTTTCTTAAATGCTCCATTATTGGGGGCTTCAGGCTTATTATCTGGTTTTTCTTCCGGAGTACTTGGATTTGTTTCTGGAATTACTGGCTTATTGTTAAATTTTTTAATATAATTTTTGCTTACATAGCCATAACTAGTTTTTCCATTTGATATAAAATCTATTTTATAAAACCCTTTTTCTTCACCATAAATATTTACTTTTTGACTATTTCTTAAAGACCCAATTACTGAATAAGTTATTCCTGGACCTTTTCTTATATTTAATGATGAACTTATATTTATAACTTCACCAGTACCTATCATTGTTGGATTTTCAGGCTTTTCCTCTGGCTTTGAATTTTCTGGCTTATTTTCCGGTTTTGTTTCACTATTACTTTCATTTTCAATAGCTGTACTTGAGTATTTTTTAGCACTTTCTATTAATTTGTATATTCGTTGTCCATAACTAGCATTATTATTAGCTGCTTCTTGTAATGAAGAGTATTTGGTTCTATCATAACCAGGAACTGCCCACTTTCCTGCTAGTTCCTCTAAAGATGGTGCTACCCCTCTTGTTACATAATTAAATCTTGGATCAACTAATGCTTTGTTTAAAGGTGCCTTTGATGCATAGGCTTTTAAGTGTTGAATTTGTGCTCTTAAACCTATTCTTGCAGATGGAAAACTTAATTTCGAACCATCTCCAGTTACTCCTAACCCACAAAAATTATTATCACTAGCAGTAAGAACTCCACCAAATTTAAAATATCCACTTTCATGTGCTGCTTGAGCAACAACTATATCTCCTCTTATGCCTTCTGCTGCTGCTTCCTCATAAGCTATAGTTAAAAATTCATCTAAAGAAACAGTTAATTTATATTTAGTTCCATTCTTCTTTTCTACATCTAAAAGATAGCTTTTAAATTGTTCCTTCGAAACTTCATTAGAACCAACTATACTATGTTTCACTGCAAAGTTAGTTTTACTTGAATTCTTTATAGCTTTTTCGTTAACTATTTTTTCTTCTATCTCTTCCTTATATAAATCTTTTTCTTCTCTTTCTTCTTCATCTTTATTACTTAAAATAACATCTTCATCCTTTAAAACATCTTCTACTATATCCTTTTCTATAATTATATTTTCTTCTTTATCTTCATTTGAAATCTCTAAATTTATATTTTTATTTTCAACTTCATCAGCTAATACTGTTGCTCCTATTATATTACTAGTTGCAAAAGTAGCTAAAGTTCCTGCTAAAATTCTAACATTTAAATCTTTCCCCATAAAATTAACCTCTCACATTTAATAAAATTTATCATTTAACAAAAAACTTCAAGGAATACCGAATTTACTAATTAAATTAGCGCTTTACTAGTTCAATTAGTTATAGTTCTTTTCCTTGAAGTCTAAATTTAAGTCTGCTATTTAATAATTTTTATTTTCTTACAAAATCTTTAGATACATATCCTACTTTTCCATTGATATTTATTTTATACCAATTCCCTGTTTCTCCTGTTATTTCAACCTTATTTCCATCATATAAAGAACCTATTATTCCAGCTGATGTACTAGGAGAATTTCTTACATTTAATTTTGTAGTTATATTGTAAACTGTTCCTATAACATTATTAACATTATTATTTGAGTTTGAATTTCCCCCTGATATTATAGTTACATATTGTTTACTTACATAACCAACTTTTCCATTAAGGTCTATCTTATACCAACTTCCTGACTCTCCTGTTATTTTTACACTTTGATTTGGTTTTAATGACCCAATTATTGAATAATTAGTTCCTGCACCTGATCTTACATTTAAACTTGTACTTATACCTGTAACTTTCCCATCTTTTAATGTTGTTGGTTGAGAAGGTGTTTCTGGTTTTTCTTCTGGTTTTACATTGCCAGAAGTTGAAGTATTTACTTTTATATAGTCTTTACTTACATATCCCACTCTACCATTAAAATCTATCTTATACCAATTTCCTGATTCACCTGTTATTTTTACACTTTGTGATGGTTTTAATGAACCAATTACAGAATAATTAGTTCCTGCACCTGATCTTACATTTAACACTGAACTTATTCCTACAACTTGTCCAGTTTTAACTTCCACAGATGGTGTTTCTGGTTTATTTTCTGGTTTTGGTTGTTCTGGTCTTATAGTATCAGAAGTTGAAGTATTCACTTTTATATAGTCTTTACTTACATATCCTACTCTACCATTGAAGTCTATTTTATACCAATTTCCTGATTCACCTGTTATTTTTACTGTAGCATTAGCTTTAAGTGAACCTATTGATGAATAATTAGTTCCAGCACCTGACCTTACATTCAAGCTTGTAGTTACATTTATAACTTGTCCCGTTTTCTCCTCTACAGATGGTGTCTCTGGTTTTGGTTCTTCTGGTTTTACCTCTGGCTTTGATGCTTCATTGTTTTGTTCATCAACCTTTATAAAGTCCTTACTTACATATCCTGCTCTTCCATTGAAGTCTATTTTAAACCAATTTCCTGATTCTCCAGTTATTTCCACTGTTTCATTAGCTCTAAGAGAACCTATTGCTGAATAACTTGTTCCAGCACCTGACCTTACATTTAAGCTTGTAGTTACATTTATAACTTTACCAGTTTTAATTACAGTTCCAGGTGTCTCTGGTTTTTCTACTGGTTTATTTTCTGGAATATCAACACCATTATCTACCTTTACATAGTCTTTGCTAATATATCCATAGCCTTTTTCTTTCTCCATATAAGATACTTTATAAAATCCATTTTCTTCTCCATAAATTTGTACTTTAGCATTTTTATATAATTTTGAAACAACTGTTGAGTAAGCCTCTGGTTTTTGTCTTATATTTATGTAAGAATTTACGTTAACTAAAGTTCCAGTACTTATAGGGCTCTTTCCATCAATAACTTTATTTTCTCCCAGCATTCCCTTAGCTACTTCTTCTTTAAACTTAGCCCATAGATTGGGATTATCTTCAATCATCATTCTTGAACAAGTTTTTCCTGAAGCATGCTTATGCATAACTATATTTTCAGCAGGAATATTATATTTTTTCATTAAATATCTCGTTAAGGCAACTCCATTTTGAAAAGTTTTATCAAAATCATTTCCTGCATTGACTGCTAATTCGATACCTATTCCATTGGAATTGTTTACTTCTGCTGAAGCACCACCATCTCCAACATGCCATCCTCTCCAAGTATCTTCTAGAGCTTGTATTATATTTCCTTGGTCTACTATATAATGTGCCGATGCATTTGCATTAGGATGATTTGCAAAATAATCTCTATTAGCTTGTGCATCTGCTCCTGCTCTTCTATTATCTGTATCATGTATTACTATATATTTAGGGATTATTTCAACACCTTTCGAATAATTTATATCAATTAATTGTTTACTTACTTTTATTCCATTTATAGTCGGTGTAGCTTTTGCTTCGAGTTCACTATAATTTGTAGGTACATCAACTTTATCTAACCCTAAAGCTGCATCTCCTCCAGACATATCTCCTCTATAAAATCCACTATAATCTTTATCTTCTATAGTTCTTCCTATAGATACCTCTTCTTCATTTTTTTCACTTGCCATAGCTATTCCATCATTAGCCCCTATTGAAATAGTAGATACTACGGCTGTACCAATTATCAAAGCTTTTATTACTTTTCTTTTCATATCTAACTTAGTTATATCTCTATAATCCTGCTAAAACACAATATTTAAGATTTGTGATATAACCTTCCCCCTTTACATTTTCTTAACTTAAATATACATTTTAATAATTATTAATTGATGTTATAATAATTACTTAACTTAAACAATTAATTTTATTAACTATATAATATAACTATATAATCAATTAATAAATTCACTATTACATTATAACATTAATTTATAACTTTTTTTCATTTTTTACCCCTATTATAGAATTTTTTACATTTTTTTAATTGTTTGTCTTTTATTATTTTATATAAATATACTTTTTTTTATAAATTAGGTAGTTATTAGATATTTTTTTTGAATTTACTATACAAAATCTTATTTGTCAATAATATTATTGTTGCTAAATTTCTCTAAATGTTCTATTATATAATTTGAACTTACTTCAATTGAGAATAATAAAAAGGCAAAAAACTTTAATATATCACTTAATACAAAGGTTTGTTATTTTCATTTGAGAATTTATAACTACAAATAATCAAAATCAATAAGAAATTTAGGAGGAAAATTTACAATGCTTTCAAATTTATTAATAAATGCATTTATTGGTAAAAATAAAGATATTAAAACTGAAGAAGTACGAAATAAATTTGGTTACTTAGCTGGTTTTATAGGAATAATATCTAACTTTTGTCTATTTATAGTTAAATTTTTTGTTGGATTTGTAACTGGAAGTATAGCAATTACTGCTGATGCCTTTAATAACCTTACAGATGCACTTTCATCAGTAATAACTATAGCAGGTTTTAAACTTTCTAGTATGCCTGCAGACGAAGAACACCCTTTTGGTCATGGACGAATCGAATATATAGCTGCTTTAGTAGTTGCTTTTCTAATAATAATTGTAGGTATTGAATTTGTAAAATCATCCTTTATGAGAATTATAAATCCTACACCTGTAAAATTTGAAATTATACCTTTTATATTAGTTATTTTAACTATATTCGCTAAGTTATGGTTAGCACATTTTAATAAAGTTATAGGTAATAAAATAGATTCAGATGCATTAAAAGCTACTTCACTTGATGCCCTTGGAGATGTTTTCACTTCAACTTGTGTTGCAATTTCATTATTGTTATCAAAGTTTACTGCCATTCCAATAGATGGTTATGTAGGTATTGGTGTTTCTTTGTTCATTCTTTATTCTGGATTTATGTTAATAAAAGAAACTGTGAATCCTCTTTTAGGTGAATCAGCTGATCCAGAATTAGTTGATAATATAAAGAAAGAACTTTTACAATATGAACATGTAACTGGCGTTCACGACTTAATAATTCATAACTACGGAGTTGGAAAATTCATGGCATCAATTCATGCTGAATTACCTGCTGAGCTTGGAGTAGTCCTTATTCATGAGATTATTGATAAAGCAGAAAGAGAAATATCTGAAAAGTTAAATATATACTTAGTAATACACATGGACCCAATTTCACCTTTAACAGAGGAAGTTGCACAAGCTAAAAAAGAAGTAGAAAAAATCATTAAATATAATCCACTAATTAAATCAATGCATGATTTTAGAACTGTATGTGGTAACGACAAAAAAACTATTCTTTTTGACTTAGTTGTAAATCCATTAACATTAAAAAAGATCACAACAAAAGAACAATTAATTACAGATGTGAAAAATGCTATTGAAGCAGAACATCCAGATTATAATTGTATAATAGAAATAGATAATGATTTTAGTGAATAATATTAATTAAATTTAAAAAAACTATCTCAAGATGAAATAATACTCCTAATTAGAGATAATCTCTTTTTCTTTAAATAGCATTATATCATTTAAAATTCTCTATTTCCTGTTTTGATATGAAAAGTAGTTTTATTATAAGACATCCCCTTAACTCATCAAATCATAGATTTAGACTATTAGTTAAATATAATAAGTTTGAAAGTTTCAACAACCATTGTAGAAAAAAGAACTGAAGTTAAAATATCCATAAGGCTTATTTTAACTTCAGTTCTTTTTTATCTTAATTTTTGTTATAAGTATTATTATTCAATTGATAATATTTATAATAAACAATTTAATAAATATATTTTATAAAATTTAAAAAATATTATTTTTTTATAATTAATAAAAGAATTAATATCTAAAATATAAAATAAAAAAGAATTATTTGAAAATTTCTAATGATTCCTTTATTATGAATTTAAATTATCTCTAAAAAAATTTAAATATTAAAAATATAATATAAATTTTAATATTTCACCACTATAATTCCAATTTTACTAATACTTTTTTATTTTTTTTTATTAATTTTATCTTTTTTACGTTTTAAAAAAATAATAATAATTGTTATATTAAAAAAATATATTAAATTCTTAAATCAATATATTATTAAAGTATTTATCTCAAAATAATTGTAAAAAATTAAAGTAATTGAAGTAATTTTTTTGTGAATATATAATAAATAAAAAGAACAAATTAATAAAGTAAGGAATGATAAAATATGAATTTTTCTAAAGAAATAGATTTTGCTAAAAAAAATTACATATTAGTTGCTTCTATAATTTTAGCTATATTAAGTTCTATTTTTATGAGACCTAAAATAAGTTACATAAATTTTAGAGTATTAATTATATTATTTTGTTTAATGCTTATTTTTAGTGGATTTAATAGAATAAAATTTTTAGATTACATATCTATATCTATTATCAGTAGATGCAAAACTACGAGAATTTTAGAGTTTGGATTAGTATTTATTACTTTTTTTATGGCTATGATAGTAACTAATGATGTAGCAGTTATTATTATGGTTCCTATAGCAATTTTAATTAGTAAAAAAGTAAAATTTAATATTTTAAATACAATTATTTTACAAGATATAGGAGCAAACTTAGGAAGCTTTTTTACCCCTATGGGAAATCCAAGAAACCTTTATCTCTATTCCCATTATCAATTAAGTTTTCTTAATTTTATAAAAGTAACAACTCCCTATTTAATATTATCAATTATATTTATAACAGCTCTTATATTAATACAAAAAAGTGAAACTATAAAAGTTGAACTAGAGCATGTAAAAGTTAAAAATAAAAAAGAAGGATTTATATTAGCAATTATTTTTATTTATGATTTATTATGTGTATTAAATATTGTAAGCGATATATCAGCATTAATAATAACAACTATAGTAGTATTAATAATAGATGTGAAAGCATTTAAAGATGTAAATTATAAATTATTACTAACATTTATTGGATTTTTCATATTTGTAGGAAATATTCAAAATATATCAGAGTTTAAAATATTTATGGAACACATTTTAGGCGGAAGATATAGCACATTTTTCTTAACCATAATTTCAGAACAAATTATAAGTGGAGTCCCAACTGTTATGATGTTTTCGCATTTTACAACCCATTATAAAGAACTTATTTTAGCTATAAACATAGGTAGTATGGGAACCTTAATTTCAACTATGGCAAACTTAATTTCATTTAAAGAATATACAAAAGTATTCAATAATAGTAAAAAGTATTTTAAAATTTTTACTATATATAATCTTATAGGTATATCTATTTTTATAATTTTATATTTAATTAGTACACTATTTTAATACGACATAATAATATAGAGTTTTTAAATTATAATAAAATAAAGAAGCACAAAAGAAAATACATAATATAAGACTTATTTTGTCTTTCAACAACAACTTATGTTATTTTAAATGAAAATGATGAAGCTGTAATCTAAGTAAAAAATAAAGAGGATATATCTATAGATTCGGATATGTCCTCTTATATAAGTAAAGATTAAATATTAACTCCTTTAGCTATTTTAAACATTAATATTTCGAAAATCTTATTTCATTAATAAATTCTAAAGCAGCTTAAATTATTATCATCTTTGCCTTTCATAATTCTATAATAAATGATCATTCTTATTACTAATTAGTATAAAAAACTAAGAGTCTATTTATATACTAATAATCACAAATAATAATCATATAACAATAAAAAATCAGAGTGTATATCCTTCTTAATTCAAATATACACTCATCTTTATACTTTCTCTTTTAATAAGTTAGTTTGGTATTCCATCTATTGGACAATCCTTAACCCCAGGCATTTTTCTTGTGATTTTTTCAACATTCTCTTGAGCTTTCTTTGGATTATTAACCCAATTTCTATAAAATTCAAATTGACATTCAGGTTCTCCATATCTGTCTTCTTTTGAATTAATTGTTCCTGTATATCCTCTATGCAATAATTTGTAAAGATGGTTTTGTGATTGCCAGTTTGCTCTTGCATCTCTTATTTGGCTAACTGATAATTGAGCATATTGATAACTATTTTCTTCTGCTCCACACATTCCAAGTACATGTCCATCAAACCCAACTATAGAAGAGTGTCCAAAATATGAATAAACTCCATCATTTCCAGTTGCATTTGCTACTGCTGCATAAACATTATTTGCCCATGCCATAGCTGGAACTATCTTAACCTCTT
Source organism: uncultured Sarcina sp. (assembly GCA_963557775.1). Lineage (GTDB taxonomy): Bacteria > Bacillota > Clostridia > Clostridiales > Clostridiaceae > Sarcina. Next base: position 16,142 of record CAUWDH010000034.1, read on the forward strand.
GATCTGCAGCTGGATACATATATCCTTGACATCTTATTACAAGTTCAGCTCCACGCATTGCACAATCTCTCCATATTTCAGGATAATTTCCATCATCACAAATGATTAAACTTATTTTTAACCCTTTAGGTCCTTCTGATACATAAGTTCTATCACCTGGATACCATCCTTCAATAGGTGTCCAAGGCATCATCTTTCTATACTTTTGAACAATTTCACCTTTATTATTAATTAATATTAAAGTATTATAAGGTACCTTTTTAGGATATTCTTCATGTACCTCTCCAGTTATTGAAAAAACTCCCCATACATTATTATCAATACATGCTTGTGAGAATATTTTTGTTTCTTCACCTGGTATTGTAGTTGAAAGATTCATCATTTCATTAAAATCATATAAAATACCTTCTGTGCTATACTCTGGGAAAACAACAAGATCTAATCCTGGTAAACCAGTTTTTAACCCTTTAATATAATTAGAAATATTTTTGCAATTTTCAATTATGCCTTCTTTACTATGTAACCTTGGCATTTTATAGTTTACAACTGCTATTCCTACATTATCTTTACTTGATGAAATATCTCCATGATTCATAATAAATTCCGTTACCAAAAATCTATAAAATCTATAAATTAAAGATTTTGTTTATTTTCTACTTCACAGTTACCCGATTTTGCCAAGGCTACTCTCGTTTGTATAGCACTCCATAGACTTTGTTACTCATAAGAGTAATGGGGTGTAACGATTCCCCAATTTAAGTTATCTTTAATGTGATAAGCTTAAACCATATTTAGCTAAGTTAAAGCAACTATTTTTATCCCTATCACAAGTAAAGCCACATGAACACTTGTAAATTCTATCTGAAAGCTTTAAATCTTTTTTGATAGATCCACAGTTAGAACACATTTTACTTGATGGATAAAATGTAGGAACTTGCACAAATTTAATTCCTCTAAAACCACATTTATACTTCATCTGTTCAATGAACTTATAAAAGCCTTGTTGTGCAATAGACTTAGCTAAATGCCTGTTTTTCATTAAGTTAGAAACATTAAGACTCTCCATGACTATCATAAATGGATTGGTTTTCACCATTTTAGAAGTAGCTTGATGAATGTGATTGTTTCTAATATTTCTAAGCTTTCTGTGAAGTTTTCTAATCCTTAATTCAAGTTTTGCAATGTTCTTAGTCTTTTGGTAACTATCCCCTTTCTTATTCATAATATATTTTTTTGAACATTGTCTTTGAAGTCTTTTAAGTTTCTTTTCAAGAGCTTTAACAACTCTAGATTTGTTGATGTTAGGTATATCTAAGCCATCAATATTAACTATGGCAAGTTGTTTAATTCCTAAATCAATGGCTAAAACTTTATCCTCTAGTTTCTCAAAGCTAGGTTCAATTTCTATAGTGAAATTAAGTACCCAACATCTTCCGTTCCACGTTACTGCGGGATTAGAGAATTTAGTTATAGTAGTAAAATCAATATTATAACTTGACTTAAATTTAACCTTGCCTATTTTCTCTAAGTTAACAGTTCCGTTAGAGTAGAATTTTATCTTGTCATACCTACTATAAAAAGTAGCATTAGAATGTTTCTTACTCTTAAACTTAGGAAATCCACTAAGCCCTTTAAAGAAATTAGAATAAGCCTTATCCAAGTTTCTTAATGCTTCTTTAAGTGTTGCATTAGAAACTTCATTGAGCCATGAAACATCTTCTTGTTTCTTATATTGAGTAAGGATTTTACCTAGTTCAGTTATAGAGTATTTCTTCTGCTCCAGCTCATATAACTCTTTATTTTTAGCTAATCCCCAGTTATAGATATACCTTTGACAACCTATGTGTTTTCTCATAAGTATATCTTGTTCATAAGTTGGATATAGCCTTATAGTAAATCCTTTTTTCACACTATCACCTCCTATTAATAGTATATAATAGAAAGACACAGAGCATTAATAGGAGATTAATGGATTGTAAATTATTTATAGATATTTATATAAATTTATGGATTTACTTTAACAATTATATCCCTCCTTATAATTTAGTTTTTATTTTTAAAAATATAACTGTTCTTCGAATTCATCTTACACCCATAATCTATAGTTAATCAAAAGTGAAAATTTATAATAAACTTAATGTATATAAATTTTTATAAGTACCTCTAACTTAATTTTTTATTAATTTTTACTTTTTATTACTGTTTTTACCTTTCTATATGTATATTTATTCTTTTAGTCATTATTTTGTAAAATCCTATTTATTCTATGCTATATAGTTTTTTAAAACTAATTTTTTCTTTTCTTAATAAGAAAATTTCAATTTTTATTCATTATTTATACATATTTTATATTTAAACTTATTTTTTACTGGCATTACTTTTGCTATTCTTTTTTATACATATTAAGTATAAAAATTATCTTTAGTGTCATACTATAAACGTAGACTTAATTTAGGTGAAATTTTAAATTCACCTGAATGCTTAGTCGAAGTTATCTAGAAGTATGAGGCTGTTTATCTCCTACTTTAGTTATAGGAACTTACTCAGCAAGTAATGCGAGTTGAGTTTCCTTTAGGACATAGGAGTATTACAGGCTTTAGCTGTCAGATAAATGCAACCGTAACTATCCTAAACACAATAACTAATGTATTGTTAGACAAAACTCTAAATCACGGTATTTAGTAACCTCACATTAATTATAACTAAATGTGTCCTTTTTAATTCATCAAAAAAAGAGCCCTAAGGCTCTTTTTTGCTATACTTCTATCTAAAATTTTTTAATGAAAAATCTAATATTTTAGCAGAATGTGTTAAGGCACCTGAAGATACAAAATCTATCCCTATTTCCTTTAACTCGCCCAATCTTTCTATTGTTATATTTCCTGAACATTCTGTAAGTGCCTTATCACCAATAAGTTCAACAGCTTTTTTTAACATATCATTATCCATATTATCTAACATTATTATATGAGCTTTTGCCTCTATTGCCTCTTTAACCCCATCTAAACTTTCAACTTCAACTTCTATTTTCTTTATTCCATTTGTATATTCTCTCGCTAAGTTTACAGCCTTTTTTATACTTCCTGCTGCCCCTATATGATTATCCTTTATTAAAATACCATCTGACAAATTATATCTATGATTACATCCACCACCAACTTTTACTGAATACTTCTCAAATATCCTCATATTAGGTGTTGTTTTTCTCGTATCTAATAACTTAGTTTTACTTCCTTCTAATTCCTTGACCATTAAATTTGTTAATGTTGCTATTCCACTCATCCTTTGTAGATAATTTAATGCTGTTCTCTCACCTACTAAAATACTTCTTGTATTGCCTTCCACTTTAGCTATAACATCACCTTTTTTAATTTTATCTCCATCTTTGTAATATTTATCAATCTTAACTCCACCTAAAACATTAAAAACTTCTTCAAAAACTTCTATTCCAGCTAAAATTCCACTTTCCTTACATATAAGATCAGCTTGTCCCTCTGATTTACTATCTATTACTGAATTAGTTGTAATATCTTCGCTTGAAACATCTTCTTCTAAAGCTAACACTATATATTTTTTAATTTTTTCCTTACCCAATCCACCTATCATAAAATTCTCTATTCTCCTTACTAATTATTTCTTCAATTACTTTTTCTCTTTCATTATAAAAATATTCTTTTTCATTATTTTCTCTATAAGCTATACAAATATCATTTTCATTAATTTCTTCATTAATACTTTTTGCAGCCTCTTTAGAAAAAACTAATGCTTCTAATAGTGAATTACTAGCAAGTCTATTTGCTCCATGTATCCCTATGCAACTACTCTCTCCTACAGCATAAAGATTGTTTAAAGAAGTCTTTCCTTCTTTATTAATTTTTATTCCTCCCATAAAGTAATGTTGTGCTGGTGCTACTGGAATCTTATCTCTTCCTAATTTATATCCATGTTCTAAACACTTATTATATATATTAGGAAATCTTTTTTTAGCAAATTCCTCCCCTCTATGAACCAATGAAAGATAAACATGATTTTTATTTTCTCTCTTCATTTCTTCTAAAATTTTATTACTAACAATGTCTCTTGGTAATAATTCATCAACAAATCTTTTCCCTTCATGATTTAGTAAATATGCACCTTCTCCTCTCACAGCTTCAGATATTAAAAATTTCCGTTCTTCATTTTCATTATAAAAAGCTGTTGGATGTATTTGTACATAACTTAAATCCTTTGTCTCTATATTATTTTTAATTGCTATAGCTATACCATCACCCTTAATATGATTAAAATTAGTAGTATTTTTAAATATTCCACCTATTCCTCCAGTTGCCAATACAACTTTTTTAGCAAATATTTTCTCATAATTATCTTTATATTTAACTACTATCCCAATACAATTATTTTTCTCTCTTATAATATCAATCATTTCCGTATCTTCCTGCAAAGTAACATTATCCATTGCATTAACTACCTTAAACAATTTCTCTATAATTTCTTTGCCAGTTATATCTTTATGATGAACTATTCTCTCTCTACTATGAGCCCCCTCTTTAGTGTATTTAAATTTATTTCCTTCTCTATCAAACTCTACTCCTAAAGTAACTAAATCTTTAATTACTTCCTGTGAATGTCTTATCATATATTCAACAGCACTTCTATTATTCTCATATTTTCCAGCTTTTAAAGTGTCTTCAACATAATCATTAAAATCATATTCATCTCTAAGTACTGCTACTCCACCTTGAGCTAAATAAGAATTGCACTCTTTAAATTTACTTTTACTAATAACCATAACCTTAATGTTCTTATGTAAATTAATTGAAGTAAAAAGTCCAGAAATACCAGAACCAACAACTACTACATCATAAACTTTCATTCTCACTCCCCCAATATATTAATATTTGTTAAATTATACCATATTATTATTATATTCTTATATTTTAAATTAATGCAATATAAAAGAACCTATCTTATAATAAAACTGCTTTCCTTATACAAATGTGATATAAAAAAATTCAAATACTATTATGATATTTAAAAATAAAAGGATTGTCCATAAATAAGAATTTTATTCCCCTAAGACAATCCCATTTCATACTCTTTTGTTCTTTAAAATAAATAACAAAATCTTTGATATTTTTATAAAACTTTTGCTAAAAATTCCTTTGTTCTTTCTTCCTTGGTTTCTTCAAATATCTCCTTTGCTGTTCCTTGCTCTAATATTTTCCCTTGATCCATAAATAATATTCTATCTCCAACTTCTTTAGCAAAGCCCATTTCATGGGTTACTACAACCATAGTCATACCTTCCTTTGCAAGATCCTTCATAACATTCAATACCTCACCAACCATTTCTGGATCTAAAGCTGATGTTGGTTCATCAAATAACATTACATCAGGTTCCATTGCCAACGCCCTAGCTATAGCTATTCTTTGCTTTTGCCCTCCTGATAGAGATGATGGATAAGCATTAGCCTTTTCTCTTAATCCAACTTTATCTAAAAGTTTATATGCTTTATTCTCAGCTGCCTCCTTGGAAAGTCCTTTTACTTTTATAGGTGAAATAGTTATATTTTCTAATATAGTTTTATGAGGAAATAAATTAAATTGTTGAAATACCATCCCCATCTTTTCTCTTAATTTGTTTATATCTTTCTTTTTATCTGTAATATCTTCACCTTCAAAATTTATCTGTCCCTTTGTTGGCACTTCTAAAAGATTTAGACATCTTAAGAAGGTACTTTTTCCCGAACCACTTGGTCCTATGATTACTACAACCTCACCTTTTTTTATATGCTCATCTATTCCTTTTAAAACTTCATTTTTATCAAAATATTTATGAAGATTAATTACTTGTATCACTAGCACCCATCCTCCTTTCAAAATAAGAAACTACCTTGGATAGTGTAAATGTTAATGTAAAATATATAGCTGCTGCTATTAAAAGTGGTTCAAATACTATATATAAATTTCCTCTTATAGTATCAGCTTTATACATAATTTCATTAACACCTATAATTGAAGCTATAGATGATTCTTTAATTATTGCTATAAATTCATTACCTAAAGCAGGTAAAATATTTTTAACAGCTTGTGGCATTATAATAAGTCTCATAGCCATCCAATGTGACATCCCTAAACTTCTTGCAGCTTCCATTTGACCTTTATCTATAGAATTAATTCCTGCTCTTATTAATTCTGCAACATAAGCCCCACTATTTAAAGAAAGGGTAATTATTCCTGCTGTAAGAGGAGCTAACTTAAATTGAAAAGCATAAGGAATAGCAAAATAAATTATATATAGTTGAACTAATATAGGTGTTCCTCTAAATAATTCTATATAAATTGATGCAATAATCTTAAAAATTTTAATTTTAGAAAGCTTAAGCAAAGCTAATATAATCCCTATGATAGTTCCAACTAACACGCCAATAGCTGCTATTATTAAAGTATTTAAAGTACCTTCAATAAAGTAATTCCCATATTCACTTAAAAAACTGAAATCTAAACTCATAAAATCACCTTAACCTCTATGAATTAGTTGATTAATTCATTAGCCTCTATTATAAATTTATTGATTTTTCCTTCATCAGCTAATCTTTTAATTACTTTATTTACAAGTTCAACTAAATCTCCTGATCCTTTTGGCATAGCTATAGCAGAACCTTTTTCATTTTCATCAACTTTAAATCCAGTATCAGTAATTACATGTAAATCATTATTCTTTTTAACATTATACTCAGCTACAGGAAGCTCACATACAACTGCATCAACATTACCAACTCGCATATCCATAATTAAATCTGAAACAGTATTTAATCCCTTAAATTTAACTTCACTAATTTGCTCTTTAGCTAAAGTTTCTTGAATAGTTCCCTTTTGTGCTCCAATAGTTTTTCCCTTAAGAGAATCCTTATTTATATATTTATCCTTATCCTTATTTAAAATTATAATTCCATGTTCAGCTGTATAATAAATGTTAGAAAAATCTACTGACTTTTGTCTTTCATCAGTTGGATTCATTCCTGCTATAACCATATCAACAGTACCAGTTTGAAGAGATGCAACTAGACTCTCAAATTTCATATCTGTAATTTCAAGCTTAACTCCAAGCTCCTTTGCGATTTCCTTTGCAATTTCTATATCAAAACCAATAATAGTATCTTTTCCATCTATATTTTTATGAAATTCATACGGTGGATAATTAGCAGAAGTTCCTAAAGTTAAAACTCCTTTATCCTTAATTTCTTGGATTTTACTCTTATCTTTACTACTATTAGTACTAACTCCTTTATCAGTCTCCCCGCCCCCACAAGAGACTAATGTAAATAAACATGTACTTGCTAATATAGTTCCTATAACCTTCTTAAATAACCCTTTTTTCATATCTAAATCCCCCTTTTTAAAATTCAAACTTATTATTTAGTTTCTCTATGTAATCAAGGTTTAACTATTCAAAACTTTAATTACTTTATATGTATAATTATACATTTATAATGATATATTATGCAATAAAAACAGTTCTACTAATTCCTACATCTTTTGACATTCTTACTCTATCCATATATATTGAAATGTTTTACATAGCTATTGCAAACTTTATATTATGTAAACCCATATAAAATCAAAAATTTTAAAATGAATTTTTATTCAATTATATTCTAAATAATGCATAAAAATTAATTCCTATATTCTTATAAATTAAACTTAATTTCATAGATAATAACTCACTCTTATATCAAATATCCTTTTTTAATATAAAAACAACATATATACACTATATAAACTTTCTTGGCATTTTGTTATTCCATACCTTTGTGCATAAAAAATTCGCACTATAGTAAAATCTTTGTATCAAAAACACTCTACTATGAAATCTTTGCATAAAAAAAGCCAGACTACCGTGAAATCACGAAGTATGGCTTAAAAGAAGTAATTTCTAATGTTAATATTTCTTCAAATTCATAACAAAAAATCACTAAACTTTTCTTTTAATTACTCTATTATAGATTAAATTATAAGATATCACTATCTTCTCTTAACATCATAAGGTTCTCCTGAAGCTTTTGGTGCTTGAGAAGATTTTGAAAATATTACAAGCGCTATTAATGTAGCCACGTAAGGGAATATTTTTAATATTACTGGTGGCATTGAATTTAATGCTGGAACTAATCCTGATACATTAGCTATGGTTATTGCCAATCCAAAAAACATAGTAGCCCCTAATATCCCTAAAGGCTTCCATTGACCAAAAATTAATGCTGCTAATGCTAAGAAACCAAGCCCAGCAACTGAGCCATTAAATTCTCCTGAATATGTTACTATTATTATAGCTCCCCCTAACGAAGATAAAGCTCCTGATATCATTACTCCTATATATCTCATTTTTGAAACATTTATTCCAGCGGCATCCGCTGCATGTGGATTTTCACCACAAGCTCTAAGTCTCATTCCAAACTTTGTTTTATAAAGTATAAATACACTTATTATAAGTATTCCTAAAACTAACCAAGTTGTTATATAAGTATTGCTAAAAAATAGTTTTCCTATTATAGGTATAGATGACAATATAGGAATGTCTTCTCTTCCAAAGCCCATTCTTATACTTATGTTTCCAGTACCTGTAATAGCTCTTGCTATAAATACAGTTAATGATCCAGCTATCATATTTATAGCTGTACCACTTATAACTTGATTTGCACTTAAGTTAATTGAAGCAAAAGCATGAAGTAAAGAAAATATAGCTCCTACTACTACAGCTACTAAAAGTCCAATCCATAAATGCATATTACTTCCCTCTGGTATTTTATCTTGAAATTGTGTTATAGCATAAGCTCCAGCAAAAGAACCAACTATCATAAATCCATCAAGTCCTATATTTACAATTCCACTTCTTTCACAATATAAAGCCCCTAAAGCTACTATTAATAAAGGGATAGTATACGCTATGGCATAAGGAAAGATTTGTTCTAAAGTTGCTAACATACTACACTTCCTCCTTCACTTTATTATTTTTAGAATCTTTTCTTTTTTGAATTACTTTATCTATTAATTTCTCAACAACTATACTTGTAGCTGCAAAATAAATTATTATTGCTATTATTGTTTCTGCTATTTCTGGAGGTATTGTAGTCATGGCACTCATAAATCCTGTTCCTACATAAAGAATACCAAAAAATAAAGATGCAAATAATACTCCAAAAGGATTACTTGCTCCTAATAGAGCTATAGCTATACCATCAAAGCCCTGTGCTGGAAGTACATTTATTTCAATTATATTTGAATTCCCTGCATAAACTGCAAGTCCACCTAAACCAGCAAGTGCTCCTGCTATCATCATAGATATTACTATATTTCTATTTACTGATATCCCAGCATACTCTGCTGCATATCTATTAAATCCAACAGCCTTTAACTCATAGCCTAAAGTTGTTTTATTAAGAATAAATGCAATAAGCATTACGGCAATTAAAGCTATAAAAATACCTAAATTTATAAAGGAACCATCAAAAGCTTCTGTAAGCCATTGAACTTTTAATGTTGATGTTTCGGCTAAAGCTAAAGATTCAGTTTCTGTAGCTCCTTTAAAATAAGCTGGTACAGCATAAAATACTAACCAAAGAGCTATCCAGTTCATCATTATACTAGATACAACTTCATGAACATTAAATTTAGCTTTTAAAGCTCCTGGTACAATACCCCATATAGCTCCAGCTAAAGCTGAACCAATAATCATTATAGGAATTAATATAACTTGAGGAAGGTCAAAAGTTAATCCTATAGCTAAGGCAACAAATCCTCCCATAAGTACTTGTCCTGGTGCTCCTATATTAAATAATCCTGTTTTGAAAGCAAAAGCAACTGATAATCCAGTTAATATTAATGGTGTAGCCATAGCTATAACATCACCAATTCTACTAATGCTTTTAGTTCCTCCTTGAATTAAATAAGTATACCCCTCTATTGGATTATTATCAGTAAAGTACATCAATACTCCACCAGCAATTATTCCTAAAATTACTGCTAGTAATGATACTATAATTTTTTTATTAAATATTTTAGAAATAACTTTATTCATGTACTTTATCCCCCTTTTTAACTCCAGCCATCATAAGACCAATTTCATTCTCATCTGTTTCTTTTCTATCTACAATTCCAATAAGCTCACCATTGTTCACAACAGCAATCCTATCAGCAAGATTTAAAAGTTCATCAAGTTCTAAAGAAACAAGAAGTACAGCCTTATTATTATCTCTTTCTTTAACTAATCTCTTGTGAATATATTCAATAGAACCTACATCAAGACCTCTTGTTGGTTGAACTGCTATTAATAAATCTGGATTAAGCTCTATTTCTCTTCCTATAATAGCCTTTTGTTGATTTCCTCCAGACATAGACCTAGTAGTTGATTTCGCTCCCTCTCCAGATCGAACGTCAAAGGCATTTATTATTTTTTCTGCATGTTCTCTTATAGCTTTTTTATTTAAAATACCTCTTTTAGAAAATGGTGCTTTATTATAGCTCTCAAGAATCATGTTATCCTCTAAATTATAATCAAGAACAAGACCTCTTTTATGTCTATCTTCTGGAATATGGCTTATTCCACTATTTATCCTTTTTCTTATAGAAAGTGTCGTTATATTTTCACCTTTAAAGTTTATAGTTCCACTTTCAACCTTTCTCATTCCAGTTAAAGCTTCAACTAATTCATTTTGACCATTACCTTCAACACCAGCTATTCCTAAAATTTCTCCTCTTTTTATATTTAAAGAGAAATTCTTAAGCCCTAACACTTTTTTATTATTTTTTACTGATAAGTTATCTATTTTAACTAAATCCTCACCAGGATTTGCTTCTTTCTTTTCAACTTTAAAATTTACTTCTCTCCCAACCATCATTTTTGCCATTTCAGCTTCAGTTGTATCCTTTACATCAACTGTTCCAATATATTTACCTCTTCTAATTACAGTACATCTATCTGCTATAGCTTTTATTTCCTTAAGCTTATGAGTTATTATTATAATTGATTTTTCCTCTTTTACTAAATCTCTTATTATATTCATTAATTCATCAATTTCTTGTGGTGTTAAAACTGCAGTAGGCTCATCTAATATTAATACATCTGAATCTCTATAAAGAGTTTTTATAATTTCAACTCTTTGTTGCATTCCAACTGATATATCCTCTATTTTCGCATAGGGATCAACATTTAAATTATACTTTTCTGAAATTTGTTTAATTTTATTAGCAGCACTTTCTTTGTCTACAAATATTCCAAACTTTTTAGGTTCTCGTCCTAAAATTATATTTTCTGTAACAGTAAAGTTATCAACTAATTTAAAATGTTGGTGTACCATTCCAATTCCTAAATCATTGGCCTTATTTGGATTAGTTATTTTCACTTCCTTACCATTTACCTTTATTACACCCTTTTCTGGTTGATACATCCCAAAAAGAATACTCATCAAAGTTGATTTTCCAGCTCCATTTTCACCTAGTAAAGCATGTACTTCACCCTTTTTTAACGTCAACGTAATATTATCATTAGCTACTATACCAGGGAACTCCTTACGTATATTAAGCATTTCTATTACATAGGACATAAATTCCACCCCTTAATTGTTGTTTATATTATTAATTTAAAAATAATATTCTTTCTACTTAAAATAGGCTGTATTAAACAGCCTATTCTTATATTAATTATTAACAAACTTAATTACTCTATTAAATCGTCAGTTTTCTTTGCTGATACTTTTATTTCGTCTTTTTTCATTTTTTCTTTTACTTCATTAACTTTAGCAACTGTTTCTTCTGAAAGATTTGGATTCTTTTCTGGAATACCAACACCATCATTCTTAATATCAAAAGTTAAAGTTTTTCCACCAGGGAATTCACCTTTTAATTCCGCATTTATCATATCGTAAGCTGATTTTCCAAGATATTTCATAGCTGAAGTAAGTACAACTGATTTATCTCCACTATAAACACCATCTGCATATTGATCAACATCAACACCTACAACCCAAGAAGTTTTTCCTTTAGACATTCTTGTTTTAGCTTCATTTATAACACCAACACCAACTTTACCAGCAGAAGCAAATATAGCTTTTACTCCTCTATCATACATAGTTGAAGCCATTTGTTGTCCTTTAGATACATCATCAAAACTTTCTGCATATTGAACATTTTCCTTTTTAAGAGTAGTCTTAGTTCCTAAATTTTCATTAGCATATTTAACACCTTGTTGGAATCCCCAATTAAATCTTTGTACTGGTGGTATTTTAAGCCCTCCAATAAATCCCAAATCACCTTCTTTAATTTCAAGAGCTGTAGCAACCCCTGCTAAGAATCCTGATTGTTCCTCTGCATAGAATATAGAAACTGTATTTTCTCCTACTTTACCTTCTGATTCTTTAGTTTCTTTAGGTTGTCCATCTATTAATACAAATTTAGCATCCTTATATTTATTTTGAACTTGATACGCCGCTGTTTCAAATTTATACCCTGGCATAACTATCATCTTATATCCACCATCATAAAGGTTTCCAATAGAAGTTAAATACTCTGGATCTGTTTGAGCTTTAGGTTTAAGATACTTAGGTTCATCTATTTCAAGCTCTTTTCCTGCTTTCTCTATTCCTTCCCATGTACCTTGATTAAAAGATTTGTCATCAATAGTACCAACATCTGTAGTCATACCAACTTTAAGTTTCGCTTTTCCAGCTTCTCCACTTGCTGCTTTATCTCCTTCTGAAGATCCACAACCAGCTAAAATAGTTGTTGACATTAGAACAGCTAAAGCTGCTCCAATAAGTCTTTTTTTCATATAATTGTCCCCCTTAAAATTATAAAAAATATATTTTATCTTTTATCTATGTATTTATAAATAAAAGAAATAAACTAACTAAATTTAAATTTGTTTAAAAATTGAGATAAACTCAAAGTTCATCTCCAATTAAATCTAGACTTATTAACTACTTTAGAGAAATAGTATATTCTATTCCAAACTTATTTGTATTTTTTAATATACAATATCAGATTTACCCTCATATAAATTATAACATATTTTCAAAAAAAGTCTTATTTTTTTATTTATTTTTAGTATATTTTCTATATTTTTTGATATATAAATATTTTTTTCATTATTAATTTAATTAAATATAAATTTAATAATATTAATTAAATATTTCTATATTATTAATCTATCAAAAACTCACTCTCAATCATTTTTTTGAATATTTTACAATAAAAGTATTATACATTTTATTATATATTGACATAATTTATCACGTCAACGTTTTCTTTAAATTACTTTTATCTCATAGGTAAAAATTCCCTTTCTTCCATAAAGAAAAATAAATAGCTTTATAATCTAAATGAAATTTTGATTCTATCTAGATACTCGATGATTCTTATCTAAAAATATAAAGCTATTTAGTTCCTAAGAAATATTACAAGCATCTAACTATAAGATAAATTTGACTAAACTATTTAATAAAGTCAAAACTATATATAAATTGACTCTATACTTCTTATAAAATGAAAATATATAGTGAAATAAAAATAAAGAGGATATATTAAAATTATGAATATACCCTCTACTTTCACTTAATTATTAAATTTTTATTTTTGCTCTTTATTCTTATCCTTAGTTAATATATCAGCAATAGCTGCAATATTTCCTAAACTTGATAAACTTTCATTAGGTAATATTAATTTATTTGATGGCCCCTTAGCCATTTCCTTAAGAGCCTCAATTTGTTTAAGTGCAATTACAGTTTCATTTGTTCCTGATTCTAAAATAGCTTTATTAACAAGTGCTATTGCCTCTGCCTCTGCTTTAGCTATAGTTTCTATAGCCTTTGCTTTACCTTCAGCTTCTAAAAGTTGAGATTCTTTCAATCCTTCTGCTCTTCTTATATTAGCTTCTTTTTCAGCTTCAGCTGTTAATATTTTAGCTCTTTTTTCACCTTCAGCCTTAGCAATATCACTTTGTTTACTACCTTCTGCTTGAAGAACAATAGCTCTCTTATCTCTTTCAGCCTTCATTTGCTTTTCCATAGCTTCTTGTATTTCTTTAGGTGGAATAATATTTTTTATTTCTACTGTTAATATTTTAACTCCATAAGCATCAGTAACTTGATCAACTATTCTTAATAATTCTAAATTTATTTTATCTCTCCCTGATAACACTTCATCTAAAGTCATATTACCAACAATATTTCTCATATTAGTTGTTGTAGAATAAGCTATACCTGATCTATAATTTTCTATATTATAAACAGCTTCCTGAGCATTCATTACTTTATAAAATATTACATTATCAATTTGAATGTTAACATTATCCTTAGTTATAACAGTTTGAGGATCAATATCTAATATTTGTTGCTTTATAGATATTCTTTTTCTTATATGATCCATAAAAGGAACTATAAAATGCCACCCTGGTTCTAAAGTCTTATGATATTGACCTAATCTTTCTAAAACATACACATACCCTGTATTAACAATTCTTATTGATGATAATAAAATTATTAATATTATTACTATAACTATCCCTATTAATATCATAAGTATACCTGTAAAAAAATATTATTCTATTTCATAATATTTTTTAACAGTTCCACCTCACTTTCTATCATTTGTTTATATTATTATAATTTCTCTAATCTAAATGGATTTACCTTATTTATTATAAGTTTATTACCTTCTATACTTACTATTTTTACTTTTTCTCCTGCTTTTAATGGTTTTCCTTTATTTTTAAAAGTCCAATAAGTTCCTTTAAAGAAAAGTAACACTTCTCCATTTACATCACTTTCTAAAATAAATTCCATCCCTAAAAACTTATCTTCTATATTCTTTACCTCTCCACCTCCTTTTTGTAAAGCTCCTTTAAGTTTTGGATATAACATTAATGTTACTAAAAGCATTACTATAAAAAAACTTATAATTTGAATTAATATAGAAATCTTAAAAATAGATAAAATTATTCCTATTAAAGCCCCTACGGAAACACCCAAGAATATGAAATCAGAAATTATAAAATTAATAATAATCGTAAATCCAAGTATGCTAATCCATAAAATAACCAAAGGTTCTTTCACCTCTTTTTCCTAGAAGAAATCTATAGCCTATATATTAATTTATTGTTATAACATTGTAAAAAATATAATTTATACTAATTGATAAAATTAATTATATCTTACCTAAATTCTTTCATTATTATCTAGGATTTAAACATAAAAAATAAGAAGATTTCTATACTTTTATAATAAAGTAATATTTATTTTAGATTTTATCCCTTTCCCAACAGCTATAATATCTTCTTGTTTTTCCATAGTAATTTTAATACTTTTACTTTATCTAATGACCAGTTTCTACAATTCCTCAATATTCTATAAGCTAAAAATAAACAACACAATTTCTAGATAAATTCCTTCAATATTCAGATAAAATCTCATTCTACTAAAATTAAATTTTAATTTATCTAAATTAAGTTTCAACATATAATAAAAACTCTGCATAGAAATGTTTTATACAAATCTATACAGAGTTTAATTCTCTAAGACTATTATTCTTTTATTAAAGTAACTTCGCTTAATTTATGAAGTGCTCTCGTACTCATTATATATTTGATTAAATCTTCACCATCTTTTTCGTCTTCTTTAAAATCTACTATAATTACAGCATCAAATTCTAAGCCCTTAGCAAAATATGCAGGAATTATAAGATTTCCACCTTTGTATATTATATCTTCACTATCAAATTTAACTAAATGAAGGTCCTTCTTTAATAATTCCCATGTTTTATTTAATCTTTCTCCATTTCTAGTTATAATAGCTACACTATCCATTCCTTCAGCATTATATTCTCTAACCTTATTTACAACTTCTTCCTTAAGTTGCTCTATAGAAGAAACTTCTTTCTCATATACAGCTTCTCCTTGTCTAACTAATGGTACAATTTTTTCTTCCTTCAAGAATCTATTAGCATATTCCATTATTTCACTTGTACTTCTATAACTTTTATTTAAGTTATATATTTCAGTGTTTACATCATCAAATATTTCTGCAAGTTTAAGCATAGGTGCTTCACTATCAAACTTAATTAATCTTTGATTTACATCACCAACTATAGTGAAATATTTACTTCCTATAAGTTCTCTTATTACCTTGAATTGAAGTGGTGAATAATCTTGAGCTTCATCTATAACTACATGTCTATAATCATTTGAAGCCTTCTTTCCATCTAGTTTCAACATTAAATAAAGAATTGGAGCTAAGTCATTTATAGTTAATTGACTATTTCCATTAAATCTATTATATAATTCAACAACTGATTCTGTATTTAACCATTGGTCAAGAGCGGCTCTAGCATTCATTACTTCTCTTACAATTTCTCTAATCTTTATTCTTCTTTGGAAATCTATATTATTCTCATTTATTAATAATTCATCTTGAGTTAAACTTTCTTTATACTCTTTTATTTTTTTATTTAAAAGCCAAACTTTTTCATCTCTTTTATCCTTTATTTTAGAAACTAAAACTCTATTAATTTTTTTAGCTCTTCTAAATAAAGGCATATAACTATAATGTTTATTGAATAATTCATTTATTTCTTCTACAGAAACTATTTCTTCTCCAAAGAATGTTACAGGTTTTATTTTGAAATAATCATTTGATAGTTTTTCAATATATGCATCTAAATCTTCTATAAATTTAAAGCTATTTTTATATTTTTCTTTTTCTACCATAGTTTCATTATTTGAAACTATCTTTTCTAAATATTCTTCATAAGGCATTACATCAATGGCTTCACCAATTTCCTTCATAGCAAATCCTAAAAATGTTTCTTGTCTTACTCCAACCTCACCAAGACTAGGTAAAACTTGTGATATATAATCCATAAATATGCTATTAGGTCCTAATATAAGTACCTTACCTTCTAATTCTTCTCTGTTATTATAAAGAAGATAAGCAACTCTATGAAGAACTATAGTAGTCTTTCCACTACCTGCAACCCCATTAACAACTATATTTTTTGTTCTTGGTTGTCTTATAATCTCATCTTGTTCTGATTGAATAGTCATAATAACATCTTTAAGTTTATCAGAACTATTATCACTTAAAACCATTTGAAGAATTTCATCTTTAACATCAACAGCAGAATCAAAAACTCCTTGTAGTTTTCCTTTTTTTATAATTAGCTGTCTTCTTCCTGTTATATCTACGTCAACTTCTCCTCCAGGAGCAACATAACTCGCTTTTCCTAAACTTCCGTTATAGAATAAAGAAGCAACTGGTGCTCTCCAATCTACAACAACTGGTTCAAAACTACCTTCTGGTGTAATACCGAACCTACCTATATAAAAATTTTCTAAATCATCAAATTCTAAATCAGTAAAACTGATTCTACCAAAGTAAGGTATCTCTTTTAAAATAGTAAGTTCCTTAAGCTTTCTATCAATAGACTTAAAGGCTTCTTCTTTAACAAAGTTTTCATGATCAAAATAATCTATTAGCTTATCTTCATCATCTCTATATTCCTCAACAGCCTTTTTTCTTTCTTCAAGTATGTATTGAGTTATAAATTTTCTTTTATTTATATAGCTAAGCATTTCTTCATTTATTATATTTAAGGTTTCATCTAACTTTTTTTCTTCTACTAAGAATTCAACTTCTTTTGACATCAGCACAAATCCTTTCTACACATTATTTGATCACAGTATTTATTACTATAACACTTTTTGGGTTTAAATTTTAATTATATCATAAAATATTAAAAGGTAAAAGTTTTAAAAAAAGAGACCTTTCGGCCTCTTTTTATCTGTCTTTATTTATCTTCTGGAGCTTCTGGTTTCTTTTCCTCTTGAGGATATTCCTTCTTAAGCTCTTCATCAATTTCTTTTATCTTTTCTTCCTTTTCTATAACTTCTTTTTCAAGATTTAATTCCTCTTTTTGAAGTTCTAGAATTTTTGGTTTTTCAGCAGCTATTTGCTTTTCTACTTCTTCAAGAAGTTCTTCATTTTTACCAATTTCCTCTGGAGATTGAGTAAGAAGATCATATTCTTGTTCCATAGCTTTTGCTTCTTCATTAGTTGCAGCTATAAGTTCTTTTTCTTTTTCCTTTCTAGCTTCTTCCATTTCATATCTCTTAGCCTTCGCTGCTTTTTTAAGCTCTTCTTTTTCTTTCTTTAAAGCTTCCATTTTTTCTTTTTTCTCTGGATATTTTTCATATACAAGAGCCATGAATTCATCACCCATTATTGTCTCTTTTTCTAATAATACCGCAGATATTTTATCTAAAAGATCTTTATTAGTATTTAATATATCTATAGCCATTTGGTGAGAAGTTTTAATTATCTTTAATACTTCTTCATCAACTATTGTTGCTGTTTCATTTGAACAGTTCATTACATTTCTACCATCTAAATATCTGTTACTTGCTGATTCTAATGCCATCATATCAAATCTGTCACTCATACCATATAAAGTAACCATATTTCTAGCAGATTGTGTAGCTCTTTCAATATCGTTAGATGCTCCTGTTGTTATTCTTCCAAATTCAACTTCCTCTGCTGCTCTACCACCAAACATAACTGCTATTTGTTCTAGCATTTCCTCTTTAGTTAGAAGATATTTCTCTTCTTCTGGTAATTGCATTGTATAACCTAAAGCTCCCATTGTTCTAGGAACTATTGTTATTTTATGAACTGGATCTGTATTATTAAGAAGTGCCGCAACTAGTGCATGCCCAACTTCGTGATAAGCAACTGTTCTTTTTTCTTTGCTAGTCATTATTCTATCTTTCTTTTCTTTACCAGCAATAATTATTTCAACAGCCTCTTCTAAGTCCTCTTGAACAACAAGTTTTCTATTACGCTTAACAGCTCTTAAAGCTGCTTCATTAACTATATTAGCAAGGTCTGCTCCTACAGCTCCTGGAGTAGCTTTAGCTATAGCTTCAAGTGAAACTTCTTTAGACATTTTTACATCTTTAGCATGAACCTTTAATATAGCTTCTCTACCAATTAAATCTGGTCTATCTACTATAACTCTTCTATCAAATCTACCTGGTCTTAAAAGTGCTTTATCAAGAACCTCTGGTCTATTTGTAGCAGCTAAAATAACTACACCTTTAGATGAATCGAAACCATCCATTTCTGTTAGTAATTGGTTAAGTGTTTGTTCTCTTTCATCATTTCCTTGAATAGAACCTTCTCTGCTCTTACCTATAGCATCTATTTCATCAATAAATACTATACATGGAGCTTTTTCCTCTGCTTGCTTGAATAAATCTCTTACTCTTGCTGCACCCATACCAACAAACATCTCAACGAAGTCTGAACCTGCTAAAGAAAAGAATGGAACTTTTGCTTCACCAGCTACTGCTTTAGCTAGTAATGTTTTACCTGTTCCTGGAGGACCAACTAAAAGTGCTCCTTTAGGAAGCTTTGCACCTATTGAAACATATCTTTCAGTATCGTGTAAGAAATCAACTATTTCTTTTAATGATTCTTTAGCTTCATCTTGCCCAGCTACATCATCAAAAGTTACACCTGTTTCTGCTTCAGCATAAACTTTTGCATTATTCTTACCAAAAGACATTACGCCTCCACCCATTCTCTTATCTATTCTTCCAAACATGAATTTTCCAATTATCATTAAAAATGCAAATGGTAATACATATGATAATAAGAGATCTGCCATTGGATATGATTGAGGAATCTTAGCCTCAAACTGTACTCCTGCTTTTTCTAAAGATGAAACTAATTCAGGATCATTCATTCTTGTTACATACAATGTCTTTCCTGCGTCTTTAGTACCTTTTTTAGGTGTTACTTGAATTTCATTGCCTTCCACCACTACTGATTGAACTTCATTTGCAACCAGCATAGTCTTGAATTGACTATAAGGAATTGTCTGCGTAGTCATCTCTACTTTAGCATAATTAAAGGTCATTATTATGCCAAGAACAATAATAGCATAAATCACTGCATATGCTATTCTTTTATTTCCCTTAAACATACTGTCTCTTCCTTTCTTATCCACTCTATATTCGTTAATTTTACAGAACTATAAAATTAAACTTGTTTTGAAATATCACTTTACCTAAATAACTTTAACACAATTATGGAGTATTTCTATTTAAGAATCCAAACCTGTCAAAAGGATACACTCTAAGCCATGTTTTGGCTATTATATCCTTAAAAGGAATATATGGATCTTTCCAATACCTTGAGTCGTTACTATCTGCTCTGTTATCACCTAGCATAAAGTATTCTCCTTCTGGTACATGGTATACTCCACCCTTAGCTTCTGGATATTTTACATAAGGTTCAGATAATTCTTTACCATTTATATATACATCCCCATTATCTTTTATATCAACAGTATCACCAGGCATTCCTATTACTCTCTTTAAAAGATAATGCTTTTCACCAGGTTTTTCAAATACCAATATATCTCCCCGTTTTATTTGATTAGGAGAATATATTCTCGTTACAAATATTTGATCTCCAGGTTCCACAGTAGGTTTCATCGACCCAGTTGGAACTTCTACCTTGAAAACTAAAAATTTGCTTATTAGAAAGGCTATAATTATAGCACATATTATAGGTAAAATCCAATCTTTGAATATTTTTATAGATGTACTCGACTTTCCAACCTTTCCATTACTCATAGCATCCACCCTCTCTATTCTATTATATTTTCCCCTTCTTTAAGAATTTTAACCTTTTAAATCTCATATATTAAATTTTTATCAAAAAACCTAAAAATTATAATAAAAATTTAATATACTATACCATAATTTTTTTTCAATTCAATGTCAAATACTTCTAACATTAAATTTAAATTAGGTAAAATTTCCCCCATAGGTTTATTAAGACTTTATAAAATATTCAATATTAAGTATACCATATTTTAATTATATTTTCTTTATATTATTTGTATAAAGTAGATATTATTATCTCAACTAATTTATCTTTACTTGTACTTCCTATCAATTCATAAAACTATTCCAATGTTACTATTTCTATATTAAATTTTAAAATAAGAAATAATAAAAGAGATGCATCTAATTTTAAAGACACATCTCCTTTAATCCTATTTTATTAAAAAATAATCCTAAAACTCTTCATTTTGTATTAAATCATCATAGCTCTCTCTCTTGCAAACAACTCTAGGTATACCATCCTTTATCATTATCATAGCTGGTCTTCCTATTCTATTATAATTATTAGCCATTGAATATCCATAAGCTCCTGTACTCATTACAGCTAATAAATCTCCTGAAAAAAGTTTTGGTAAATTAGCTGATCTAATAAGTATATCACCTGATTCACAACACTTTCCTGCTATAGTGACAACTTCATTTTCTTCGCCTTCAACCCTATTAGCAACCATACATTCATATTTTGCTTCATATAATGCTGGTCTTATATTATCAGCCATTCCACCATTTACTGAGGCATAAGTTCTAACCTCCGGAATTCTCTTTATAGCACCTATAGTATATAAAGTTGTTCCAGCATTCCCAACAATACTTCTTCCTGGTTCTATACTAAGTATAGGTTTTTCAAAATTTAGTTTTTTACAAACTTCATCAACTTTATTTAAAATTGCATTACAGTACTCTTCAGTACTTTTAGGCTTATCTTCTTCTGTATAATAAATCCCAAATCCTCCACCTAAATCTAATTCCTTAAGAAGAATTCCTCTTTCTCTATATATTTTATTCATAAGTCCTAACATTATTTCAACTTCATCTTCAAATGGTTTTAATTCAAATATTTGTGACCCTATATGACTATGCAAACCTATTAATTTTACATTAGTAAGATCTGAAATCCTATCTATTACTTTATTTATGTTTTCTGCTTCTAAAGTAAAACCAAATTTAGAATCTATTTGACCTGTTTGGATGTATTCATGAGTGTGTGCTTCTATTCCTGGTGTAATCCTTATAAAGATTTCTTGGACTTTATTATATTTCTTAGCTATCTCATTTAATAACTCTAACTCATTATAATTGTCCACTATAAAAATACCAGCACCTAATTTTAGAGCTAACTCAATTTCATCTGCTGTTTTATTATTCCCATGAAAATAAATTCTTTCCATTGGAACACCAGCCTTATATGCAGTATACAATTCTCCACCAGAAACAACATCTAAATGCAAACCTTCCTCTGCTATGATTTTACAAATTGATAAAGTCATACATGCTTTTCCTGCATAAGTAACCTTATTTCCATTTTTATCACATTTAAAACTCTTATAATAATCTTTACAATTTTTTCTTATTAAGTTCTCATCCATAATGTATAGAGGTGTTCCATAATCTTCTGCTAACTTTTTAGCCCCTATTCCTCCAATAGTTAATTCATTATCTTTTATTTTCATAGCCCCAAATAACTTCATTTTTATTCCTCCTAATTTTATAATTTTTAACAGAAACCCTATTTATCTGATAGCTTGGAACTTCAATATCACCTCTTTATTAAGGATAAAATATTGTTGTACCACACTCTATAAATTCAATTTTAAAATTCAATTGATTTCATCCTCCTTAAATATTAATTTAATATTTATTCTAGACTTCCAATTGAATTAAATATTCATTTACAAGCGTTTGCTTAGATTATTAATTATAAGTGCGAATAAAAAATCCCATCGCTAATGCGATGGGTGTCTATTTAATGTTATTTTATCTATACATTATGTAGATAATTAACACCTGATAGCACTCCACTTTTAGCAATCTTAAAAAAGTGACAGCTATATGTATATTATACATATAGCCAGAAATATACCTTGGAAATATATTTCTTCGGCCAATTTCCCTTTCATTATTCCTCATCGCTTTCCTAGCTCTTAATAACTACTCTTGATTTCAGCACCTCTACAGGATTCATATTAAATTTCTTTTATTACTTTTTAATTATTTTTTATTATATTTTTTAGTTACTTATAATATTACCACAAAATCCCTAAAAATCAATGTTTTTTTTAATTTCCACTATAATTTTATATTATAAATAGCCTATATATTGTCTTTGCTTCTCAGAAAAACCTACAATTCTACTATATTATCAACAGATTTAAAGGCTACTAAACTTTCTTCAAAGGATTTGTCTAATATCTTATTTATTATTTTTTTCCCAACACAATCTTCTTTCATTTCATCTAAAGCTAATTCTAATTTAACCCAACCTAAATCTTCAACTTCTTCTGACTTAGTTAATTCACCTGACTTATATTTTGCTATATATGTTAACATAAGTAATTCTTTATTTGGAACAAAATCACTTCCTAAATAATTTATATCAGATATTTCTATTCCTGCTTCTTCTCTTACTTCCCTTCTTATAGCATCTTCAACACTTTCATCTATTCCAACGTACCCTGAAAGTAAAACTTTTGAATTTTTATATATATAACTTTGTTTTAATAATAATACTTCTTCACCCTTAATTACAGCAACTACAATACAAGGTTTAGGAACATCAAAAAACATTATATCGTCATTCTTACAATATGGTACTCCACCTTCATCAAAGCTGTATTTTATTTCTAATTCTCCTCCACAATGAGGACAATATTTATACTTCATAAATAATCTCCTTATACTATAAAATTTAACCAAAAGCTCCTTATAAACTAGAACATAGGATATTACAGCTTCTAGTTATCAGATAAAATTATATCCTTTTGGTCTAATAAAGTGATTTCTTCTTTTGTAACCTTGCAATTATAAACAAAAATATCAACCCCTTTGTCTTTAGCAAATTTAAGAGCTTCTCCAAATTCTGGATCAGTTTCATAATTAGGCGTAAAGTCACATACATCTTCTAACTGTATTAAAAATAATATTCCACCTTTGTATCCCTTTTCAATAGCATCAACTAATTCTAATATATGCTTTCTTCCTCTTTCTGTTGGTGCATCAGGAAACTTACAATGTTTATTATTTTCTAAAGTTACTCCCTTTACCTCTAAATAGTAGATTTCTCCATTTTCATTGGACAACCTAAAATCAAATCTTGATTTTCCATAGGTCTTTTCTCTCTCTATTATATTATATTTTGTGAGTTTACATATTTTTTTATTTATTAAAGCTTCCTCAACAACTTTATTTGGTATTTGAGAATCTATAATTATAAGTTTTTCTCCCTTATATGCTCCTATTAAATCATATTTTGTTTTTCTTTTTGGATTATTTTCTTCTCTAAGCAAAACAGTACAGCCTTCTATTAAAATTTCCTTACATCTTCCAGTGTTAGGAACTCTCGTTAATATTCTCTCACCATTTAACTCAACATATCCTTGAAATCTATTAGGTCTTTCTAAAAATTTTGCTTCTACGATTTTTTTATTATAATACATATTTTTTACCTCATTAATTAATTTCATTAAATTAATTTTATTATAACTTTTATATGCTGTCTAATTTTTGTCTCATAAACAATGTCAATAATATTCCAAATAATTATTCTTTTAAAGATAAAAAATATATTTTTTAGATAAAAATACTTTATGCTACTATAAATAATTTTTTAGTTAAATTAAAATAAATTTAGTTCTATATAAATTTAAGTTTATTGCTGTAATGAACTTAAAAAATTAAAATTAGAACCTAATACTATCATAGAAAAATAAATCATAAAAGTTTCCCTTTATTTTAAATATTTTTATCCTTGAGTAAAGACTTAGTAATACTCCTATCTTCTTTTAAAAATAAAATATAAATGAAAATATCTAGATTGATTGAAAATAAAAGATTAAATAATAGAAATGAAAAAAAGCTATGATTTAAAATCATAGCTTATGGTGACCCCTAGGGGAATCGAACCCCTGTTACCACCGTGAAAGGGTGGTGTCT
>CAUWDH010000035.1:0-40522 GCA_963557775.1 uncultured Sarcina sp.
CATAGATATATTCAAGATAGATATTTACCAGATAAAGCTATAGATTTAATAGATGAAGCAGGTTCTATGATAAGAAGTGAAATAGATTCTCTTCCAACTGAACTTGATATAACAAGAAGAAAACTTTTAATGCTTGAAACTGAAAAAGAAGCACTTTCAAAAGAAGAAGATGAAGCTTCAAAGAAACGACTTGAAGTATTAGAAAAAGAACTTGCAGAACTTAAATCTAAAAATGATGAAATGACTGCAAAATATGAGAAAGAAAAAAGTCATATTTTAGCTGTTAGAAATCTAAAAACTAAGTTAGATGAAGCAAAAGGAAACTTAGAAAAAGCAGAAAGAGAATATGACTTAAATAAAGTTGCTGAAATTAAATATGGAATAATCCCTAAATTAGAAGAAGAAATAAAAGAAAAAGAGGAAGCCATAGACAGAGATAATGATAAAGCACTTTTAAAAGAAGAAGTTACAGAAGGCGAAATAGCAGAAATTGTTTCAAAGTGGACTGGAATTCCAGTAACTAAGTTAGCAGAAACTGAAAGAGATAAACTTTTAAGATTAGAACATGAACTTAGAGAAAGAGTTATAGGTCAAGATGAAGCAACAACATCAGTAGCTAATGCTGTAATTAGAGCTAGGGCAGGGCTTAAGGATGAGAATAAACCTATAGGTTCATTTATATTCTTAGGACCAACAGGTGTTGGTAAAACAGAACTTGCAAAAACTTTAGCTAGAAATTTATTTGATAGTGAAGAAAATATTATAAGAATGGATATGTCAGAATATATGGAAAAACAAGCAGTTTCAAGACTTGTAGGACCACCTCCAGGATACGTAGGGTATGAAGAAGGAGGTCAATTGACAGAAGCTGTTAGAAGAAATCCTTATTCAGTTGTTTTATTTGATGAAATAGAAAAAGCACATCCGGATGTATTTAATATTTTCCTTCAAATATTAGATGATGGAAGACTTACAGATAATAAAGGAAAAACTGTTGATTTTAAAAATACTATAATAATTATGACATCAAATATAGGAAGTCAATATTTACTAGAAAATAAAGGTGAAGAAATAGAAGAATCTATAAAAGAAAATGTTATGGAAGAAATGAAGCTAAGATTTAAGCCGGAATTCCTAAATAGAGTAGATGAAATAATAATGTTTAAACCTTTATCAAGTGAAGGATTAAA
Organism: uncultured Sarcina sp.; assembly: GCA_963557775.1. Taxonomy (GTDB): domain Bacteria; phylum Bacillota; class Clostridia; order Clostridiales; family Clostridiaceae; genus Sarcina. The sequence goes on from CAUWDH010000035.1 coordinate 1,191, forward strand.
GAAAATAGTAGATATATTCTTATCTAGTGTAAAAGGAAGACTTCTAGAAAGAAATATAAATTTAAAAATAACTGATTCAGCTAAAATTTTAATAGCAGAAGAAGGATATAGCCCAATTTATGGAGCAAGACCTCTTAAAAGATATATTGGAAATAATATAGAAACTAGAATTGCAAAATTAATTATTGCTGGAGAAGTTAATAGTGGAGAAACAATAGTTATAGATTCTGAAAATCATAACTTAGAAATAAAAGTAGAAAAATAATTTAAATAAATGTTAATGCACAACTGTTATAAAATATGCAGTTGTGTATTTTTTTTACATAAGTTATTAATAAATATTTAAAATTATCATATTTTTTTGTACAAATAGTAAAACTTTGGATAAGTGGTAATGACTATTACATAAAGTCGTTGTATAATGTTTATATAATATCTTAGTAATTTCTTTTGAAAAGGGGTAAAAAATGGTTGAAAAATTAAAAAAAATTAAAGATAAATTATTAAATAATAAATTAGTAAATAATAATTTATTAAAAAAAAGAGAACTAGGATGGCTTATAGTTAGTTTAATTTTTACAATTATAATAGATATACTTCAAGGATCTTTATTTAGATTGTTTATATTAAATTATTTAATGTTTTTAGCTATAACATCAATTGTGTTTTTCTTTAAGAAACAAAAAACTTTATATTTTTTTATTTCTGGCATAGTAATGAGCTTATCTATAGCTAGTGCTATTATTACAAAATTTAGGGGAACACCACTTACAGCTGGAGATATGTATTCTATTAAAGATGGACTGTCTATAGCACAAAAGTACTTAGGAAATAATTTAATAATAATAATAAGTATCATTACAATTCTATTAGCTTTACTTATATTTTCTTTTATTAAAGAAAAAAAGGCAATAGATATTAGTTATAAAAGAGCTATATTTATGTTCCTATCAACTATAGTTTTATCAACAGGGTTATATAAAATTGATAATAAAATGGGATTAATAAAGACATATAACTGGGATTTAGCAGCAAGTTATAGAGCAAATGGATTTTTAGTTTCATATTATAAGTCTATAAGAGAATTGAAACCTAAAAAGCCAACTACTTATAATAAAGCATCCATAGATAAAATTAAGGATTCTTTAGAAGAGGAAACTGTAAATGTTAATGGACAAGCAGTAAATCCAAATGTAATAGTTGTTCAGTTAGAATCTTTTGTTGATCCATATAGATTTAAAGGTATAAATTTTACAGAAGATCCTATTCCTAATATAAGAAAGTTAGAACAAGAGGGGCCTCATGGAATAATGGGAGTACCTACCTTTGGAGGAGGGACTGTAAGAACAGAGTTTGAAGTTTTAACAGGATATTCAGCTAGTAATTTAGGAGCAGGGGAAATACCTAATAATACTATATTAAAGAAACAAGCTGTTGAAAGTATGGCAAGTATACTTAAAGATAAAGGATATGATGCAACAGCTATTCATGATTTTGAAGGAAACTTTTATGATAGAGACACTACTTACTCAAGCTTTGGATTTGATAAATTTGTAAGTATGGAATATATAGAGGATATTACCTTCAATGGAAAAACAGAGTATCCATCAGATATGAATAATATGAAGCCTATTAAGGAAATATTAAGCAATGCAAAGGAACCTCAGTTTATATTTAATGTAGCTGTAGAAAGTCATGGACCATACTCAGAGGAGTATAAACCTAAAGATGGACAATATGATTTTCAATGTAATAACTTAACAGAAGGAGAAAAAAATCAACTTCAAGACTATGTTGATAAATTAAAGGAAGTGGATAAATATGTTGGTGAACTTGTGAATTATGTAAAAAATTCAGGCAAACCAACAGTTATAGGATTTTATAGTGATCATCTTCCAGCTTTAAAGGTTTTAGATAAACCAGAGAATTTTAATGGAAATGAAAAATATAAGTCTAATTATTTCATATGGAGTAATACAGGTATAAAATCTAAAGAGCAAGATATAATGTCTTACCAATTATCAACATATATTCTTAATTTAGCTGGATTAGAAGGTGGAATAATGCCTACATTCCACAAAGTTAGTTCAGAAAGTGAGAATTATAAAGAAGAATTTAAAAATATACAATATGATCAACTTAATGGAAATAATTATTTAGGGGCAGATAAGTGTGAAAAAACTAAAGATATGAAATTAGGTTTAGATGATATAAAAATTACTAATGCTTATGTTTATAATGGAATGTTAGTAATTGATGGAGAGAATTTTACTAAGGCAAGTTCTGTAATTGTAAATGATAAAATAGTTTCTACACAATATGAAAGTCCTAATAAATTAATAGTTTATGATACTAATATAAGTTCCTTTAAAGTAGGGCAAGTTGGGAGGCATAAAAAAATATTAAGTACGACAGATGAGTATATTTTAAAAAAGTAATATAACAAAGAGTTATTTCAAGAAAGAAGTTCTATATAACTTAAAACAGTCTTTGAATAACTATAAAAAACTTATTAGATTTAAATTAATAAAACTTCTAGTGTAAGGAAATATTTACACTAGAAGTTTTTTTATCTAAAATATATATTTCAATATTAAGTATAACCTTTAAATTTATTATCTTCTTCTTATTCTTTGTACAGCCATAACAACTGGAATTGATATTAATATTGATGCGATAATTTCTGGAATACCATTACTAATACCTATACCTATTATAGAAGCAGTAGCTAATTTAGTAGAGACATGTAGAGCTTGTGCAAATCTGTCTAGATAAAATATATAAGTAAGTCCTAGAACACCTATAGTGTTCGTTAAGGTTCCAACAGTTGCAGCAAGTCCTATTGATAACATTTCTTTTTTTCTTTTATTTTTGTATCTAACAAGGAAAGTTAATAATACTATAAAAATTATTATTCCAATAATAGCGCTTATATCAATACCAATAAAAGATACCAATAAAAGAAATAATAAAGTACCAGCTAAAGCACTAGAAAAAATACTTGTTAATAAAAGACTTTTATTAGCTGCTTTTAATGCCCATTTATAAGCATAATAACTAAATATACCTATAAGTATTCTTGGAATAACTGCTATTATAGGATTCCAAAAAATAAAACTCGTTACAGTAGGAACAGCGAAAGCCTGGTAAATGGAAAATATACCAAAAACTAATCCTACAAGAGCACCTATTACAGGTCCATCTATAAGAGCACCGATGATTACAGGTACATGAAGTATAGTAGCTTTAACAGGAGGGATTTCGATAAATCCTAAACCTGTAAGTCCAAGAAAAACACATATACCAGAAAGCATTCCGACAATTACAAGCTTTCTTGTTTTTTCTCTTTGTTTGTTAATAGTTCTATTCATTTAATTTCCTCCCGTTTTTATTCCTTAAGGATATAACTCGGTTTTAAAATGAAATATATATTATTGTATAATGGTTCAACTTAATTTTTAATGTTGACCATTTAATATTTTACAGTTTTTTTTTTATAAATGCAATTAAGAAAATACATAGATTTTAATAATTTTATGTTTAAAATTATTAATATATAAAAAAGATATAGCATTGCTATATCTTAGTTTTTAATTTACTTCTAACTATATTTTCAACTCGTTTTGGTAACTCAGCCTCTTCTTCTTTTGTAAGTGACTTAGTAATGATAGGTTCATGGATATAAACATCAATATCTGCCTTTTGAATGATGAATTTTTTCTCATCCATTACTTTATAGCTTCCATTGATAGTTATTGGAACAATTGGAACTTTAGTTTTAGTTGCTAGTTTAAAGCTTCCTGCCTTAAACTCCTTCATAGGGCCACCTTTACTTCTAGTACCTTCAGGAAATATAACCATTGACTGACCTTGTCTTAAGATTTTTATTCCTTCAATTATAGCTTCAGCAGATTTTCTAAGATTATCTCTATCCATAAAGACACATCCTATGAAATTTCCCCATTCTCCTATAGTAGGTATTTTAGATAGTTCTTTTTTTGCAATAAATCCTTTTGGTTTATCTATACATGTTAATAAAAGTAATATATCGAAGTTCCCTTGGTGATTACTAACAAATAAAACAGGTTCATCTTTAGGAACATTTTCAAGACCTTCCACATGTATATTAGCACCAGATAAGTCTACATAACCTTGAGTCCAATTACGGCTAATTTCATGTAAATATTGATATTTTTCTTTTATTTGTCCTTTAGCTTCAAATTCAGCTATTTTTCTTCTAGCTTCATTAGTTTTTGGCTTTTGTATAACCATATCTAATAAAAATTTTGAATAAAATATAAATGACTTAAACATAATTTCTCCTTTATAAAATAAATAATAAATAGTAAATATTAATAGATAATTATTTACTAGTATATATATTATCATTAAAATTTCTTTTTAACTACAATAAGAATTTAATTTTAGTTAAGTTTTATTATTTTATTATAATACAAAAACTATATATTACAAAAAAACACAATAATTTTAATAAAATTAAAACTTTTATGTGAATTTTTGATTTATTAATAGAAATTTGGTAAAATTAAATTAGAGAAGGGGGCGTTATAGTGAAGTTAGTTAAGGGTAAGGTAAGTTTTATTAGAAGTATTTTGGCTTGTATAATATTCCCGTTAGTTTTCGGATATTTTTACAGTTATGTAATGTCAGGAAGCAATTGGTCTGAGGTAAATCAAACAATAGGTATAATATTAATAGTTCTTTTATCTATAAGAGCATATTTTGAATATAAAATTGCAAAGAATAAGAGTAATGTTAAGATAACTATAATAGCAATTATAGCTTTTTCTTTATATACAATAATAAGATTTTTTTCCTAAAGAATTAGGCAATGCTCTTAATCCTTTGAAGAGATATTAAGCTTTAATTTTTTAATTTATATTGAAATTTAATATAGGATTGTATCAATTTCAGATAAGTAAGAAAAGAAGATTAATTGGTGCAATTCTATTTTTATGGATAAATATATTAAAATTAGATATATTTATTAAGTATAATAGATTTTTATATGATAAAATTATAAATAAAGCAAAAAATGATAATATAATTTTATTGGATAAATAATTATAATATAAGGAGATGATTAAATGAATTTAAACATAGGAAATGTTTATGAAGGATTTGAACTTCTAGAAAAACATTATATAAAAGAAATAGATTCAGAAGCTTTAATTTTTTCACATAAGAAAACAGCAGCAAGGTTAATAAAAATTTTAAGTGCTGATGATAACAAGGTATTTTCTATAGGTTTTAGAACTCCACCAAATGATAGTACTGGAGTAGCACATATTTTAGAGCATTCAGTTCTTTGTGGATCAAGAAAATTTGATATGAAAGAACCCTTTGTAGAACTTTTAAAAGGATCATTAAATACATTTTTAAATGCTATGACTTATCCAGATAAAACAGTTTATCCAGTAGCTTCAAGAAATAAAAAGGATTTCTTTAATTTAATGGATGTTTATTTAGATGCAGTTTTATATCCTAATATATATAAACATAAAGAAATATTTATGCAAGAAGGCTGGCATTATAATTTAGAAGAAGAAAATGCTGATATAACTTATAATGGTGTTGTTTATAATGAAATGAAAGGGGCATATTCTTCTCCTGATTCACTATTGTATAGAAAGATATCAGGCAGTTTATATCCTGATACAACTTATGCTGAATCATCAGGTGGAGATCCTGATAGAATACCAGACTTAACTTACGAAAACTTTATAAATTTCCATAAAAAATATTATCATCCTTCAAATTCATATATGTTCTTATATGGAGATGGAAATATAGAAGAAGAATTAGCTTTTATAAATGATAATTATCTTAAGGATTTTGAAAAAGAAGATGTTGATTCAACAATAAATCCTCAAGTTCCATTTGATAAATTAAAAGAAGAGGAATTATTTTATGGAGTTGGTGATGAGGAAGATTTAGAAGATAAAAGCTTCTATAGTCTTAACTTTGCCATTGGAAGAGCTGGAGATAGTGAATTATATTTAGCTTTTGAAGTTTTAACTCATTTACTTTTAAGAAGTACTGCTGCACCTTTAAAGAAAGCATTAATAGATGCAGGAATAGGAAAATCAGTTAGTGGAGATTTTGATAACGGCATTAAAGAACCATATATGAGTATAATTGTTAAAAATGCTTCTAAGGATAAAAAGGAAGAATTCAAATCTTTAGTTATGAAGACGCTAGAGAATTTAGTAAGGGAAGGTATAGATAAAGAATTAATAGAAGCTTCAATAAATAGGGTTGAATTTGAACTAAGAGAAGAAGATTATGGTTCATATCCAAAGGGATTAATATATTATTTAAAAATTATGGATACTTGGTTATATGATGAAAATCCTTTAATTAATTTAACTTATGATAAAGATCTTAAGAAAATTAAAACAGCTTTAACAACAAACTATTTTGAGCAATTAATAGAAAAGTATATATTAAATAATAGTCATAGTTCATTAGTATCTTTACATCCTAAAAAAGGTTTAAATCAAGAAAAAACTAAATTATTAGAGGAAAAATTAAAAGCATATAAAGATAGTTTAAGTAAAGATGAAATAATTAAAACTATAGATAGTTGTAAGGCGTTAAAAGAAAGACAAGGAAAAGAAGATTCAAAAGAAGCATTAGAAGCAATTCCAGTACTTTCTTTAGATGATATAGATAAAGAACCAGAAAAACTTCCTTTAGAAGAGAAAGAAATAAATGGAGTAAAAATATTACATCATGAATTCCATACTAATGAGATTTCATATTTAAATTTATATTTCAATTCAAAGGTAGTAACAAAAGAAGAAATTCCTGTTTTATCATTACTAAGTGATATTTTAGGAAAAGTTGGAGCAGGAGCTTATAGCTATGAAAAATTAGCTAATAAGGTTAATATAAATACTGGAGGAATATCTTATTTCCCATATAGTATTTCAAATTTAAGAAAAGAAAAAGCTTATAATAGTTACTTTGAAGTTTCATTAAAATGTTTAAATGCTAAATTAGATATTGTATTTGAATTATTAAAAGATATTCTTTTAAATACAAATTTAGATGATGAAAAGAGAATAAAGCAAATATTATCAGAAAAAAGATCTAGAATAGAAAGTTCAATTTTTGATAATGGTCATAGAATAGCAACTAAAAGAATATTAGCTTATATTTCAGAAAAGGGAGTCTATGATGAGTTGCTTACAGGACTTGATTATTATTACTTTATAAGAGATTTAGATGAGAATTTTGATTTAGATAAAGTTAAAAAACAACTTATAAGTGTTTCTAAAAAATTATTTAACAGAAATAATTTAATAGTAAGTTTTTCGGGAACTAAAAAAGATTATGAACGTTTAGAAGCTTCAATTAAGAGTTTTATAGAAGCTTTAGAAAGTTCAGAAGTAAAATATAATGAATATAATTTTAACCATGAAAATAAAAAAGAAGCTTTATTAGTTCAAGGAAATGTTCAATATGTAGCTAAAGGCGGAGACTATAGCAATAGTGGTTATAAGTATAGCGGTGCTCTTAATTTATTAGAAACTATATTAGGTTTTGATTATCTTTGGAATAATGTTAGAGTAAAAGGTGGAGCATATGGGGTTATGTCAAACTTTAGAAGAGATGGTGGAACTGTATTTGTATCTTATAGAGACCCTAAAATAAAAGAAACCTTTGATGTATTTGATGGAATAAGTGATTATTTAAGAGATTTTGATGTTTCAGATAGAGAAATGCAAAAGTATATAATAGGAACAATTAGAAAATTAGATAGTCCTATAAGCAATAGTGTTAAAGGGGAGTTAGCTACATCACTTTATTTAAGTGGGGTAACTTATGAAGATAGAGTAAAAGAAAGAGAAGATATAATAAAAGCTACAAAAGAAACTATAAGAGCATTTGAACCTATGTTAAGAAATGTTTTAAGTCAAGACTGTATATGTGCTTTAGGAAATGAAGAAAAATTAAAAGCAAATAAAGATTTATTTGAAAATATTGAAAAAGTAATAAAGTAAATTAAAAAAAGAACTCTTTCACCTTGTTAAGTTATAGCTCTGTGAAAAGAGTTCTTTTAATTTTATAAAGAAATGATTAAAGTATATCTTTATATTAAATAATCATAGTTCTGTTCTTAAAATAAACTATTTTAAGGCCTGTCTTAGTAGTGAAATCATTTAAAAGATTAAAGTTTCTTCCAATGGCCTCTTTACCATGCGCATCAGAGCCAACAGTTATATATTTACCACCTAATTTTTTATAATAAGAGTAGATATCAACTAAAGCATCAAAACTTTTTTTATTATCTAGTCTAGTAGTATTTAATTCCATAACTTTATTTTTCTCAATAAGTGTTTGAAAGATTTCAGTGAATAATTCTTTAAATTCATCTAAGTAAAGTTCATTATCATGAAAATTAGCATATCTACATATATAATCTATATGTGCAAGTGAATCAAAGAAATCAAAGGTCTTTATATTTTCAAGGATTATATTTAAATATTCTTTATAAATTGTATGTTTAGAGCGAGTATCTTCTTTTAAAGAATAATATAAATCTGCTCCATTTATAGTATGGATTGAACCTAAGATAAAATCTAAATTTTTAGTTTCTTTATTTACAAAATCTAATATTATATTAGGATTTTCTAAAAATAATCCAATTTCTAGACCTATTAAAAAACTATTATCTTTAAAATTTTTTGCTTCATTGATTAAATTAGCCATGTTTATTTTAGGTACAAAAGATAGATTTAAATCTATATGGTCTGTTAAGATAATTCCTATATTTAAATCCTTTTTCTTTTCTAAGATATGAGGAAAATCCATTTTAGAATCAAAGGAAAATTTACTATGCATATGGCTATCAAAAATCATAAAATATCCTCCTAAAAATTTATAAACTAATCTTTAATTTAAGTATAACATAGAAATTAAGATTTAATTTAGATATGGTGAAGATTCAAATGAATTTTCAATTTAATTTGTTTAAGAAGAAAGATTTAATTAGCATACAAGTTTTTATGTAAGTTTAAAATATTTATAAATTAGACTTCATTTTGACTTAATAATAAATTTAATTTACATTAGTTAATAAACTAGGTAAAATTAGATTATAAAATGAGACTGAATAAGGAAACTTTCTAAAGAGAATAAATATTGATTTATTTAACTTTATCTAATAAAATTAGAATTCTAGTTGAATTTTAGTAAAATATATTTTAGTAAGTTTTTTTATTTATAAGTTAAAAGGAAGATTACATAGAATTACTAAAAGATAAGTTGAAGTTTAATTAGTATTGTAGCTTCGAGATATGAGATAAAACTTTTAAAACATTAGGAGGATATTATGAAAAAATTATTTACAATAGGAAATATAGATTTTTATGAGGAGGAATTTCAAGATAATATAGAAGAATTTAGAGATATTATAGAACTTATACAAGATTTTTCAGAAGAACTTGAGATTTCAGAAATAGAATGTGCTGAAAAAAATGATTGTTGTAATGGAACAAAACATAATTATATAAGTGAACTTATGGGTGCTTTAACAGAAGAGGATGAATTTTTTTCAATAGCTGAAATTAGAGAATCAGAAGAGAGTATTAAAAAATTTTCTAATATGAACTTATATCCATTTGGAATACAAATATATAAATGTAAGGGGTGTAATAAATGGATAATTAATATATTAGAAGAATAATAGATTTTTATCTGATAGCTAGAGGTGCTAATACTCCTATATTCTAAAGGAAACTCTACTCACATTGCTTGCTTAGTAAGTTTCTATAACTAAATGAAGATTACTTAAGTAGGAGATAAACAACCTCACGCTTCTAGATAACTACGACTAAGCATTCAGATGAAGTGAAGACTCCATCTGATTAAGTCTACGTTTATAGTGTTTAGTTACAAAGTTTTAAGCGTTGTTTAGGAAGGGGTAAAAGAGGTGAACTTAAAGGAAAATTTTAAAAAGTATATAAATAGAATAAAAGAAAAAGTTTATAATAATGAAAAATTTGAGGGGTTTAAAAATAAAGTTAAGTCAATTAAAAGTAAAAATTTTTCCAATATTAAATTTGATAAGAAATTAATTTTAATAATTTCTATAAGTTTCTTTTTTGTTTTATTTATAGGATGTTTTTTTACAGTTCAAAAAAATAGTAAAAGTTACGTTATAAAAAGATTGACTACTGTTTTAGAAAAAGGAAATAATAAAGCTTTATCTAAAATTATAACAGTTGATAATATGAATAAAAATTTAAATGCTGAAGATTTGAAGCCTGTTACTGAATTTTATAGCAGTAATAAAAATAGAATTTCTGAATTAACTAATTCTTTAAATTCAGGAAAGTCTATTTACTCAATGAATATTAAAGAAAAAGATTATTTTTTAGGGAAAAAGTATTATATTGCTACTAAGTATAGAGAGTTAAATATAAAAACTGATTTAGAGGGTGCAAATTTATATGTAAATGGTGTGAGTGAAGGAATAATCTCTGGAAAGGAAAAAAAGATTAACTTAATAGCACCAGGAATTTATGATATAAAGCTTGAATATAAGGGGAAGGATGCAGTATTGCAAAGTGAGAAAAAAGTAATATTAACAGAGAATGAAAGTACTAATATTCCATTGAATGGAATTAAGATATCTGTTAAGACAGATTATCCAGATGGTAAGATATATATAAATGATAAGGATACTTCTGTTAAAGCAAAAGATTTTATAGATAAAGGACCTTTCCCTACAAATGGAACATATAAAATATCAATGAAGTATAATTCACCTTGGGGAGAAATAACAAGTACTCCAATAGAAATAAAAGAAAATCCAGTTATAAATATTAATTTAGAATTAAAAAATGAAAATCTAAAAGCTCAGTTAAAAACAGCAATGGAAGGATTTTATAACAGTGTATTTTCAGCTTTAAATAAGGAAAATAAAGAAGAGATAAAGGGAACAACAGAGGATGTAAAAAATAAAATATATGAAATATTAAATGAAAAATATTTTATATTAAAAAATATATATAAGTTAGAAAATCTAGATATTGATTTAGAAAAAAGTACTATTAAATTTGAAAATGGAGTATATGATGGTAAAATCGTAACCTCTGTTAATTATTTAATAAAAAAAGATATATTTGGAATACCACTTCAAAGTAGAGCTGTAAATCAGAATTTCTTTGTAGATATAAGCTATAAAAATGGAAGTTGGATAGTAACTAATATAGAAAATTTCTATTTAGAAAAATAAACATAATGAAATTTATAAAGGGAAGATTTAAAATCAGAGGCATAAAAAATTAATGCCTCTGATTTTTTTTATAACTGTATGTGTAATATTTATTATCTACAAAATAGATAAAAGTAGAGAAATATTTATGATGAATAGCAATTAAAATTTAAATATAATTTTATGATATTTATCATATATAGTTCATATATAGTTTTGGCAATTCAATTAGTTATTGAATAAAATTGCTAAATTATGATATAATTTCAAATAAATATAGACTTAATTAAGACGTAGCTTTGATTCTATCTCAATGTTTAGTATTTTTATCTAGGAACATTATGACTTTTAACTCTCAAATAAATATGTATTTAGTAAGAACAAATAATGAATAATATTAATTGAAGGTTAAAAAAAGGAAAATAATGAAAGAAAATATACAGTGAAATACAAAGATTTAGTATAATTATATGAGAATAAATCATTCGAAGGGGGATAATGATGAAAAAAGGTAAAATTCTAACCCTTATTATGTGTTGCTCTTTAGCAGGATCTATGGTTGGGAATGGTGTATTAGCTGTTGCAAAAACCCAACAGGAAATAAATAGTGAAATAGAAGAAAATAATAAAAAGATAGAAGAGCTTGAAAAAGAAAAAAATAAGGTAAAAGAAGAAAAGTCTACTGTAAAGAATAAATTAGAGGATATTCAAGAGCAAGTAAATAAGCAAAATAAACTTTTAACTGAAACAAGAACAGAAATAAGAGGGTTTGAAAGTGAAATAAGCGGCTTACAAGGTGAAATAGACGGATTAAATAAAAAAGTTGATGAAATTAAAGTAAAAATAAACGATAACAAATTAGAGATAAGTAAAAAGCAAGAAGAAATTGATAAGAAGCAAGATATACTTGATGAAAGACTTAGATATAGCTACATGAATAATGTGGGAGATAAAATGATTTATATGCTTATTGATTCAAAAGGTTTAGGTGATTTAATAAGTAATATAAGTAATATAGGAACTATTCTTAAAACTGATAAAAATCTCATTAAAGAAATAGAAGAATCAAAACAAGATTTAATTGCTAAAGAAAATTCTTTAAAGGCTAAAGAAGAAGAATTAAATAAGAATATAAAAGGAATAGAGAGCAAAAAATCAGAGGTAGAAAATGCTAAGTCTAAGGTTCAGGAATTAGAATCTGTATATGCCGCAGAAGCAGCAAAACTGGAAAGTATAGAATCAGAGAGACAAAGTGAATATGATAAATTATCTAGTGAAGAAAAGGCTATACAAACAGAAATAGCTCAATATAATCAAGATAACTCAGATTTAAGAGCTTATTTTAATAATTTAAGTAAATCTAATGATAATAATAACAACTCAAATAATACAGGAAGTGATTCTAATAGTAGTGGAAATGGATCAAGTTCAAGTAATGGAAGTGGTTCAGGTTCAAGTAGTGGGCAAAATGCAACGGCTCCATCATCACAAGGATTTATAAAGCCAGCAAGTGGAGGAATAACATCTCCATATGGTCCTAGGGTACATCCAGTAACAGGAAAACAAAGCTTCCATACAGGGGTTGACTATGGTGCATCTTATGGGTCAGCAATAAAAGCATCGAAATCAGGAACTGTAACTACGGCAGGATGGCACACAGCTTATGGAAAAATGGTAATAATTGATCATGGTAATGGTCAAAGCACATTATATGCTCATTCAAGTCAATTAAATGTTAGTGTGGGACAAAAAGTTAGTCAAGGGCAAGTAATAGCTCAAGTAGGTTCTACAGGATATAGTACAGGACCACATTTACATTTTGAAATTAGAATTAATGGTCAACATCAAAATCCAACAAATTATGTATAAATAGAGAGAGTATCTTTAAGGTGGAATTCACTTTAAAGATACTCATTTTTATTTTAATAATTAAATTTTAAGATTAAAGTTTTAGGGCTGTTTCTAAAGCAATTTCCATCATTGCTGTAAAAGTTGTTTGTCTTTCTTCAGAGCTTGTTAATTCACCAGTTATTAAATGGTCACTAATTGTTAATAAAGTAAGAGCATTAACAGAGTATTTAGCGGCTAATGTGTATAATGCAGCAGTTTCCATTTCAATAGCTAAAGCACCAAATTTAGCCCATTTTTTAAAGGAATTAGGGTCATCATTATAAAAAGTATCAGAAGTTAATACAGTACCAACATGAGGTGTTATTCCTTTGTTTATTGAAGTGTCATAAGCTGTTTTTAGTAAATCAAAAGATGCAGTTGGAGAAAAGTCTTGTCCATTAAATCTTATTTTATTTATAGCTGAGTCAGTATGAGTAGACATAGCTAAAACTATATCTCTAACTTTTACTTTTTCTTGAATTCCTCCAGCTGTACCAACTCTCATAAGATTTTTTACACCATATTCAGTTATAAGTTCATTAACATATATAGAAATAGAAGGTATGCCCATTCCTGTACCTTGAACAGATATTCTTTTACCCTTATAAGTTCCTGTGAATCCAAGCATTCCTCTTACGTTGTTATAACAAATTACATCCTCTAGGAATGTATCAGCTATAAATTTAGCTCTTAATGGATCTCCTGGTAGTATGACAGTATCAGCAATTTGTCCTTGTTTTGCTTCAATATGAATGCTCATATTAAGTCCTCCTTAATTAAATAAATATAAATAAGATTTTTAATGATTAAAAAATATTATTATGTTATTATTATAATATCTTATAAGATTTAATTAAACTAATGTTTTTATTAATTAGTTTAATTTTTAAATTATTGTATACACAGGAGAGTAGATATATGAGAGAAAAAACTTTATTAAGAGATAGTTATGACTATGAAGATTATGATGCTAATGTAGTTGTTTTATCAGAAGAAGATTTAATAGATTTAAATTTAATGGAAACATATAAAAATGCAAGTGGAAACTGTTGTAAAAGTTCAGGGAAATGTTGCAAAAAAACTACAATTGAGATAAAAAAATAAAAACTAGAGGGTTATCCTCTAGTTTTTATTTTTTATTTTCTTTTTTTAGCTATTTCTATATTAACTTTTCTCTTATTAAGTTTACTTCCGATACAATTTTTTAGAATAGCATCTACTGATTTATTATCTACATTTACAAAACAGAAGTTTTCCATTAAGTCTATATTTCCGATTTTTGAAGGACTAACATTAGCCTTTGTTCTAAGGAAGTCTATTAAAGCTTTAGGACCTAAACCATCTCTCTTACCAACAGATATAAATAATCTAGTTTCAGATGATGAAGCTTCAAATCTTCCTGATTTTCTAGATCCTTTTTCAGACTTATCGAACTTAGGACTTTCTATTTCATTTGTAGTATAATCAAAAGTTGAGCTCTTATCAAATAACATTTTCATAAGTGCAGCAGCAACATCTACTAAACTAAATTCTTCATCTAATTCTGTAGCAACAGGAATGAATTTTGAAAAATCTTCTTCATTAATAGTTTTTCTAACATCTGTTACTATATTTTTAAACTTAGTTTCAAATATTTCATCAGCAGTAGGAATATTTTTTCTATGTATAACACTCTTTGTATGCTTTTGTATTTGTTTTAAGAAAATATATTCTTTAGGAGTAACAAGAGAATAAGCAATTCCTTCTCTATTTGCTCTACCAGTTCTACCTATTCTATGAACATAACTTTCAATATCTTGAGGTAAATCATAGTTAATAACGTGAGTAACACCTTCAACATCAATACCTCTAGCAGCAACATCAGTGGCAACTAAGAAATCAAGATTGCCTTCTTTAAATTTCTTTAATGTTAGTGATCTATGCTTTTGAGTCATATCACCATGCATTCCTTCTACAACATAACCTCTAGCTTGCATTGATTCAACAACTTCATCAACACCTTTTTTAGTTTTACAGAATATAATAGCAGCATTAGGTTCATCTAAATCTATTACTCTGCAAAGTGTTTCAAATCTATCTCTATGTTTTATTTCAAAATAAAATTGAGCAATTTTAGAAACTGTTAGAGAATTTTTCTTTATAACTATATGTTTAGTATCAGGTTTCATATAATTTTTAGCTAATTTTTTTATTTGAGCAGGCATAGTTGCTGAGAATAGAAGAGTTTGTCTTTCAGGTTTTAATGATTTAACTATTTCTTCAAGATCTTCTATGAATCCCATGTTAAGCATTTCGTCGGCTTCATCAAGAACTAAAAAGTCTATTCCACTTAATACTAAACTTTTTCTTCTGATGTGATCAAGGATTCTTCCTGGAGTACCAACAACAATATCAACACCTTGCTTAAGTGATCTTATTTGTCTATCTATTGGTTGACCTCCGTAGATTGGTAAGATATTAAGTTTATCATGTTTAGATAACTTAACAAGTTCATCATTTACTTGAATAGCTAATTCTCTAGTTGGGGCTAATATAAGAGCTTTAGGGAATTTACTTCTTTTTGTTGTGTCCATGTTATTAATTATTGCACAACCAAAGGCAGCAGTTTTTCCAGTTCCAGTTTGAGCCTGACCAATAATGTCATAGCCTTGAATAGTAATAGGTAAGCTTTCTGCTTGGATTTGAGACGCTTCTTCAAATCCCATATCCTTTATAGACCTAAGTAGGCTTTCTTTTAAGCCTAAATCTTCAAATTTAATATTTTTCATTCTTTATCCTCTTTCTTTTAATATTTAGATTAGTTTATATTTCATTTAAATTTATCTTTTGGCTGAGAATATTAAAAAATTTCCTTAATAAATAGGGAAATAATTTTTACTCATAGATAACTTCAATTAAAATTCGAATCTTATAACAATTTTTATTTTTTACACAAAGTTAATCATAACATAGTATTTCTATATAATCAAATAATTATTTAGGCTTTAATTAAGAAAAATTAAATAATTAGAAGGAATAATCCAATAATATTTATAAAGTTATTAATTAATAAAAATATATTTATTATAATGTAAGGATTTTATAAATAAATATTTGAAAAAAAAAGACATAATATGTTATAATATCTAAGTTATTAAATGATTTTAATAAAAGATGAAAATAATAGAGCTTTTAATTTAGGAGGAATATAATAATGGAAGTTAAAGTTCAACAAATAGAAACAAACGTAGTAGAATTAGAAGTAAAAGTTGAGGCTAAACAATTTACAGAAGCTTTAAATAAAGCATTCAAAAAAAATGCACATAGATTTAATGTGCCAGGATTCAGAAAAGGTAAAGTTCCAATGGCAATAGTTAAAAAGCAATATGGAGCTGAAGTTTTATATAATGATGCTATAGACATATGTATAAGAGAAACTTATGAAAAAGCTTTAGATGAAAAGGAAGTTAATCCAGTTTCATTACCAGAAGTTGACATAGTTGAAGTTGGTGAAGGAAAAGACTTAATATACAAAGCAAAAGTAACAGTAATGCCAGAAGTAAAATTAGGAGACTATAAAGGTGTTGCAGTTAAAGAAGTAAGTGCAGAAGTAAAAGATGAAGAAATAGAAAAACAATTAAAAGATATGCAAGAAAAAAATGCAAGAATCGAAAGTAAAGTTGATGGAAAAGTTGAAAAAGGAGATATCGCTGTAATAGATTTTAAAGGATTTATTGATGATGTAGCTTTTGAAGGTGGAGAAGGAACAGACTATCAATTAGAAATTGGATCAGGTACTTTCATAGGTGATTTTGAAGATCAATTAATAGGATTAGCTGCTGGAGAAAAGAAAGACGTTATAGTAACATTCCCAGAGCAATACGGAAAAGAAGAATTAAACGGTAAAGAAGCTAAATTTGAAGTAACTGTTAAAGACATAAAAGTAAAAGAATTACCAGAATTAGATGATGAATTTGCAACAGAAGTTTCAGAATTTGATACTATAGCAGAATTAAAAGCTGATTTAACTAAAAAAGCTGAAGAAGTAAGCAAAGAAAGAGCTGAAGCTGAATTAAAAGAAGCTGTAGTAAATGTTGTAGTAGATAACGCAACAATAGAAATACCAGAAGTTATGATAGAAAATGAAACTAATAACATGGTTAAAGACTTAGAACAAAGACTATCATACCAAGGAATTGGATTAGCTCAATACTTCCAATTAACAGGTCAAACTGAAGAGCAAATGAGATCATACATGAAAGAAAATGCTGAAAGAAAAGTTAAAACAGACTTAGTATTATCAGAAATTACAAATGTAGAAAAAATAGATGCTACTGAAGAAGAAGTTAAAGAAAGAGCTAATGAAGTAGCTAAAATGTATGGTGCAGAATCAGAAAAAATAGCTGAAATGTTAATAGCTACACAAGAAAGAGCATTAAAAGCTGATATTATCAGAAATAAAACTGTTGATATGTTAGTTAAAGAAGCTAAAATAGAAAAATAATCAATTTAAATAAACAATATAACTTTCTAAAAATAATTGCCAGAATATTTTTTCTGGCAATTATTTTAATAATTTGATTAACAAATGATAAAAAGTTTTATATAATTAAATTGTAGAAAGTATTATATTATTGGATAGATGGCAATATTATAGTTATAAGTTAAATTATAAATCTAAAAGGAGGAAAAATTATGAGTAATTTAGTCCCAATGGTTGTAGAGCAAACTAGTAGAGGCGAAAGAAGTTATGATATTTTTTCAAGACTATTAAAAGATAGAATAATAATGTTAAGTGGGGAAGTAAATGATGTTACTTCTAATCTAATAGTTTCACAATTACTATATTTAGAGAGTGAGGATCCTGATAAAGATATATATCTTTACATAAACTCACCAGGAGGTTCAATAACTTCAGGTATGGCAATTTATGATACAATGCAATATATTAAGCCAGATGTATCAACAATATGTATAGGTATGGCAGCTTCAATGGGAGCATTTTTATTATCTTCAGGTGCAAAAGGAAAAAGATATGCATTACCAAATAGTGAAATTATGATACACCAACCATTAGGTGGATTCCAAGGGCAAGCGACTGATATAGATATTCATGCAAAAAGAATATTAAAAATCAAAGATAATTTAAATAAGATTTTAAGTGATAATACAGGGCAAAGTTTAGAAAAAATAAAAGTTGACGTTGAAAGAGATTACTTCATGGAAGCTTCAGAAGCAGCAGAATATGGGTTAGTTGATAAAGTAATTAAAAAGAATGAAGTAACAGAATAATTATATAACTTGAAGGTTGAGGTGGAAAAATGGCAAAATTCGAAGAAAAGAAGCAACTAAAATGTTCTTTTTGTGGTAAAAATCAAGAACAAGTTAAAAGACTTATAGCAGGACCTGGTGTTTATATTTGTGATGAATGTATAGAATTATGCTCAGAAATAATTGAGGATGAATTTGAAGGAAAAGTGCAAGTAGAAAACACCGATTTGCCTAAACCAGCGGAAATAAAAAAACACTTAGATCAATATGTTGTTGGTCAAGAAAATGCTAAAAAATCTTTAGCAGTAGCAGTATATAACCATTATAAAAGAATAAATGCTAATGTAGCATCAGATGATGTTGAACTGCAAAAGAGTAATATTTTATTATTAGGTCCAACTGGATCAGGAAAAACATTATTAGCTCAAACATTAGCTAAACTTTTAAATGTACCATTTGCTATAGCAGATGCTACTACTTTAACTGAAGCTGGATATGTTGGGGAAGATGTTGAAAATATACTTTTAAAATTAATACAAAATGCAGATTATGATGTTGAAAGAGCTGAAAAAGGAATAATTTATATAGATGAAATAGATAAAGTAGCTAGAAAATCAGAAAATCCATCTATAACAAGAGATGTTTCAGGGGAAGGTGTTCAACAAGCTTTATTAAAAATACTTGAAGGAACAGTTGCTTCAGTACCACCTCAAGGTGGAAGAAAGCATCCACATCAAGAATTAATACAAATAAATACATCAAATGTATTATTCATTTGTGGAGGAGCTTTTGATGGTATAGATAAGATAATAGAAAGTAGAACTAGAAAAAGTTCTATGGGATTTGGAGCAGAAATACAATCTAAAAAAGAGAAAAATATAGGACAATTATTAAAGAATTTAATGCCAGGTGACTTACTTAAATTTGGATTAATACCTGAATTTGTTGGTAGATTACCAATAATAGTAACGTTAGAATCTTTAGATAATGAAGCTCTTGTAAAAATCTTGAAAGAACCTAAAAATGCTTTAGTAAAACAATATGCTAAATTATTTGAAATGGATAATGTAAAATTAGAATTTACTGAAGAAGCATTAAAGGCTATTGGAGATGAAGCAATAAAAAGAAATACTGGTGCTAGAGGATTAAGAGCTATTATTGAGGAAGTTATGACTGATATAATGTTCGATATTCCTTCAAGAGATGATATTGTTAAAGTAAAAATAACTGAAGAAACAATAAAAGATAAAAAAGCTCCAGAATTAGAATTAGTTAATGGTTCAGTAGAAAAAGAAGACGGAACAATAGAAACTGCATAATAAAATATAATAAATTTAATCAAATTAATCTAGATTAATTTAATGTTTATAAAAAAGTATTATATTTAACCAAATAAAGTTAGAAAAATAGTTCAATATTTATATAAGAATCAGCTAAAAGTTTGAGTGAATTAAACTGAAGATTTATTTTTAAGATAAATTTTAGTTATCACTTGGATTTTAATGCTGATTCTTGTACTTTTATCTATCTATGGTGATAGCTTTAATTAAAGCTAATGTTGAAAAATTAGTATAATATGTGTATACTTTAAAAGACTAAAAAATAGTGTGGAGGGGATTTTATGAAAGAAGTAGAAAAAAAGGTGCTTCCGATAATAGCCCTTAGAGGAACAACAATATTTCCAAAGATGGTTACATATTTTGATATTGGAAGAAAAAAATCAGTAAATGCTGTTAAGTATGCAATGGATAATGATTTAGATATATTTATTATACCACAAAAGGAGGACAAGCTTTCTGAAATAGGTTCAGAAGAAGATTTATTAAAGGTTGGAACACTATGTAGTATAAAACAAATTGTTAACTTTAACAACGGAACTATGAGAGTTTTAGTTGAGGGAATATCTAGAATAAAATTAGAGAGCATAGAAATAACAGAAGAATTAATAAGCGGAAATGCAGTAATTTTAAATGAGGATCAAGAAGAAGATTTAGAAGTAAAAGTATTAAAGGAAGAATTGCTACATAAATTTAATGAATTCATTGTAAAAGCTAAAATTGAAGATAAATCAATAAGTGACAAAGTTGAAAATATAGAAAATAATCATGAATTAGTTGATGTAATATGTGCATATATAGTTTTAGATAGTAATGAAAAAAAGGATATATTAGAATTAATTGATTTAAAAGAGAGAATAGAGTTCTTAATAAAATTAATAAATAAAGAAATTAACATAATAGGAATAGAAAAAAACTTAAAAAGTAAGTTGAGTAAAAGTGTTGAAAAAAATCAAAAAGAGTATTACTTAAAGGAACAACTAAATATTATAAAAAAAGAATTAGGTGATACTGATGATAAGTTAGTTAAAGACTTAAAAAACAAAGTGAAAAAGTTAAAAGTAAATAAAGATATAAAAGAAAAGCTTTATTCAGAAATAGAAAAGATAGATAATGATAATTTAGGGTCTCAAGAAAAATCTGTGATTCAGAGTTACATAGAAGAAGTTTTAGAAATTCCTTGGGGAAAATATAGTGAAGATAATTTAAATATAAAAAATAGTAGAGAAATATTAGATAAAGCACACTATGGATTAAGCAAAATAAAAGAAGAGGTTTTAGAGTATCTTTCAGTAAAAAGTTTTAATGAGCAACTAAAATTCCCTGTTTTATGTTTAGTTGGTCCTCCAGGAGTAGGAAAAACTTCAATAGCAAAAAGTATTGCTGAAAGTTTAGGCAGAAATTTTGAAAGAATATCCTTAGGTGGAATAAGTGATGAAGCTGAAATTAGAGGGCATAGAAAAACTTATGTAGGGGCTATGCCTGGAAGAATAGTTACAGCTATTAAAAAAGCAAAAACAATGAATCCTGTTCTTTTATTAGATGAAATTGATAAAATTGGAATGAAGTATCAAGGAGATCATTATTCAGCTTTATTAGAAGTACTAGATAAAGAACAAAATGAAAACTTTAGAGACCATTATTTAGAGATACCATTAGATTTATCAGATGCTTTAATTATAACCACAGCAAATAGTTTAGAAAATATTCCAAGACCATTATTAGATAGAATGAGTATTTTACAATTATCTGGATATACTTATGAAGAGAAGAAGTATATAGCTAAAGAACATTTAGTTCCAAAAGCTTTAAAAGAACATGGAGTTTTAAAAGAAAGTATAAAAATATCAGATAATGCTTTAGATGAAATAATAAATTATTATACTAGAGAGTCTGGAGTTAGACAATTAAATAGAGTTATAATAAAAGTCATAAGAAAATCTATAAAAGATATGGTAGAAAAAAATAAAAAACATACGCAAATAACTAAAAAATCTATAGAAATGCTTTTAGGGGATAGATTATATAATTTTGATGATATAAGTAGTGGTGAAAAGATTGGATTAGTTAATGGTATGGCATGGACTGCATATGGTGGAGATACTTTAACTATAGAAACATTACTTATGGATGGAACAGGTAAGCTAGACCTAACTGGAAATTTAGGAGATGTAATGAAAGAATCTGCAAAAGCTGCTTATTCACATGTAAGAGCAAATTCAGAAAAATATAAAATTACAGAAAAAGAATTTTATAAAAATAAAGATATTCATATACATGTGCCAGAAGGTGCTGTTCCTAAGGATGGGCCATCAGCAGGAATAACAATAGTAACAGCTTTAGTATCAGTATTAGCTAATAGGGCTGTAAAGCAAAATGTAGCTATGACAGGAGAAGTGACATTAAGAGGTAATGTTCTTCCTATAGGTGGATTAAAAGAAAAGATATTAGCGGCAGCTAGGTGTGGAATAGATACAGTTATAATACCAAAGAAAAATGAAAAAGACTTAAAGGATATACCAAAAAGAATACTTGAAAATATTAAAGTTATAGCAGTAGAAAATGTAGAAGAAGTTTTAAGTAACGTCTTAGTTTAAATAATAGGAGAGAAATATATATGAAAATAAATACATCTGAATTTATTATATCAGCAGTTAAAAAATCACAATATCCAGAAGGTGGAGCACCAGAAGTTGCTTTTGTTGGGAGATCAAATGTAGGAAAATCTTCAATAATAAATGCACTAACAAATAGAAGAAAATTAGCTAGAGTAAGTCAAACTCCAGGAAAGACAAGATTAATAAATTTCTTTTTATTAAATAATGATTTTTTCTTAGTTGATTTACCGGGATATGGATATGCTAAGGTGTCTAAAAAAGAGAAAGAAAGTTGGGGTAAAGTAATAGAAACTTACCTAACAGAAAGAGAACCATTAAAGAGAGTAGTTTTACTAGTTGATTGTAGACATAAGCCCACAGCAGATGATGTGCTAATGTATAATTGGATAAATCATTTTGGTTATGATTGTAAGGTTGTTGCCACTAAAAGAGATAAGATTTCCAATAATGAAGTTGCAAAAAGTGAAAAGTTAATAAGAGCTACTTTAGGAATGCCTAAAGAAGAAAAATTATTATTTTTCTCATCTCTTAATAAAAATGGAAAAGATCAGCTTATAGATGAGTTATTTGGAGATCTAGAAGAAATTGAATAATTAAGAAGAGTAAAGTTTTTATTTTTATAAAAATTATTAAATTAGTAATTAAAAGTTCCTTATTTCTAAACAAAACTTATGTGAAGAAATAATGGAACTTTTTGTGTTTATAAGTAACACTTTTTAAGGAAAATTTTATTAAGTTTATATTATAAATTAATTATTATATCTTATTCTATTAATAAATCCCTTAGTAATTTATATTAAAAAAATCATATAATATTCCAAAAATAGTGTCAAATGTATATTTTTAGAATAATATATACTATAAAACAAATAAAAATTAAATAACAGGGGGTTTCGTTATGGAACTAAATGAAATATTAAATAATGAAAACTGTGGATGTTCAAATGCATGTTTCCCACAAAACTGTGGATGTGGAAATAACTGTGGAGGAAACTGTGGTGGAGGAAACTGGTGGCTAATAATAATAATATTATTATGTTGTGGCGGATGCGGTAACGGATTCGGTGGAAACTGCGGTGGCGGTGGAAACTGGGGCGGTGGATGCAGATGCTGCTGTTGCTGTAGAGGAAGAAGCAGAAAACATGATAGATGCTGTTGTGATTGTTGCCATTGCTGTAATTGCTGCTGTAACTCAAATGGAAATGAAAATTGGGGCGGCGGAAATTGCTGGTGGTTAATTATAATAATCTTACTATGTGGTGGCTGTGGAAACGGCGGTTTTGGAAATAGAGGATTCTGTTAATAATTAAGATTAGGTTTTTTATAAATAACTATTTATAACCACATTATTGTATCTTATATAAATATAAATTATTTAATGTAATGTAGTTAAGATGGAGGGCTTTGCCCTCCAAAAAAATATATAAAATAATACATAAAAAATAAAGAAGGGAGGTTTTAGAATGTCAAAAAAAAGACATAGAAATAGAGATGATGACTATATGCAACCAATGAATAATAGAAATAACTCTTTTGGAGGTATTAATCCACAAATGCTAGAAATGTTAGGGTTAAATAATATGGATATGAATAAATTATCTATGCTCATGACATCAATGAATAGAGATGGGTTTGATATAAATATGTTGGGACAATTACTTGGAGGAATGCAAAATAATCCAACTACAAATAGAAATGCAAATATGAATGGGATGAATAATCCTATGTCTAATATGGCAGGAAATATGCCAGGAAATATGGCAGCTATGATGTCAATGTTGGGTAATATGAATAATAGACAAATGCATAATAATAATATGCATAACAATAATATGAATAATAATATGCATAACAATATGAATAATAATAGAAATTTAAATATAAATAAAGAACAAAAGAAACATGAAAATATTAAAGGAGATTCTGATGAGAATATAGAAATGTTATTATCAGTAAGAAGATTAGTTGATGATGAAAAGGTTAAATTTATTGATAAAGTTATAGAAATGTATAAAGCTGGAGAAATAAAATATTAAGAAGAGTATAAGGAGCTACTAGAAAAAGTAGTTCCTTTTTTATATGTTAAAGCTTTTTAGTATTTTAAAATTAAATTTACTTAATGTTAAAATCATTTTATCCATAAAATGTTATAATTTTAATAAAATATATTAGAATAGAAGTGCTGTAAAATGTAGTGTTTTGTGGTGTTTAGGAATAGTTACATATGTATTATATTCTTAGAGGTTAAATATAAGAGAGAAAATAAAGAAGTATAAAGGAGTAATTATATGAATCCAGTTGCTTTTAGTTTTTTAGGAATAGATATAAGGTGGTATGGTATAACAATTGCTATAGGAATATGGATAGCTTTAACTATAGCATATATTAATTCTAAGAAGTTAAAATTAGATTTTGATAATATTTTAAATATATTTTTAATAGCATTTCCCTTTGCTATAATAGGAGCAAGATTATATTATGTAATTTTTGAATTTGATAAATATAAAGGAGATTTACTAAGTATATTAAATATTAGAAATGGTGGAATAGCCATACATGGAGCTTTAATAGGCGGAATTTGTGCAGCTATTATATATTGCAAGAAAAAAAATATAAATTTTCTTAGATATGCTGATTTGGCTATGCCATCTTTAATAATAGCTCAAGGAATAGGGAGATGGGGAAATTTTTTCAATCAAGAAGCACATGGAGGCATTGTAAGTGCAGAGTTTATAAGTAAATTTCCTAAATTTATAGAAAGAGGCATGAATATAAATGGATTTTATTATCATCCTACCTTTTTATATGAAAGTATTTGGGATTTTACTATTGGAATAGTGTTGTTATTAATATTATATAAATTTAGTAAGGAGTACAATGGAATTGTATTAGCAGCTTATGGAATATTATATTCTTTAGGAAGATTTTTCATTGAAGGTCTTAGAACCGATAGCTTATATTTCTTAGGAATGAGAATGGCTCAAGTGATAAGTTTAATTATAATATTAATATCTATAATTTTATTAATATACATAGTAAAGAAAAGAAAGGATAAAGTTGTAAATAACAAAGCTTAAGGAAGGAAATTATTATTTTCAAATCTAATCCTTAATTTGTAAAATAATAAATAAAAATGTTGTAATTAACTTTGTAAGTTCTTATTTTAATTAAAAAGGAAATTCTTTTAAGCTCCCATCTAAATTTAGATAGGAGCTAAACAAGTAGAATGAACTAAGTTTATGTTTAGATGAAGCTTAGTATGAAATAGATTGAGTGTATATCCTTTGTCCAACTATTGATTTGGACAAAGGATATACAAGTTTTAGCAATTAATTGTAAAAATAATATTCCAACTTTTGAACATGGTAAACTAATCCTAAATGATGAATTAATATAATTATCTAAAAAGCAAAATAAATCCTTATAATTTTTATTAAATAAAATATTAAGATACCTTTTTAAGATTTGTAAATTGGGAATTTTGAGAATGCTTTAAATGTCTTTTTTTGCTTAAGTATTTTTGTTCTTTTACTATAAATTTATCTAGATTTTGACTTAAACTTACAACTAATGGGTTTGTTCTTTTAAAAAAAATTAAAAGAATGCATAATAGCTTTTTACGTCTAGCTATTTTTCTCCTTAAATTTTTTATTGTCATTTTTTTACCTCCAAACAACATTAATTAGACAAATACTATTAAAATTATCTATCGAATATGGTAATATTATACAACTTAGGGTGAAAAATGTAAAACATAAAAAATACTGAAAATTAGTCATTAAAAAACAAATAAAGACAATAATATAATAATAATATAGTATTGGTATATATATAGGTATATTAACTATGATAAAATTTATAGTTATGTAGAATATTATGTAGAATATTATCAGACGTTTTTTTGTTGATAAAAAACTATAAAGTAATGTAAAATAGAATATATAAATATTAATTGTAAACTAAAGGAGAAAAATAATGGATGAAAATAAATTAATAGAAAGAATAAATCAATTATCTAGAAAAAGCAAGGAATGCGGATTAACAGAAGAGGAAAAGAAAGAACAAGAAACATTAAGAAAAGAATATATAAATAGGTTTAAAAGTAATTTAAGAAGTCAATTAGAGGGGATAAGACCAACAAAAAAATAGTATTAAAGGGTGATGTAGAGTGGGAGTAACAGTAGAAAGGCTTATAAAAGACTTTAACTTAGAAATAATACAACAAGGAAATTCAAATATTCCTATAAATGTTCAAGATATAAATAGACCAGGACTTCAATTGGCTGGATTTTATAATTATTTCACTCCAGAGAGAATTCAAGTAATAGGAAAAGCAGAATGGAGTTTTATTAATGATATGGCTCCAGATTTAAGAAGGAAGAGAATAAATAAATTTTTTTCTTTCGACATTTCCTGTTTAATAATAACTAGAGGGTTAGAAGTTCATGAAGATGTGTTAGAAGTAGCTAAAAAAAGTAATACATGGATACTTAGAACTGAAATAATAACTACTAAATTTATAAGCAAATTAACACTTTACTTATCAGATAAAATGGCACCAGAAACTAGACTACATGGTGTACTAGTAGATGTTTATGGTATAGGTATGCTTATAACTGGAGAAAGTGGAATAGGAAAAAGTGAAACAGCTCTAGAACTCATAAAAAGAGGGCATAGATTAGTAACAGATGATGCTGTAGATATAAAAGAAATAGATGGAGAACTTATAGGTACATCGCCTTATGTTACTTTTGGAATGCTTGAAGTAAGAGGAATGGGCATAATAGATGTTTCGGCATTATACGGACTAAGTTCTATATTACCATCAAAGGATATAAAAATAATGATTCATTTTGAGCATTGGAAAGATGATGGAGATTATGATAGATTAGGAATTATTAATAATTACGAAGAAATACTTGGTGTAAAATTAAAGAAACTTAGAGTCCCAATAAGACCAGGAAGAAATATAGCTGTAATAATAGAAGCAGCAGCAGCTAATTATAGATATAATTTAATGTCAAATACAAATCCTGTAGATATAATAGAAAAAAGAATGATTGAATCAAGAGAAGAATTTAATTAAAAAATGTGTTAATATATATATTAGTTAATTAATATGGAGGAGAGAGTACTGTGAAAAACTTAACTAGAGAAAAAAAGGATATTTGGAAGAGTTATTCTGAGAATGAGAGAATAGAGGTTTTTAATTTAGGAGAAAGATATAGAAAATTCTTATCAGTAGCTAAAACAGAAAGAGAAAGTATAAATATTTTCGTAAAAGAAGCAGAAGCTAAAGGTTATAAGAATTTAGAGGAAGTTATAAAAAATAAAGAAACATTAAAGGCTGGAGATAAAGTCTATGTTAATAACAAAGGGAAGAGTTTAGCTATATTTAATA
The DNA here is from genome assembly GCA_963557775.1 of uncultured Sarcina sp. Taxonomy (GTDB): domain Bacteria; phylum Bacillota; class Clostridia; order Clostridiales; family Clostridiaceae; genus Sarcina. The sequence goes on from CAUWDH010000035.1 coordinate 28,935, forward strand.
TAGGAACAGATGACATAGAAAATGGTTTAAGAATAATAGGTTCACATGTTGATGCACCAAGAATAGATTTAAAACAAAATCCTGTATATGAAGATAATGGATTAGTTTTATTCGATACTCATTATTATGGTGGAGTAAAAAAATATCAATGGGTTACTATACCATTAGCTTTACATGGAGTAATTGTAAAAAAAGATGGTACAAAAGTAGAAATAGCTATAGGAGAAGATAAAAATGATCCAGTATTAGGAATTTCAGACCTTTTAATTCACTTATCAGCTGATCAGTTAACTAAGACAGCAGCTAAAGTTATAGAAGGTGAAGACTTAAATGTTTTAGCAGGAAGTTTCCCAACTTTAGAAGAGTCAGAAGAGAAAGAAAAAGTAAAATTAAATATATTAACAATATTAAATGAAAAATATGATATATCAGAAGAGGATTTTGTATCAGCTGAATTAGAGATTGTTCCAGCTGGAGAAGCAAGAGACCTAGGTCTTGATAGAAGTATGATTATGGGATATGGTCATGACGATAGAATTTGTGCATATACTTCTTTTGAGGCAGCGTTAGAAATAGAAAACCCAACAAAAACAATAGCTGGATTATTTGTGGATAAAGAAGAAATAGGAAGTGTTGGTGCAACTGGTATGCATTCAAGATTTTTTGAAAATGCTATTGGTGAAATAATGGATAGAATGGGAGCGTATTCAGAGTTAAAGGTTAGAAGAGCATTACAAAATTCAAAAATGTTATCAGCTGATGTAACTGTAGCTTATGATCCTAATTACCCAGCAGTAGTAGAAAAAAATAACTGTGCTTATTTTGGACAAGGTGTTGTATTTAGTAAATATACAGGAGCTAGAGGAAAATCAGGTTGCAATGATGCTAATGCAGAGTATGTTGCATATTTAAGAAACTTAATGGATACTAATGGTGTTCATTGGCAAACATCAGAACTTGGAAAGGTAGACCAAGGAGGCGGTGGAACAATCGCATATATTTTAGCTCAATACAATATGGAAGTTATAGACTGTGGAGTTGCTCTTCAAAACATGCATGCACCATGGGAAGTAGCATCTAAAATAGATATATATGAGACTAAAAAATGTTATAAGGTATTCTTTGAACAAGCTTAGAAACTAAGAATATTAATTTGATTTTAGGAGTTTTATAGATTTTATTTCTATAAAACTCCTATTTACTTTATTTAAATTAAGTCATTGTTTATCTAGATTTATATTTTTTAGAAAACTTTATTAAGAACATGTGATTCTTAGGAAGAATAGAATATTATATGAAAATCTTTTTTGTAAAGGAGATTTATGAATGAATAAACTTAGTATAAAAGATAGACTAAGGAATTATGGATTATGGATATCAGTAGCAGCTTTAATACCAATGGTTTTAAAAGGGTTTAATATAAATATATTGCCAGAAAATTATGATCAAATAATAATTGCTATTTTATCAATATTAGTTATGGCTGGAATTTTAAATAATCCAACTACCGAATGTAGGGGATTTTTAGATGATAGTGGTGAATGTAAAAAAAGTTTAAGTGATACTAATAAAAAAGTTGAAGAAGATAATAAATAGAAAAATTATTGAAAAAAATATGTTAGTATATTAAAATCTTAGTATAAGTAATAATTTGACAATAAAGGAGATTCACATGAATAAAGAAATTATTAATACTAGTAATGCACCTTCAGCAATTGGACCTTATTCTCAAGGAGTAAAAGCTGGAAATATGTTATTTATATCAGGACAAATACCAGTAAATCCAATTAGTAATGAGATTCCTAAAACTATAGAGGAGCAAACTAAGCAATCTTTAGAAAATGTAAAAGCTATATTAAAAGAAGCTGGAGCTACTTTAGATTCAGTTGTAAAGACTACTGTTTTTTTAACAGATTTAAATGACTTTGTAAAGATGAACGAAGTATATGCAACGTATTTTGACGGAGAGATAAAACCAGCTAGAGCAGCAATAGAAGTAGCGAGGCTTCCTAAAGATGTTAAAATAGAAATTGAAGCTATAGCGATTATATAAAAGTTAAGGGGGAGAAGAAATTGATTTATAAAACTACAGGGGTATGTTCAAAGGAAATAGACTTTGATGTAGAAAATGGAATTCTTAAATCTATTAATTTTACTAATGGTTGTGATGGAAACTTAAAAGGAATTTGTAGCCTAGTAAAAAATATGAATATAGAAGATGTAATAGAAAAACTTAAAGGGATAGACTGTAAGGGAAGAGGGACATCATGCCCTGACCAATTAGCAAGAGCATTAGAAGAATATAAAATGAATAAGTAGTTTTAAAAGATATTATGTTTTAAAGGTAATTTGTTATAGTTATTATAATAAGGGTGTACTAAATATACATCCTTATTTATTTTGCCCCAATATATTATTTTAAAAGGAAAAGAGATATAATATAAAGTAATACATATATGTCGTAGGAGGAAAAATGTTTATAAATTTATCTTTTAATAATATAAAGTCAAATAATATTTTTAAGGATATTTGTAAATCACAAATAGATAGAGGAATAATTTTAGGAGAATACAATTCTTATTTTTGTAGATATCTAGGAGTTGATAATGTTAATGAATACAATAATAATTTAGCAAGGATAAATAAAGAGGAAAAAGAATATGTTAAATTTCAAGAATTACCTTTAAGTATAGGAACAAATAGTATTATAGAAGAGAAAATTAAAGTACATGGTATAGAATTTTATAGATATATAAGTATAAGTGAGGATAATTCTTTAAATTTTAAAATTTATAAAGCTTTAGATTTTATAAATGAGTATTTAAATAAAAATTTTATGGAAGATAAGGAGATTTTAGATTTATTAAAATTTATTGCTAGTAGTTCCTTTGAATTTATAAAGGATAAAATTTGGGATGATAACAATACAAATAAAGTTATTTTTTATGGAAGTTCAAGTAAAAAAGAAGCGTATTTAATGCTTTTTCTTAAACTATTAGGTATGGATATTTTATATTTATCACCAGAAGGAAATGATATAGATAAGTATATCTATAATATAGAAGATTACTCTTTTTTTATAAAAGAAAGAATTAATTTAGAGTTTGTACCTTTAAAAGAACGATTAAATAGTGGAAAAGTAATTTCAGAGTTTAAAACTATAGGAAAAGAAGCAGAGGGAGAGATAGAAAAAGAGATATTTAATGACAACACTGGATTTTATAAACCTTGGCAATTTATAGATTATAATGTAAATTCTATATTTTTAAATTCCACTTTTGAAGAAATAATGATTTATTATAATGAAGATGCAAAGGTAAGGCCTGGATTTAAGGTATCTAATGAAGTAGTTAGTATTCCTAGTTTTTTAGCTGTTATAACAGGTGTTTTAGATGATAAAGAAAGATTTGGGGAATTTTTAAGGTTAATTTTTAATAAAGAAAGCACTTTAGTATTAAATAATTTAGCTTTATATAATTACCCAATAGGTTATGAAGAGGCTTTATCATATAAGGAGTGTTTTAATGAGAATGGAAAAGTATCTAAAGAAAAAATAAATTTTCATGTTGCAGGAAATAGATTTAAAAAATATAGAGAGAGTCTTAAAGATTTATTTGTAAATAAAATAAACGAAATATTTGAACATGAATATATTATAAATGCCAAATTTAATGAAAGTAGTAAAATTGAGTATTTAGCAACTATAATGACAATGCCAGAAGAATTTTATCAACTTATAGATTCTTTTGATTTTACGGGGAAAGTTCCAAAGATAACAATATATAGAGATAATAATCAACAATTAGAAATAAGAGAATTATATGTTTTAATGTTTTTAAAGTCTATAGGTGTTGATATTATTTTATATAGTAGCTTTGGAACTTATGGAATAGAAAAATGGACAAATAAAAATTTTATAACTTATCACAGGTTAGAAAATGTAGAATATAACTTTAATTTAGAAGAAGCATTAAAAGTGTATAAAAAAAGAGGATTTTTATCAAGGTTATTTAAAAAATAGAGGTTAAGTAATATGGAATTTTCAAAAGAAGAACAGTGTTTATTTAGAGAAATAAAAAAAGATTTTAATAATTTAAATATAGAAAAATATAAAGCAGATGTAAGGGAATATACTTATATAAATAATCAATATAATAGTTTGAGCAATTCTATAAATTTAGGCAATATTAATGAAATAATGGAGTTTGGAAAAGGGATTTATGAAGGGGTAGCATCTACATCAGAAGAAATACTTAAACATCTAAAAAATAGTAATAGAGATGGAATAAATGAAGCTTTAAAAAGTTTAACTAAATTGATGGATTCTTTTGATATTAATGATTTTACAGAAAATAAAAAAAGTTTTATAGATAAATTATTTAAAAAAGAAAAAAATATAGATTTTATAAGAAAAAAATATAGTAATCTAGTTTTAGATATAGAAAATTTTTATAGAGAACTAAAATATGAAGAAAGTGTAATTTTAGATTCAAATAAAAGATTAGAAGCAATGCTTCTTCATAATATGAGGTATTATGAAGAGTTAGAACAATATTTATATGTAGCTAAAAATTTGAAATTAGAGATATTAAATAAAAAAAATAATATAGATTTAATAGAATTTGAAAAACTTAAATATGATTTAAGTTTAGAAGTAATAGAAAAAAAGATAGAAGATTTCAATATATCTCAGATAATTGCTATGGAGACAATTATAATGATAAATGAAATTGAAAAAGGTAATATAGAAATATTAGAAAAAATACAGAATTCTTTTTTAATAGCTTTACCTATTTTTAAAAATAATTTAGCTCAAGTAATAATATTAAAAAAAGAGGAATTAAGAAATAAGTCAATTGAAGCTATTAATCAAAAAGTTGATAAAGTAAAAGTTTTAGAGGAAAAAAATAATATTAAAAAGTCAACAAAAGATGAATTAGAGATATTAGCCAATAAGATAAGAGGAGCTATAGAGGAAAGTAAATTTATCGGTGAAAAGAGTAATTATAGTAAGAGAGAAAGAGATTTATCAAAAATGCTTATTAAAACAAAAAAGTAGGGCTTATAGCCCTACTTTTTATTATACTAAACTAAGAATAGCTTCTGATTTAGTTGAATTATTATCAATAGCCATAATTAATTTACCTGAATTTGATAAATCACCAATTACAATACCACCAACTATTACATTATCTTTAAAGAATAGTTTAGTTAAGTTTTCATTTGTTTTATCTTTAAGAGTTAAGCTTTCAAGAGATTCATCTTTAAAGTTTATTAACCCTATAGATACCATTTCTGTATTTAAAGCACTTAGTATTATTGAAGGAGTAAAGTTTTTAAACTCTCTTTCTAATCCAGCAGCATTAATAGCAGCAATTTTACCCATTTCTATTGCAGCAGGCCAGTTGCCGTAAACTAAGCCATTAAATTCAGCAACATCACCGCAAGCATAAATATCTTTTATATTTGTAGCCATTTTACTGTCTACTACGATACCTCTATTTGTAATAATATCAGAATCTTCAGTGATTGATATATTACTTCTTATACCAGTTGAGAATATAAGCATATCACAGTCAATTGAATTTCCACCATTTAAATTAAGTGAAAGAACTTTGTTATCTTTAACGATGATTTCTTTAACTGATTCAGAAGTTTGGAAATCTAAACCTGATTTTATAGCTAAATCATTGAAGAATTCTGCTGCTTCTAAATCAAGTTGATTATTCATAAGAGAAGGCATAAATTCAAGAACTTTAACATTTAATCCTAGAGATTTAAGTTCCCAAGCTGCTTCTAATCCTAAAGCACCACCACCAATAATAACTACATTTTTTGTAGTTTTAGCTGATTCTTTTACAGCCATAACATCTTCTATATCTTTTATGCTATATATTCCATTAATATCTCTATAATTATTTGTATTTACTTTATCAATAGTTGTACTATTATCTAAAGCTTTAACAGCAACAGGAGGTACAAAATTATGACTTCCATTAGCTAATATTAATTTATCATAAGATATATTAGAACCATCTGTAAGTATTATATTCTTATTAGTACTATCTATTTTAAGAACAGTTTTATTTAATAATTGATCTATATTATTTTCTTTATACCAATTTTGATCTTCAAGATAGATTGTTGTAGTTAAGTTATCATCACTGATTAAATCAGATAATTGAGGTCTTGAGTAAGTTGAAACTTTTTCACTTGATATAATTTGAATTGTACAAGTTTCATTAATTTCTCTAAGAGTTTTAGCAGCATAGAATCCTGCAGCTCCATTACCTATTATAACAAAACGTTCATTACTATTAATTTTTTCAAATACTTCATTTTCAACTTCTACAAACTGATCACTTCCAGCTCCACAAGTTTCACAAACTTCAGGACAAACTGGAGATTCAAAAATTTCTCCACAAACTAAGCATTTCCAGTATCTCATAGATCCATCTGAAGGAGCATCTATTTCTGCAACCATTGATTTTTTATGTGGAGAATATTTAAGATTTTTTTCACCAAACATGAAACTAGCGAAATCATCTCCGAATTTCTTTGCTTTTTCAAGTTCATCATCAGAAGGTTTGAATTTAACAGTCATACCTGGACCATAAATTTTCATTTTTAATTCTTCTAATCTATTTTCTATATTAGGAACAGCTTCTCCACTCCAACCATAAGAACCAAAAGCAGCAGCATATTTTCCACCATGAACTATTGGGTTAAGGTTAGTTAATATATCTCTAATTGGAGGTAGTAAGTCCCCAACTAAAGTAGGTGATCCTAATAAAATACCATCTGAGTTTGCAATTTCTGCTAATACATCTTCTAGTTTAGCATGTACCATATCAAAAAGTTTAACTTCTACTTTATGATTAGATTTTATTCCTTCAGCTATATTTTCAGCTAATTCTTTAGTATAGCCATAAGCTGAAACATAACAAAGTGTAACTTTTTTATTTTCAGTATTTTCAGCTTTAGGAGTACTCCATTCTTTGTATAATTCAACAACTTTATGAGGATTATCTCTTAAAACAGGACCATGACCTGGACAAATTAAATCTATATCAAGATCTTTGATTTTTTCTATACCTTTTAAAACATAAGGTTTATATGGTCCAAAAATACAATCATAATAATATCTAAGAGCATCCATATAATCTTCTTCTTTTGGAACTAAATCATTAAATACTTCTTCGCATGAGTAGTGACTACCAAAAGAATCACAAGTAATTAATGCTTTATCTTCAGGAATATAAGTGTACATTGAATCAGGCCAATGTAAGAATGGTGCTGAAATAAATTCTAAAGTTTTATTTCCTAAGCTTAAAGTATCACCATGATTAACTACAATATGTTCAAAATCTTCATTAACAATATCTTTTAAGAAATCAATGGCTATTTTTGAACCAACTACTTTTGCATTAGGTGCTAATTTAAGTAATTTTGACACTGAGCCAGCATGGTCAGGTTCAGTATGGTCTACTACAATATAATCAATTTCAGATGGATTAACACCTAAACTGTTTAATCTTTCTAAATATTGATCAAAAAATTGTACCTTAACAGTTTCAAAAACTGCTGTTTTATTGCTTCCTTTTACAACATATGAGTTATATGTAGTACCATATGGAGTATACATAATTATATCAAAAACCCTTAAATTAGGATCTAAAGCTCCAACCCAATATATGTTATTTTTTACTTCTAAATGTTTCATTAAATTCCACCGTCCTTGGATAATTACTAAAGATTATTTTTTAATTTAGTTAATTAAATAACAATGACTATCAATAAATCACAATTTTATTATACTATAAATTATTTCTAAGTAAAGTAGGCGGAATAATAAGAATAAAAAAAATATAAGGAATTAATTTATAAATAATAAAAAAAACCTTAGAATTTCTAAGGTTTTAATAAATTATATTTTTTTAAAAAGTTATTAAAATCATAATTATCCAAAGTCATATCCCCTATAGAACCATGACGAGTATCACCAGGTAAATTACCATGAGAATCAGATCCACAGGTAATTAGTAAGTTATTTTTTCTACAATAAGATAGGTAAAATTTGTTTTCTATTGGAGTGTTTTGGAAGTATATTGCTTCTAAACCATCAAAATTAAATTGACAAATTTCATCTAGTTTAATATTTTTTAATAATTTAGGATGAGCTAAAAAGACTAAAGCATTATACTTTTTTAGTAAGTTAATCCCATCTTCAACAGTAATTTTTTTATTAGGAACATAAGCAGGACTATTATTTCCTATAAAATTATCGAATATATAGTCTTGATCATAATCGTAACCTGCTTCTAAAATACATTGAGCAATATGAGGTCTTGCAACAACACCTTTTCCTTTTTTTAGAACATCCTCATAATTTATTTTTATATTAAAGAATTTATCTAATCTATTTACAATTTCTTTAGCTCTATTAATTCTACTATTTTTTAAATTATGTAAGAAATCTTGAAATTCTTTATTTTTGAAATAATCTCCTTTAAAAAAACCTAATACATGTACAGTTGAACCTTTATGCTCACAACTAAGTTCTATACCAGGGATAAAATTAACAGAAAGTTTTTTTGCCATTTCTGCAGCTTCTAGTATTCCTTCAGTTGTATCATGATCTGTTAAGGCAATTAGAGATAAATTTTTTTCTTTTGCTAATTTTATTATTTCAGAGGGAGATAGGGTACCATCAGAAACTGTTGAATGACAATGAAATTCTGCGTTTATATTCATAGAGTGACCTCCTATAAATTAAATTTATTTTAATTTAGTTTTATTTTTACTTTTTTGATATAATTATTTTAACATATTTGAAGGAGGACAGATATAATTGTTTTTAATGATAGATAATTATGATTCTTTTGTTTACAATTTAGTTAGATATTTTAAGGAAATTGGCGAAGAAATAAAAATTGTAAGAAAAGATAAAATAACAATAGATGAGATAAGGAATATTAATCCGGAGGGAATTATAATATCACCAGGACCTAAATCACCTAAAGAATCTACAGAATGTTTAGAGATAATCCATAACTTTAAAAGAAAAATACCAATTTTAGGAATATGTTTGGGACACCAATGTATTGGAAGTTATTTTGGTGCTAAAGTAATAAAAGGTGAAAAACCTATACATGGGAAAATATCAAAGATTAAGCATGATGGAAAGGGATTATTTTTTTCTATAGAAAAAAAATTTAATGTAACTAGATATCATTCTTTAATTGTAGATGAAAATACAGTTAAGGAACCATTAATTATAACAGCAAGAAGTGAAGACAATGTAATTATGGGGCTTAGACATAAAGAATATAAAATAGAATCAGTGCAATTTCATCCAGAAGCAGAGTTAACCGAATATGGACATTTAATATTAAAAAATTTTGTTAGAATGTGTAGAGGTGAAATATAGATGGAATTATTAATGCGAGAAATAAAAAGTAATTTAAAAGTAAATGAAGTATATGAAATTTGGAAGGATAAAAAAGATACTATAATGTTAGATAGTTCAAAAGAAGAAAGTGAATATTCTAAGTTTTCATTTATAGGAATAAATCCTTTTATAAAAATTAAATCTAAAGAAAATTTAGTGTACTTAAATGAAAATTTAGTAAATAAAGATGTTTTTGAACTACTAAATGAAACTATAGAATCATTTAGTATAGATGAAAATTTAAGAAAAGAAATCCCTTTTATATCAGGTGCTATAGGATATTTCTCTTATGATATGGGGAGGGCCTTAGAACATATAGAAGAAAGTGCTATAAAAGATTATGAAGTTTACGATAGTTATTTTTTATTTTTTCATAACTTAATTATATTTGACCTGCTTAATGATAAGATATATATTACTTCTTTATATGAAGATAAGATATTATCTAAAAATAGTTTAGATTATATAGAAGATAAAATAATAAATTATAAATTTGAAGAAAATAATGAAAAACATAGAGAAGTTAAAGAAAATAATTTAAAATCTAATTTCTCAAAAGATGAATACATAAAAGCAGTAGATAAAATGAAAGATTATATTGTAGAGGGACATATTTACATAGCTAATATGACTCAGAGGTTTTTATGTGATTACGAAGAAGATGGATATGAAATATATAAAAAATTAAGAAAGATAAATAAGGCTCCATTCTCAGCTTACTTAAATTTAGAAGATATTGAGATAATGAGTTCTTCACCAGAAAGATTTTTAAAAGTGTTAAACAGTAAGGTTGAAACAAGACCTATAAAAGGGACAAGACCACGAGGGAGAAATAAAGAAGAAGATGAATTAAATAAAAAAGAATTACTAAATAGTGAAAAGGATAAATCAGAGCTTTTAATGATAGTAGATTTAGAAAGAAATGATTTAAGTAAAGTATGTAAGGCAAATTCTATAAAAGTAACAGAACTTTTTAAGTTGGAGCAGTATGATACTGTTTTTCATTTAGTTTCAACAGTAATTGGAGAATTAGAAGAAGAAGAAAGTTCAGTAAGTTGTATAAAAGCATGTTTTCCTGGAGGTTCTATAACAGGAACACCTAAAATTAGAGCTATGGAAATAATAGAAGAACTTGAAGGTGTGAGAAGAGGAGTTTATACAGGGGCAATAGGATATTTTGATTTAAGAGGAAATTGTGATTTTAATATAGTAATAAGAACTATAATAAAAAAAGGTAATCAAGTTTCTTTTGGTGTTGGTGGTGGAATAACTATTGAGTCTTTATCAGAGATGGAATATTATGAAACTTTAGATAAGGCGAAAGCATTAATAGAGGTGTTGAAGTGATTTATATAAATTGGGAAATAAACAATAATATTACGTTAGATGAAGGATTGTACTTTGGAAAAGGTGTATTTGAGACAATTTTAATAAGAAATAAAGCTGTATTTTTAGAAGAACATATAAATAGATTGCAAGAAGGTGCATCTTTGCTTAAAATAAATAATACTGTGAGTATAGAAGATGTTGAAAATTTTCTTAAAAAAAAGAAAATAAGAAACTGTTCTTTAAAGATTATCTTAACGGATAAAAATATAATTGCTATTACAAGAGATATTACATATACAATGGATATTTATAAAAGAGGCTTTAAGCTTAAGATTAGTAATGTTAGAAGAAATAGTACATCAATAATGCCTTATATAAAGTCTATTAACTACATAGAAAATATAATAGAAAGAAATAAGGCTATAGAAGAGGGATTTGATGAAGTATTATTTTTAAATGAGAATAACTTTATTACAGAGGGATCTATAAGTAATATTTATTTTATTAAAAATAATAAAATAAAAACAGCAACTGTAAATTTAGGATTATTAGATGGAACAATAAGAAAGTGGTTAATGAAAAATTTTGAGATTGAAGAAGGGGAATTTACTTTAGAAGATTTAAAAGAAAGTGAATGTATTTTTCTTACTAATTCTTTGGTTGGAATAATTAAAGTATCTGAATTTGAAGGGAAAAAATTTAATGAAAATATATTTTTAGATAAAATAATTAGTGAATATTTAGAATTTTTAAAGGGATTTTGATAATTGTTATAGAATTAAATTAAGAAGAACACTCGAAAATAAGA
>CAUWDH010000036.1:0-40121 GCA_963557775.1 uncultured Sarcina sp.
AGTAGGTGAAGTTAGTGAAGAATATAAAGATGTAGATAAAATAGAAAAATACATAGATAAGTGGTTTATCAAGCCTTTTGCTAGAGTTCTTGGCTTAACAGATAGTGAGGAAAATTTTGATGAAAAATTAAAAGAAGCTATCATTGAAAGTAAAGGTGATAACTAATGGGATTACCTAAATATAGACCAAGAAAAAGTAAGCATAAGAATCAATTCAATAAAACATATGAGGGATTTAAAATCTGGACACAGTATTATAGAGAAAATCCACATAGATTTGCAACAGAATACTTAGGAATAGGATTATTTCTATTTCAAGCAATGCTTATTTATATGATGGATAAATCTGATATTTTTGCGATTATAGCTAGTAGGGGTAGACTTACTTTGCCCCACCTAATAGAAATATTAGGATAAAAAATTGAGAAAAATCGGTGAAGGCTAAGTTGACAAAAAAAATAAACTATCATTATAATTATAGTGATGATAGGAGTGTGACATAATATGCAAGGTATTTATAAAATAACTAATAAAGAAAATGGTAAAGTTTATATAGGAAAAACTACAAATATAAAAAAGATTAAAAGAGCATTTACAATGCTTAAGAGGTAATTATCATCATAATAAACACTTACAATCTGCTTGGAATTTGTATGGAGAAAGTAGTTTTGAAGTAGAAATTTTAGTTTCTAAAGACTACATAGAAGCAGAGAAATTGAATAAGTTAGAAATAAGTTATATTAAAGAATATGAATCAACAATAGACGCAAAAGGTTATAATATTACTTATGGTGGAGAAGGAAGTATTCCTACAGAAGAGCTTAGAGAAAGGTTTAGACAAGCTCAAAGAGGAAAACTAAGTAATTTAACTTTTGAGGAAGTTGGACATTTAAAAATGGCACTTTATTGTTGCATGGATAGAAAAGAAATTTCACAAATGTTTGGGATAAGCGAAAAAGCTATAACTCAAATAGCTACAGGTAGAAGTTTTTATTATATTTATCCAGAATTAAATGATGAAATTCATAACTTGAAGCAAAGAATGATAGATGAAAGAAATGGTATGTTGTTAAGATTATTTGATAGTGGGAAAACAATTACTCAAATAGTTAAAGAAACAGGCTATAGTGTAAGTGTTGTAGAAAAATGTGTTTATAAATATAGAAATTCAGTACAAAGAAAGAATAAGAAAAATAGAGAAGTATATGATAAAGTTTGGGAATTACACAATAAAGGCTTAAAAAATTATCATATTGCTAAAGAATTAAAAATTTCTCCAAGTACTGTGCAGAGATATTTAGATAATAGTAGTAATCCATATAAAGAATTACCTTTTAAAAAAATAAAAGAAATGTACTTTGAAAAAGGAATGAGTGGTGCTGATATAGCAAAAGAATTACACATATCAGATACTACAATAATGTCACATATAAATCATATTAAATATGCTAATACCGAGGTAATTTAATATTTAAAATTATTAAATACCGTAGAGCGTAGAGTTTGAAACTTATATATAGAAAAAAGACTTCTTAATTTTGAAGTCTTTTTTCTATATATAAGAATATAATAACTCCAAGAGTTCTCAACACCTTAATAGTTAGAATTTAAGAATAAACTAAAGGTGAAAATGTACGCCAAACTGGAATGGGATTAACCATTCGATGAAAATGAAGGAAACTTCCAGAGATGTGGATAAAAAGCCACATGATAATAACAAATTGCTAGGTAAGTCATTCTTAATATCAGTATACTGCTGTATAAGAGCCATTTTATATCCTAATAGTAAAATTATAATAGCGTCATGTACTAAGGGGCAATCGAAATTGCTCATCTCCCAAAAAATAGAAAAAGAGCTTTGTGGTAAGTATCCTAATTTAGCTAGAGAAATAAAGCAGATAAAAACAGGAGCAAATGAATCAGTTGTAATTTTTAAAAATGGTTCTACTATAGAAGCAGTCGCTTCTAATGATAACTCCAGAGGTTATAGATGTAATATCCTTGTTATAGATGAATATAGAATGGTTAAATTAGATGTATTAAACAAAGTATTAAAACCTTTCCTTAACGTTCTTAGAACACCTAAGTATTTAAGTAAACCTAAATATGCAAATTACCCTAAAGAGGAAAATAAAGAAATTTATATGTCTTCTGCTTGGCTAAAAGCACATTGGTCATGGGATAAATTTATGTCTGTTACAAAGGAAATGTTAAAAGGAAAAAGATATTTCTCTTGTGATTTCGATTATAGATTAGCAGTTAATCATGGTTTATTAAGCCAAGAAAGAGCTGATAATATGAGAAATGAAGAGGACATGGATGAAATCACTTGGTTGATGGAGATGGAAGGCGTTTTTTTTGGTGAAAGTGAACGAGCCTTATTCAGATTTACTGATATCAACCCACATAGAAATTTAATCAAACCTTTTTATCCTCCTACAATTTTAGAATATCTAAATGAAAAAGAACGTAAAAAGAAAAAACTACAAATGATTAAATTAGAAGATGAAGTAAGAATAATGGGAATTGATATAGCCTTAATGGGTGGAGATGGAAACGATAATACTATTATTACTTTAATGAGATTAATACCTTCTGGAAACGATTTTATAAGACAAGTAGTATATATGGAAAGTATTAATGGTGGACATTCTACTGACCAAGCTACAAGAATAAAAGAACTATTTTATGATTTTGATTGTGATAAAATCGCTTTAGACTGCAATGGGAACGGTATTGCCGTCTATGATGAACTTGTAAAACCAACTTACGATAGGGATAGAGATATAGAATATCCTCCATTTACTAGTTATAATGATGAAAATATGAATATTAGAGCTAGTAAGAGTGCTTTACCAGTTATTTATTCAATTAAAGCAAATGGTCTTAAATTTAACCATGATGTTGCTATGGGATTGAAAAGCGTAATAAATGAAAAGAAAATGAAACTCTTAATAAATGATATAGAAGGAAAAGACTTCTTAATGGATAAGATGGGATTTAGTAAAAAGTCACCAGAAGAACAAGCTTATTTATTAAGACCTTTCATTCAAACTTCTATAATGATAAATGAAATGGTTAACTTAGAATATGAAGTTAAAAATGGATATATAAGAGTTTATGAAACTGGTAGAAACAGAAAAGATAGATATAGTAGTTTAGCTTATGCTAACTATTTAGCTAGATTATTAGAAAAAGAAAAGTTAGAGGAAAAACTTAAAAGCAGAGGTAATAAGAAAGCATTTGTATTCTGGTAATATTAAATACTTTCTTTTTTTATGTATATAAATGGATTATTATCTTTTTTAGTTCATTTATATACATTTATATATTAAATTATTCATTTTAATTAAATTAATTAAAGTTTTATATAGTATTATTCATAAAAATAGAAATAAATTTAAATCATTTTAAATAACTTCAATATGATTTGAAATCATTTAAAATGATTTTAAATAATATCAAAATATACGAAATGAGGTGAAGAATATGGATAATAGTACAATGGAAATAAAACCATATGCCAATTTTGCTAAAAGTAGTATAGCAGTTATAGGGCAATATACTGTAAGACCTAGAAAAATTCAAAGAAAACAATTAAGAAATATGATGGTTAATCCATATTTGAATTGGGAAGGATTACAGGGCATTTCAGCTTTAATGATGGGTAACAATGGGAACTATGAAAGATTAGTTAGCTATTTCGGAAGTATGTCCACTTACGACCATGTTCTTTATCCTTTAAATGCTACAGGAAAAGTAGCTAATAAAAATAATAACTTTAAAAAGAGCTATTTAGAAGCCTGTCAATTAGTTCAGAAAATGAATTTAAAACATAATTGTAGATGGTGGGGGAAAAGACTTGTACAACAAGGAGAATTATATCTTTATAAAATAGAAGATAGCTCTGGAATAATATATCAAGAACTACCAACTTTTATATGTAGAACAAACAGAATAGAGAATGGAGTTTTAAGATATCAAGTTGATTTGCCTCGCATAGATATTTACTTATTATCAACTTTACCACTTGAGATTCAAAATATATACCAAAAATGGTGTGATGGAGAATATAAGTATAATTGGTATGATGTTTCCGATAATGGAGTTGCATTTAATTTATGGGGTAACAGTTTAACTCATGGATTCCCTTATTTAAGTTTTTTATTTGACAAACTTTTAGCAGTAGAAGATTTTGAAGACATGAATGAAGATTTGACTAAAGTAGATAATTTAAAACTTATTCATCAAACTATTCCTATGGATGATAAAGGAAATATATTAATGGATGAAGAATTAGCTAGTATTTATCATTCCACAACTAAAAAGAATCTTCCTAAAGGGGTTACTATAACTACAAATCCTTTAAAAATGGAGGTTGTTAATTTACAAACTAGTGGGAATGAAAATGCAAGAGGATTAAGCTATGTTCAAAATGCTCTTAAGTCTGTATATGATTCAGTTGGAGTAAATATAAATTTATTCAATGGTGAAATAGCTAATAACGTAATATTACAAGCAGGAATAGTTACTGATGAACAATTAGCTTATACTATGTTATTAATGTTCCAAACTTATTTAAATTTAGATTTATCCAAAAGAAAAATAAATGGAATGGTATGGCAATTAAAGATTTTAGATACTACTTGTTACAATAGAGAGCTTAGATTAAATGACGCTAGAGCTAATCTATCATTAGGTGGTTCTAAGATGGAATTCTTAAGTTTAAGTGGGTACACGCCCCTTGAAGGTTATCAAGTACTTACTACAGAACAAACTTTAGGATTTAATGACTTATTTACTCCTGTTATGACTTCATATACAATGAGTGCTAACAGTGATACTGTTAGCCAAAAAGATGGAAATATTAATACAGAAGAAAAACAAGCAGAAGCACAAGCAGTATTAAAATCAGAGCAAACGGAAACAGCAATGATTGAAAAAGATGAAAATAGAATTACAGCTAAAACCATAGAATCTAATGGAGAAATGACATAGTTTCTCCGTTGGTAATAGGAAAGTGGTGATAAGATGAATTTTATATATACAACAAATGAGTATATGAAAAATAGGTTCATTAGTGAAGGACTAATAGAAATTCAGTGCCAAACAAAGATAAATGGTAAAAAGGCATATTGTTTTGCATATGAGGAAGACAAAAATTTAACCTTTTCTACATATGAGAAGGATGAAATTTTATTTTCTAAAAATTTATTTTTGTAAGGAGGTGAAAATGTGGAGGAAATAATTAGTATCCCCATAAAAAAATTAGAATTTGCTCAAGAAACTAATACTAGTGATAACCTAGCTAAAGCAAAATTATATGTATTACATGAAGATTTAAATGATAATAATAGTGTGATACGTATGGATGCGATAGAAGGTGCAAAGCCTACTATTTCTAATATTCCTATTTTAACTTTTATAGCCAAGGATGAAGAAAATAAAGCTACTGATTTTGGTGGGCATGAAATGGTACAAACATTAGAATCAGAAAAAGGTAAGCTAGTTTTAAAAACAACTTATTTAGAACAACCAATAGGAGTTATTCCAGAAAGTAATGATTATCATTATGAAATGATAGATGACCAGAACTGGGTTGTTGTTAATGGCTATGTCTGGAAAAACTACAGTAATGAAGCTTATGATTTGTTGAAAAAAGCAAAGAGTAAGGGAATATCAATGGAAATCAAGGTTCTTGATGGTGAAGTTGATAAAAATACAGGTTTTTATATAATAAAAGCTTTTGAGTATTTAGGAATTACTGTATTAGGTGATGATATAACACCTGCAATGGGAGAAGAAGCAAAAATAAAAATGTTCTCTCAAAACAATAAAACTGAATATTTTTCAGCAGTAAAAAAACTTAATGAAGAACTAAAAAGTTCTTTAGAAAACGAGGTGAAAGGCTTGTCAAAAAAAGAATTTGCTAAATGTGAAGATAAAGAAAAAAATATCGAAACTAATTCTTGTCATGATGAAAAAAACAAAGAAAAAGCAGAAAAGAACTCTTGTAACGAAGATGATAAGAAAGAGAAAGTAGAAACTAACTCTTGTCATGATGATAAGAAGGAAAAAGCAGAAAAAAATTCTTGCAAAGATGACAAAGAATTCGCTACTGAAAAAGTAGAAGATGAAGACGATGAAAGTGCTTGTAAGAAAAATGCAACTGCTAATAAAAATGACATTAAAGAGCAAATAAAAGAAATTAAAGAAGTTGAAGATATGATGTCATGCAAAGATGAAAAAAAGAAAAAAGATAAATCTGAAAAAAATGCAATAGAAGATTGTATGGAAGATGATGATGAAGAATGTTTATCAAAAGAAAAGAAAGATGAAAAATGCTTTGCTAAAGATGATAAAAAAGTAACTTCAAATGAAGGTTTATCAGTTAATTATGTAATTGAAGAAGTCCAAGGTCAGTTAGATGAAATCACTGAAACTGTTAATGTATGGTGGCAAGATGCTCCTGCTACAGTTCCAAAATACTACATGGTAGATTTACTAGTAGATAAAATGATAGTAATAGTTACTGATTTTGAGAATACTGGATTTTTTGGAATACCATATTCAATTTCTGGGGATGAAGTCAAATTAGAATTAGATAAACTAGTTCCTTATATTTCAATCTGGAAAGAAAAAGATGTAGCTGATACTGGAAAAATGAACTTTTCTAAGAAAAAATCAGTATTTGAAGGTTTAATTTCTTCTAGTGAGGAAGCTTATAATTCTTTAAATGAGAAATATTCAACATTAGAAAAAGAATGTAAAAAATTAAAAGAATTTAAGCTAGAAGTTGATAAACAAACTAGATTTGTTCAAATAGATAATAAAATAGCTGAGTTTAGTTTTGAAGAAGATGAAATAAAAACTTTAAGAGAAATGGCTTATTCAGAAGAAATTTCTATGGAAGAGCTTGAAAAAGAATTATTTGCTCTTGAAGGAAGAAGATTCCATGAACAAAAAACTAAATTTAGTTTAAATAAAAAACAAAATATAGGATATAAAATATTAAACAATGCTGAAAAACAAGAAGCAACAAGCAAATATGGTAGTGCTTCTGTTTATTTTAGATAATAGTCAATTTTAGGAGGACAATAATTATGGCAAATGAAAATGTAAAAGTAGCTTCACCAACAAGTGGAGCAGTTGCACCTACAAATGGAGCAGGTAGTTCAAGTACAGCACCAATAAGTAATACAGCTCCAATAATTCCTGCTCAATATATAGGAAGTAAAAATCCAACACCTTTATTACAATTAGATAAAATAGGTCAAGACAGTCATGTAATGTCTGTTGTATGTAAAGATGTTTTATTCAATGGTAACGTAGTTTCAGTTGGAGATTTAGTTACTACTGGAATGTTCAATGATGGTGAAATATTTGAGGCAACTCAAGTTAGCTCAAGCTCAGATTTGATAGCTTTAATTGGGTATGATGATGTATGCCCACTAGAATATATACCTAATGACCAAAGATATGTAGAAGCAGGAAAGCCAACTAGAGCTTATATTCTACATAGAGGTGATATAATCACTCTTACAAACTTAGGTATTGCAGGTGGAACTCCAGTAAAAGGAAGCTATTTAGTAGCAGAAGGATATAACTTAACAGTAACTAGTTCAAAACCTGCTTCTGGATTAGTATTAAGATGTGTAGGAACAGATAATATAAACGGATATTCTGCTTCTGTATTAATGGTAGTCCAAGCACAATAAAAACAAAAAATTAAAATTTAAAGGGATAATATAAATTATTCCTTTTTTTATTTTAGGAGGAAAAACTAAATGATAAAAGAATTAAGTAATTTACAAGCATTAAGCTTAGATGTTTACAATGGAAAAGTAGAAAACTATAGTGTAGAACAAGGTGAAGATGCTATAAGAAATGCAGTTAGAGAAGCTTGTGGTGGGGAATGGAATTACTACTCATTCATGGATAATAAGTATAAAGTATTCCAAGTAATATCAGAAGTTCTAGCTATTTCAAATGGAGCTTTATTAAATGATGCATTTAATGAATTTGTTGAAATAAGAGATACTGCTTTAGGTGATGAACCAGAATTTATAATTGAAGACCATGAACTATTCAGAGTTTCAACTATGGCTACTGGTGTTTCTGACTTAAGAAGACAAGGTATCTTCCAAAATAGATTATCACTTGTAACATTTGAATTAGGTATAAAAATATATGCTGAATTCGACCAATTTATGGCAGGTAGAATTAATTGGACAAGAGCAGTAAATAAAGTTGCCTTATCATTCCAAAATAAAATAGGGGAAATGATTTACAACACTATTATGGATACATATAGTGAATTAGTCGCTCCTTATGTAGTAGCTGGTACTTTTGATAGAGATAACTTAACTGCTTTAGTAGCTCATGTAGAAGCTTCAACTGGTAAGAAAGCAATAATCTACGGAACTAAGAGAGCATTAGCAAGTATACCTTATAATGGTACAGAATATAGATATTTATCAAATAACCTTAAGGATGAATTAAATGCAAATGGTTTCTTAAAATATTTTGAAGGAACTCCATGTGTAGAATTACCACAAGCTCATAAGGCAGGAACACAAGAATTTGCAGTTAGTGATGATTTCTTACTAGTTGTTCCTAATGGTGAGAAAATAGTTAAATTAGTTCTTGAAGGCGACCCATATGTTGCTGAATATGATGGAAGAGATAGAAATGATAGACAAATTGAATATCTATTCTCAAGAAAAATAGGTTTAGGTATTATAAAAGCTAATCAATATGGAATTATGAAATTAAGCTAATTTTGCAAAATTACATAGGGGATAACGAGTTCAGTTATCCCCAAAATTAAAAAACAAGAGAAAATAAAAAGTGGAGGAAAATATAATGATAAAAGATACACAACCAAAAGAAAAAGAGAAAACTAAAGAAAAAAAAAGAAAGGCAAAATCTAGTAAAGTAGCTAAAAAAAGATTAAACAAAGAATTAGAAGTTGTTGTAATGAACAATACTAATGGAAGAATATTTTATAGATGTCCTAAAACAATGAGTATTATTGAAATGCAAGAATACGGTGATATGGATACAATGACGCTTGAACAACTTAATACTATGAGAAATTCTCATAAAGCAATGTTAGAAAATTTCTGGATAGTTATTGTAGATGTTTATGATGATGAAATTACTGTAGATGATGTTATAGAACATTTAAGATTAAAAAGACTATATGGAGATATGGAATTTTATGATGAAGCTATAGATAAATTAATATTAGATACTTCTTTAGAAGAATTTAAAGAAAAAATAAAAGTTATACAACCTAAATTAGTTTTATTAATAGCTCAAAGAATTAAAGTATTAGACATGAGAGGTCAATTCGGAGATTCTTACAAAATGAGATTTTTAGAAGATTACATAGGGAAAGAAGGACTTTTTGATTAAGGGGATTAAATTCCCTTAATACAGAAATATAATTAATAATTAAGGGAAGTGATAGAGTGACAAGTTTTGATAACATTTATTCTTTATTCTTTAGTCAAATAGATGATTATGAACTAGGAGCAATGACTGAAAGCGATGCTTTAGAGTTCTTATATAATCAATTACTAATTAGCACTGTAGAATTTAAGAAATGTAAAAAGGATTTAACTAAATTAACTCCATTTTCACTAGGGAAATTAGCAATAAACTTTAATGGAAATACAGAGGTTTCAATTATTGAAGATTTAGCTTTTATTCATAAGAATTTAAATTTTACAATAACTAATGTGGACACTGTATTAAAAGAAAACAGTGATTATTCAATAAGAATCGAAAATAACAGTAACATGATTACTGATATTATAATAACAAAATTAAATAAAGAATTGCCAGACATACTACAAGTAAATTGGTATTTTTCTGGAGAGTTTGAAGAAACTCTTGATATAGAAGAGCAATATATTCTTGCTCTTGGGATGTTGAATTCTTGGTTAAACCACAAGATATTCAGAGAACGTAATCTAAGACAAACTATTGGAGATATAGATTATAAAGGTTATTCAAGTGCTAACTTATTAGCTAAGTTAACCTTATTACAAGCTCAAACTATACAACAATTAAAAATTAAAAAAGTAAATTATTCTTATAATAACTTTAATGGGTTAGATTAATGAAAAGTTTCCAAAGTTATCAAAGAAGAATAAATGTTTTAGGAAATAATATGAGAGAAAGAGCTGAAAATGAAGGAAAACGTAACTATGAATTATATTTAGAGGAAGTAGGTACTAGACAAAATTTACAAATCACAGATGTAAATGAACCATTTATAACATCTAAAACTAAGACTGTCCCATGTACAATAATATCTTTAGGATATAATGATGAAAAGAATTTTGACCAAAAAAAATTAACAGTACCTTATGATACTAATGTTGGAGTAGGAAGTTATGTTTTATGGGGTAATATAACATATTTAGTTATATTTGAACAACATATACCAATTCCTAGCCATAAGTCTTTTGTAATAAGACCTTGTAATTCTTCCTATCATTGTTTTGACAGTGAAGGGAAAGAAGTTGAAGTTCCTATGTCAGCTCATAACTTAACTTTGTATAGTGATGGTTTAAGAAAAGGTAAATTCTTAGATTATGAAAATGGTAAGAGAAAAGTCTTGATACCAAATAATACATTAACTAGTTCTAATTTAAAAGTAGGACAGCTAATATTTTTTAGTAAATTTAATACTTTTAAAATTACTAGTATAGATGATTATAGTATGGTAGGATTATTTGTCTTAGTTATGGAACAAACTCTTAAGAATCCTGCTGATAATGTTACAACACAAATAACTCAACAGCAACAAGAGGAAGAAGATAATAAAAATAAAAAAGATGAATCTGTATCCTCAGAAACAAGTGAAATTTCAATAACTGGTGCAGAAAACATCAAAATTGGATTTGCACAAAAATACAAACTTATTAATTATAACGACAGCATTTCTGAGTGGAAAATAGTTGGAACTGCGAGAGGAATTGCTGTACAAGCTTTAGATGAATATAATTGTCAAGTAACTATCCCAAGTAAAGGAAGTTTAATAGGCATGAGTATAACATTACAAGCTATTTGTAATGGAAAAGTAATTGCTCAAAAAAATGTAGAGATAGAAGGTTTATTGTAATAGGAGGGTAAGTATATATGGCAGAACAATATGGGAACATAAATATTTATTTAAATACTTTAGTAAGCACTTTATTAGAAGATGATACTTTATGCAAATTCTTATATTACAATACTAACTGTGATGTATTATCTCAACCAAATTTAACCACAGAGCAAAAACTATCTTTACTTGATAGTAGAATTTTTGTTAATAAGATGATACCTGTTGTTCAACATGATGGTAATCCATTATTAATGATAAGAACAACAAGTATTGAATATCAAGATAATAAAACTACTAGCATTGATAAAATAAGAATAGCTTTTTATATTATTTGTAATATAGGAGTTGTTGAAACTCAAAATGGAGCTAGAGATGTTTGTATTTCTTATGCTTTAGATAGCTTACTATTGCAGTCACAAGATGGTGAATTAGGAATAGGCAAGTTAAAAAGATGGAGAATACAAGATTTAGCCGATTTAGGAACAGAGTATCAAGGTTACGTAAATACGTATGAAGTTCATGATTTTAATCCGATTATAAATGGTAAGCCGAATGGATATAACTAATCATTTAGTGCTAGGTTTGCCTATTTCAGTCGCAGAGGTAGGCACAATATACCAACCAACATTAGAAGAATTAGTAATGGCTTATGGTGATATAGATGATTTTTTCTTTCCTTTTATGATGAATAAAAATATTTATAGCGAATATTTTGGTGAAAATGAAATAGATAATATAAAAGATTTTGATTTATTTTTTGTATTAGATGAAAAAGGTGAATTTTTATTTAAAGGTAGAAGTGATAATTTTTTAATATATGACTTAATGTCTTCTTTGAGTTTAATATTTAGAAGTGATAAAGTTGATTTAATATACGAAAATGAAATCATCGTAATTGATGATAAAATAGAAATAAACAGATATAATTTTGATATCATTTCAAAAATAATATTAGAAATGGGAATGAAAGAAAAATTTCAACCACCAGAAAAATTAACTTTTAAATCAGAAAGAAAAAGAAAACTCCATGAGAAAATTGAACAACGAAGAGCTGAAATAAGAAGAAGAAATGCTCCAACTACAGGAGATTTAATTAATACTTTAGTTAACAATCCAGTGAGAGGTTTCTCTTTTGAAGAAGTAAAAAAAATTACAGTGTGGCAATTACTAAATTCTTATAAAGAAATATTAAACATTGATAATCATGAACAAACAATGAAATATAAAGTTTCTTACAAATATAATGTTGAAGATGAAGTTCAACATTGGAGAAAAGCAAATAAAATGCAAAAAATTATTATAGATAAATAAACTTTATCTATAATTTTTTATATAAAAATAAAAAAAGAAAGTATCTTTGTTAAAAAGATATATAGGAGGAAAATATTTTATGAATTACGCAATTAAGGATGCCGCCAACGTTACATTTTACGACAAAACAAGCATGACACCAATCATGTACACAGATTATTTAAATAGTTTTACATTAGACTTAGAAAGTAAAACAGTATTTGCTCAAGCAAAAGGTGTAAACAAAATTGCTTTTGATGGTACAAAAACTGGTACTGTTAGTATGGAAGCAGAAGTTTTTGAATTAAAATACTTAGCATTATTATTAGGTGGTAATTTTGCTCAAGGTGAAACAGTGGATATAGCTAAAAGAATAGTTGTCCCTGCTTCAAGCTTAGTTAACAAAACATATATTTTACCTGTAACTCCAGTTGCTAATTCTGTAGCAGTATTTAACTGTGACACAGATAAAAGAACTCAATTAAGTGAGATAGGAAGCACTTTAAGTGGAAATGAAGTAACTTTATCAGAAGCTCCTACTGCTGAATATGTAGTGTTCTATTACATGACAGCTATGCCATCAAGCAACCATATGGTAGTAAGTGCTAATGGTGGTGGAGATAACATGGTTATCATAGGTGAAACTTCTGTTAAAGATGAAAATGGTAATACTGAATTTGTTCAAATAAAAGTTTGTAACTGCAAAGTAGACCAAAAAATAAAACTTGATTTAAGTGCTACTGCTGTTGCTAAATTCACAGCTACATTTGAAATATTAGCTGATGAGAACAATAATATGGTTGAATTATCATTAATTCCAGATGATGAAGATACTCCAGTTGCACAAATTCCACAAGTTAAGCATACACCTGCTCCAACTATAGGAGGAGAAAATTCTCCCAGTTCAAAATAGTTCCAATAAGAACACGAATATAGCAAATGAACCACTAATAACTAATGCAGTGGTTAAAAATGCTGAGTGGACAAAAGGAGGATTCTTTCTAGCAGGTAATGTCGAAGGAAGTAATTTAAATATTCCAAGTGAAGCTGTAAGAACTGTTAATTTAACTAGCCCTAATGGACAAGTTATAAAAATATTAGCAGTGGCAACCAATAATTATTCTAAAGAAAATACTAACTACAGTGGTTTCCAAGTTATAATCACACCTGCTCAACTTAAAGAAGCAGTTAAAGGGACTACTTACAAGATGTCTTTAGGTTTTTATTATGATGGAGCAATTAGGAATATACAACTATTAAATCCGAACAATATAACTGTTGGAGAAGGAAATTTAGGATTCCAAATTAGCACAGAAAATGGTATTGAAGTTCTTATAGAACAATAAATTAAAATATAGAGGTATGAAAATATCTCTATGTTTTATTGTGTATTCTTAGGAATACTATTCACTCCAATTTATTCTCTTGTTTAAAAGTTTTGTGAAGAGGTTTCCCTCTTCACTTTAGCTTTAAAATCAAGATTTTAAATAAATAAGAAATAGGAATATAAAATAAAACATAGAGAAATTATAAGGAGGTAGCTAAAATGGCTATAAAGATATCAAGTTTAATGAAAGATAAAGTGAGAGCAAAAGTATCAACTATGGTGGGAGAAGTAGAACATTTTATAACAGTTTTCAACCCAACAGTTGAACAAAAAATAAAGTTTATAGAAAATTTAGATAAAGAAGTAGATAAATTAGTTAATAAAGGTGAAGATGTAATTCTATCTGCCGAAGAAGTAGTTAAAACTTATTATAAAGAATTAACCGATTTAGATATAAGTGACGATGAAGATATTTTAGCTATTTTAGCTAATCCAAAACCAGAACTAATTGAAGTTAATAAACATATAAATGAAATTATACATGAAATTATAATGGAAATCATGGCTAAGAAGAAAGCTCAATTAAATAAGTTAAAGGAAATGAAGGTTCAAGGAGAAGTTCTAAGAGATACTAAAAAATTCTTAGATGAAGTGGGACTTACAAAAGAAGAATTAGCAAAAGTTAATATAGATTTAGATGAAAATAAAATTAAAATAGCTAAGAAAGAAGATAAATAAGAATGAAAAGTTTCAGTTCACTTTCTGAGCTAAGAAGTTATTTAACCAAAGAAATAAATATAGGGAGTAAAGCTATTGCGTTACAAGTGCAAGAAGCTTTAAAATTCTATGTTATGAAAGATGTGTATAATGCTTATACACCAAAAGAATATGAGAGAACTTATGAGTTATTGGATTCTATTTCTTTTAAAGTTATAGGAAATAATGGTGGGAAAATTCAAATAGAAGTGTATTTTGACCCAGACAAAATGAGTCACACTACAATATTAGGTGATGGAAGTTTAGGATTAGAAGCAGGAGATAATGTTTATATTCCTAGATGGGTAGATGAAGGACATACTTGGAGAAGTGGTGAGAGATACAACTCAGTAGATAAGGCAACTGGTTTTATGAAAGATACAATGGAAGATTTAATTAAAATGGATGGTGGATTTGAGTTTTTTGCTATGGGATTAGTAAAATATTTAAAATCACAAGGAATAGAAGTAACAAATTTATAAAAACATAGGAAATAAATAGGTGGTGTAGCATTATGGAAGGAAATGAAGTTTTAGGTATTAAAATTGGTCTTGATTTTGAGAGTAATGGAGCAAGTCAAGCCAAGCTAAATGAAGCTATTGAGAAATTACAAGCAGATGCAAGAAAAGCAGATATAAAATTAGGTATTGATTTAGATACAGAAAAAGCACAAGCTCAATTAAAAGATTTAAAAGTACAACTTGATGAAGCAGGAGAAACTTTTAAAAATGCTTTTGCAGGTTTAGATGTAAGTGGGATAGAAAGAGTTGTAGCTAAAACTAAAGAGATACAAGAAACTGCTGAACAAGGTGCTGAGAATATTAAAAATAGCATGAGTAAGGCTACACAAGCTATTGCTGAAGGAGCAGAAAAGGCAGGGAATGAAGTAGAAGGAATTGCTAAAAAATATACTTTAGTTAAAGATGCTACTGGAGAAACTGTTAAAGTAATTCAAGAATATACTGACGCATTAGGTAGAACTGTAAAAGAAGAGCAAAATTTAGGTAACGCAAGTAGAAATAGCTCAAAGATAATAATAGATAATG
Organism: uncultured Sarcina sp.; assembly: GCA_963557775.1. Lineage (GTDB taxonomy): Bacteria > Bacillota > Clostridia > Clostridiales > Clostridiaceae > Sarcina. The sequence continues at coordinate 15,542 of CAUWDH010000036.1, forward strand.
CAAAAGATGCACAGAAAGCATATGCTGACCTTGAAAAAGTTATGAAACAAATAACTGTAGCCGAAAAAGATTTAAAATCTGCTACAGAAGATGGTATGAGTAAAACAGCTATTTCTTCATTAGAGAAAAGAATAAGTTTACTCCAAAAGCAAAAAGAAGAAATTCAAAGCTTAATGAAAGAAAGAAATCTTGAAAATAAAGCTTTAAAAGAAGAAATAGATACTAAACAAAAAATAAATTCTTTAGAAAGTAAATATAATAATGAAGTAGCAAAAGAAGAAGAAAAATTAGCTACAGTAAATAAATTATTAGAAGAAAGATTTGCTATACAACAAAGAATAGCTAAAGATAATTATACTTCACAAGCCAATAAAGATTTAGACATAGCTAGAAGGGATGAATTAACTAGTAGTATAAACAATAGAAAGAAAAATTTATCTGATGCTAATAAAATAGCTGTGAATGAAAGCTTAGCTAAAAATGAAGAAGAATTAACAAGAATAAAAAATGATGTTGAAGCTAAAAATGCAATAGCATTAGCTAAAGAAGAAGAACAAATAGCCAAAGAACAATTTAATACAGTTAAAAGTTTAATTAAAGAAGAGCAATCATTACGTTTAGCAAACCTAGATGAAGAAAATTCAGAAGTAAAAGCATTAAATGATAAAAGATTACTTCAAGTTAAAGAGCAAAGAGAAGAAATAGGTACATCTCAATTTTCACCCGAGCAAATAGATAAATTAGTTGCAATGGAAGAAGAGGGAGTAAAAAAATTCAATGTAGCTTCTGCAAGAATTTTAGAAGATACTCAAAAAAAATTATTAAATCAATTTAAAACTCTATTAAATGAAGAAAAGAGTTTAGTTAATAAGCTTAATAGTGCAGGAGAAAACTCAAGAGAAAATTTAGGACAACAACAAGCAGAGAATTTAAGACAACAAGAAGAATTACTTTCACAAATGGATGAAAGTACAAAAGTAATTGCTCAAAATAGAAAAGAAATTTTACAATCTGAGTTAGAATCAATTGAATTAGATAAAGAACAAAATGAATTATTAACAAACTTTAAAAAGAATTTATCAACTATTGCTCAATTAAGAAAAAATATGTTTGGAGCAAATGAGGGTGGAGATTATCAACTAAGTTTAATTGAAAAAGAAACTCAGTTATTAGAGAAAAATGCTGATATATATTCTCAATTAAAAGGTGAAACTCTTCAATTAGCAGATGAACTTCAAAAAGAAGCTAGTGAGCAAGAAAATATAGTAAGATTAAAACAACAAGAAACTCAAGAAATTAAAGAAGCTCAACAAGCTGAAAGAGAACAAGTACAATTACAAAAACAATATATGGCTACCTTGAAGGAAGAAACTAGCTTAAGAAATCAAAAACAAAGCTCTGTGTCTGAGGAAAGAATACTAGAATTAGATAATCAAATAAATAGCGTTTTATCTAATAGGGCTGAGATTTATGCTAGACTAACAGAAGAAAGTCAATCTAAGGTAGCAACAGAAGAAGAAGCTTATAAAGCTAATCAAGAGAGTTTAACTGCTGAAAAAGAAGAACAGGAAGCATTAAAAACTCAAGCTACTTTATATAAAGAATTACTAAATTTAGAATTACAAAGAATAGATGTTCAAACTAGATGGGAAAGAACTAGCTCTTTAGAAACTAACAAAATAAAAGCATTAGTTAATGAATATAAAGAACTAACTAATGCTATTAAAGAAAAAAATAATGCACTTAGTTCTAATGGTTTGGTTAGTAGTGAATTAGAGAAAGAAAATGCAGAAGTAATTACAACAAGTGATTCTTGGAGAAAATTAAAGATAGCAGAAACAGAAACTGCTGATGCTTCTTTAGCTAATGCTGATAGAATTAGAGCGTTGGGGGCTTCTTTAACTAGTCTTTCTGATAAGTATGGTAGAACTATTACTAGCATGAGAGATTATAAAGGAGTTTTAGAAGGATTAAATGTCGCAAAAGAAATAGGTGACGCAGACCAACAAGCAGTTGCTATAGAGAATTTAAGCAATAGAATTAAAGTTCTAGGTGATAGTGCAAGAGAAACAGAAAGTAAAGCAGGGGCTATGTTTAATAGTGTAGCAGATATAGCAAAAACAACAGCGATAATTACTGCAACTTCTGGTATTATAGGTTCTTTTAATGAAGCGTGGGAAAATATTAAAAAAATAAATCATGAGTTTACTGAATTAAAGAAAGTTTATGACCCTGCTCAAAATAATGGATATGATGTAAACAATTTTAAAGATGTAGCTAACCAAATGGGGAGTTCATTAGGGTATAATACTGCTGATACTTTAGATGCAATATACCAAGCTATGAACTATGGATATGCTAATAAGAAAGTTGCAGAAGATATAGCAAAAGATGCACTTATTTTATCTAACTCTGGTCAAATTTCAGAGCAAGATGCTTCAAAATATATAATTTCTATTTTAAGAGCATATGGAATTAACAATCCAGAAAAAACCATATCTGTAAATGGAACTAATGAGAGTGCAATCCAATCTGTCATAGACCAGTTGTCATTTGGTGGTATGAACTTCCCTATTACTTCTGGAGGAATTGGACAAGCCTTACAAAGAGGTGGTTCTGCATTATCTAGTGCAGGGAACAGTTTACAACAAAGTATAGAAATGATAATTGCAGGAAACCAAGATAGACAAGACCCTGCAACTGTTGGTAACTCCATGAAAAGTATCGCAGGTTCATTTATTCAACTTTTTTTAGGTAACAGTAAAACTAATTTAAGAAAAAGAGCTATGTTAGAAAGTTTGTTCCCGACCGTAAAATGGTTTAATTCAAATGGACAGTTAAATTCAACTTTTGACATAATGACACAACTTTCAAAGTTATATGAGGAAGGGAAAATAACACCAAACAATGTTCAATTATTAGCTGATATTCTTGGTGGGAAAACTCAATTAGGGGTTGTTACCAGTGTATTAAAACATTTAGCGAGTGTTAATTCTAAGTATGGTAAATTAGATTCTCTAGGTGGAGATGAAGGTGTTGCAGGTTCAGCATTAAGAGAAAATGAAAAGTATTTAGACAGTATACAAGGTAGATTAACTCAGTTACATGATAGTACAGACAAACTATGGATGGATATCCTTAAAACAGGAAATGTTGATACTGTTATAGAATTTGGGAATAAGATAGTAAATATTCTTGATTTAATTATTAATAAAATAGGTGTAATTAGAACAGTTGCTCTAGGTCTAGGGGCATTTATGTTATTTCATAAGCGTAATACATTTGATAATGTTGGTAAAGCAGTGAGTAATATTGCTAAAAGTATGGCTAATGTCTTTAGAAAGATGAAGGGGTTAGAACCTTATGAGTTAAGCAGTTTAAAAAAAGACCCTAATGAAGAACTAAAAGAAAAATTAAACCAAGAAAAATTAGCTTTAACTAGTGGAGAAAAAGTTGGAGAAAGTTATAGCAAAGGTATTGCAACAGGAATAATAGAAAATAATGATATAGAAGAAGCTTTAAAAAGTAAGTTAGAAGAAAATAATATTTTAACAACAGAAGAGGGCGAAGTTGAAAAGTTTAGTGAACTTGGTGAAGAAGAAGGAAAAGCACAAGCAGAAGCTTACCAATTGGCATATAGAGAAGGTATATCAGAAGAAGAATTAGCTCAAGTTCATCAAAATTATTATCACGTAGGTAATGAAATTAACACTGATGAAGAAATAGAGGGTATAGAAAGAGTACAAGTAGCAGAAGAAGAGTTAGAAGAAACTACTGTTACAACAACTTCTACTATATCAACAGAATATAGAGAAATGATGGAAAACATAATGGTTTCCAATAATGGTTTAACTGAAAAGTTAGATAGTGTTGGAAATTCAATGTTGAATTTTACAAGAGAGGTTGCTGAGTCAGAAGAGCAATTAACCGAATCTGTAGAAGAAAGTACAGAGATTGTTGAAACAAGATTTGCTTCTATGGATGAAATAATAAGTTCAACTGCTGAAAAAATGCAATTAGCTTTTGCTAAAATAAGAGAAGGATTTGCTAGTTTAGGAACTACAAATGGTACACTAGATACAGAAATTGAAAGACTAACACAAGAAGTAGATGAATTTGGTGATAGTGCTACAGTATCGTTAGAGAGAGCTAATGAGAGTGCAGAAACTTATTTAAGTACTTTAACTCGAATTAATGAAGAAGAAGCTTCAAGAGTAGGTGTAGGGATAAGTGGAGTTGGAAGAGAAGCCGAAGAAAGTGCCGAAAGAGAAGCTGAAAGTGGTATTGCAAAGGAAGCTGAAAGTGGTGTAGGTGCAGGAATACTAGGAATGACTACTGAGGGCATTATAGGAACTGCAACTATGGGAATTGGTGTACTTGCTTTTCCGTTAATAATGGAAGGTATTAATAAATTAATAAGTGCTAATGCTAATTTAGCTAAAAGTAATGAAGAAGTTTATAGCAAAGCAAATGAAGGAATAACAAAATATAGCGACCAGATAAATCAATTATCTAATTTTGAAAATAGTAAAGATGGGCAACGTTTAGAACAATTAAATAATGAATATCAAGCAGGAAAATTAAATAATCAACAAACTCAAGATTATTTTAATTTATTAAAAAATATTGCTCAAATAGCTCCAGAAACGGTTGCATTTAAAGGAGCGAATGGAAATCCATATATTAATATGGATGATGGAATAAAAGGTGTTATTTCTGATTTAAAACAATTGCAACAAGTTCAAGAAGCTACATTAGTTGACCCTAAAAATGTAGATAATTTCTGGAAACAAATAGATGAAGAACGAAGTAAAGCATATTATGAACAAAGACAGTATGACACAAGTAATAAGTTAGAGGATAATATAGCGAAAATAAAAGATTATCAAGATTTTATATCTGATAGAGGAAATCAAACAGGAAGTGACTTAGCTAAAATTGTTCAAGAAGAAGAATCTGATTTTAATCAAGCAGAGCAACATATTTATAGTTATTATCAAAAATATAAAGAAGCAAATCAGAAGATTATAAATGATATAGTTAATCCTCACATTGAATATTCTCCTGCTACTTCTGGACTAAGTGAAAAAATAAAAGAACAGTATAAACAATTCATGGATGGGTTAAATTTATCTGGTCTTACTGAAAAACAAGTGAATGATATTTTTAGTAAAATGGATTCAAATATGGATAATGAAGGTGCTAGAAAAATAGTTACCAATTTAACTCAAACTATGAATAGCTTAAAGCAACAATATGCATTAGGGAAAATAGATTATAGTCAATTTGCTGATGGAATGAGAGCTTTAACTGGGAAATTGGTAAATGGTCTTCATTTAACTCCAGAAGAAGCAAATGAAATTATTAATACTGATATTTGGAAAAGAGCTGAAACATCTCAAACTGCTTTTGTAAATAGTATGAGAGATACTACTTTAAAATTAGGTACTTATAATAGTAAATTAATTTCTGTTTTTCAAAATCAATATGGAGCAATGAATAGTTTCTTAAATCATATTGGTGATGAAACAAAAAATGGTCAACATATTATAGAAAAAGACCTAGAACAAATGTTCACAGTTTCTCCAGAAGCAGGTCACGCTTTGGAACAAAAATTAGGAATATCTTTAAAAATGCCATTACAAGCAGTTGTAGATGGAATAGGTAAAGACCCTAAACTTCAAACAGATTTCCAAAAAGCAATGCAATATATTTTAACGGGTAAACCAGTTCCAAAGTCTGTTCAAGCACAATTAACACAAGATTTAAATAATGCTATTGCACCTGCTGTAAAAGATGCTTGTACAGAAGGTGAAAAATCAGCAGTAATAAGACCTAAAGTATTATCTGATTTAAAAGCAGGAGCAACAGGAGAAAAAGATGGACAATTGTATGCAGGAGGAGCTAAGATAACTGCAAAAGAAGCAGGTCAAATCCTTCATGCTTTAGGAGTTACAGGTGTAGCTTATAAAGATGGTGCTTTATATGCTAATGGTGTTAAATTAACAGCTAAACAAGCAGGACAAATCTTAGCAGATGCTACAGCAGGACAAACTGGTAATGTGGATGGTATGACATGGAAAACTAATGCTCATGAAAGTGCTGTTACACAAGGTACTATTAATACTAATGCAGGTTCAGCAAGTTCAGCAGGTCATAGTGATGCATTATCATACGTTGAATCTTTTGCTAGTTGTGTGTGGAGTGGTATTAAAAATGCAATTTCAAGTGCTTTAGGACAATTTCAAGGAGCTGTAAAAGCAGTTGGTAATGGTACAAGTCCTATATATGCACATGCAGGAATTTTTATGGCTATACCACAAGTGCAAATAAATACACAACCAGTTAAAACTCAAATTAGTAAGGCTCATGCCGAAGTTCATTCTTTTGCGACATCTTTATTTTCTACAGGATTAATGTCTAGTAGAAGAGCTAATTCTGGTGGAATTGGTGGAGGTAAAGGAGGTAAAGGAGGTAAAGGTAGTAGAGCAGTAGGCTTTGGTGCTATGCCAACTAATTTTGCTTCCTTTGATGGAGGATATTCTTCCTTTGGTGGTGGAACAGATACTTCTTATCCTGCAACTGGAATAGCTGATGATGGAGGGCTTAATTCAGAAGGATTTGCAGAAGCAGGTTCAGAAGCAGGTATGGCTTATGCAACTGGATTTGCAGAAGTTAATAATTATGTTATTCAAGATGAAATAACACAAACAGAAAGACTGCAAGAAATACAAGATGAATATTTTAATAATGATTCAAAGAATTTAAAACTATCTATTGATTTAAATCAAAGATTAAATAATGCTATTACAGATGTAGGAAATGCTATAGAGCATAATCAAGCTTTACAAGAACAAACTGACAATGGATATAAAAAGATAGATTTGCTTCAACAAGAATTAGACCTTTTAGAGCAAAAGAAAGTTTTATATCAAGAATTACAAAATAGTGACCAAAAGCAATTAGATGATATGCAAAACTCTTTAGCTCAAAATGGATTTACTTTTGATAGTAATGGAGATATTTTAAATGCAGTAAGTAAACTTCAACAATTAGAGAGATGGGTTAATTCTTTACCAGACAAAGTAACAGAAGAAAAAACAAAGAAAAGAACTCATTATGTCAAAGTTCCTTATACTTACGAAGAACATAGATATAGATATGAAAAAGAACCATATACTACAGAGAGAACCAGATACAGATATGAAAGAGTTCCTTATACCTATCATGGGTATAGAGGATATGAAAAACAAGAATATAGATATGAAAAAGAACCATATACTGAGCAACAAACTAGATATAGATATGAAAGAGTTCCTTATACTGAAAAAGAAACTAGATATAGATATGTAAAGCAAGTTCAAAATATTACTGTGCCTAAAGAGGTGGCTAATAAGACTAAAGAAGATGCAAAACAAGCTATTCAAAATCTTCAAAATATGGTTAAATCTTATGAAGATATGTTACATAATACAATACCTCAAACAGAAAATTCTATTGACCAGTTAAATGAAAAAATGAGAAGTGTTTATAATGGTATGTTACAAACTGCTAATAATGTTGAGCAACAGATAACACAAATAATTCAAAAAGAAATAGAAGCCAGAAAACAAGCAATTCAAAATGAAGCTAATGCACAAGTCAAAGCCCTAAATCAAACCTTACAAAATTTAGAGAATAAGCATAATCAGCAACAGTATCAAAATAATTTAAAGCAACAATATGAAAATTTACAACAAATTCAAGAACAAATCAATGATGCTGAACTAGACCACTCTTTAAATGGACAAGCTAGAGTTGCAGAGCTTAAAAAACAATTACAAGCTCAACAACAACAAATTAATGAAACTATTTCAAATCAACAGTATCAAAATGCTCAAAATAAGATACAAAATGAAATAAATGCTATTAATAATAATGCTAAGACTGCTCAAGATAATATAGATAAAACTTGGACAGTTCAAAAAATAGCTGAAACTGTTCAACAAGCTATGTTAACAGGTAAATTTAAAGATGTAAGTGGAAATATAGTGAGTGTTAGAAAAGTGTGGGAAGAATTTGCAAATGAATTTGATAATGGACTAGGTGTTATGGGGAATAAAATAAAAGATGATTTTATAACTCAACTCGAAGAAGCTCAAAAAATAATGGAGAATATCAAAAATATAAATAGTTCACTAGGATATTATGATACAACAAGTAAAACACCTACTTGGGCAACTCCTAATGTAACTGATACTAGTTTATTTGCTATTACTCCTACTGTTTTTAATGCGAGAAATGCAAAAACTAATAATAAAGCACCTCAAGTTAATATAAATGCACCTTTAATTCATGTAAATGGTAATGTTGGAAATGCTTCTGATTTACATAACTATAGTAAAGACCTTGAGAAGAAAGTTACTGATTATATAGTAACTAATTTAAGACAAAAAGGATATATGTAACAAAATAAGGGGAGGGGTAGAATAAATTAATCCTACCTCTTCAATTATTTTACAAGAAAATAATAAATTATATATTTTTTTATAAAATAGTTGACAAAAAAATAAAATTTTATTATAATAAAGATAGAAAGGAAAATAAGGTATGTTTCAATCAAAAAATTTCACTTTTAATAATATATCTAACATAGATATGGGAGTGATAATGATTTATAGTCAAATGCCAACTAAAATATTAGGTGTGCAAAAAACAGGAAAATCAAACACTACAACAACTAGAAAACAATATCTGGGGACTAATTTTCATAGTAATTTACAAATACCAAGTTTTACTATATCACTGACATTTGTAGATAAGTCAGAAGTAGCTATAATGCCTTCTCCAAACCAAAAAATAAAAGTTTTAAATTGGTTAATGCCAAGCGATGGACAGTACAAACCTTTTGTTCCAGAAGATAATGGATTAGAGTATTATGTAAAAGTAACGTCAATGACAGAACAACAATATCAAAATGGTTTAAATATAACTGTTACATTTCAAATGAATTCCCCATATACATATATACCTTTAGTAGTAAAAAACTTAAATTTATCTGATGTGAAAAATAACACAATAACACTTAATATGGATAATATAAGCAATGTTTCCCCAACATATTCACCTATAATTAAATTTGAAGCCTCACCTTATTCAACGGGAACTACTACTTTTACAGTAACTAATGAAAGTACAGGAAAAACATTTAGTATAGCTAATATAGAGCCTTCTGAAATTATATATATTAATAATAGAAGAAAATTCATTAATAGCTCATTAGAGGATACATTTAGAATAAATGATATGACAGGAGAGTTTATAGAAATGTTGCAAGGACAAAATAAAATTACATTTACAGGTGATGGAAGAGTATTTTTTATGGCACATTTCCCAACTTTAATGTTCTAAAAATGAGGTGTGAAAATGAAAAATAATGCAAATACACAACCCGACAATAGTGGGTTAAGACAAATAAAAATATATAATAATAATGTTATTGATTATGAAATGACATTATTAAAAAATAGTGGAGAAAAGATAATTAATTTAGGCAATTCTATAATTAATTCTATACAAGTAGGAACTAATCAAGTATACACTTTATCTTTTACAGTACCTTATTTTTATACTGATGATATAACTTTAGAAATTGTAAAAAATGAAGAATATGACTTAGTAAAAGAAAAACAAATAGTTCAATTAAATGGAGTAGATAAATTTATAATAGAAACAATTTCTGAGAATGAAGGAATGGGTGGAGGTAACTCTAGTTCTGTAGGTGGGAATGGTGGTAATGGGACAACTGCAACAACAAAGACTGTTACAGCTTATTCTTTAGAAACACAATTAAATACTAGAAAAATAAGTTTGCCTACTACAACAAGACAACTTTATGCTAATAGTGTTGAAAAATCAGCAGGTTATTTAGATTTAGTAGATGAAGTAGGTGCTTGGAAATTAAATTATATTGCTGAAAACGCAACTGTTGAAAATATTAATGGGACAAATGTTACAAAATATAGGGAAGTTCCTGCTGTGAATACATTTGTTTATCCATTTTTGAATAGTACTCTAGCTCCATTATTTAATATTATAGTTTTTTTCAATAGTCATAATAAGACTTATGATGTTTTTAATGCAGATTCTTATGGAGAAAAAAGAGATATTATAATGTGTTTAGACAATATAGTAACTCAATTTGAAAAAACAAATGATATCCAAAAAATAATAACTAGACTTCATGCAATAGGGCAAAATAATTTAGTTTTTACACAAGTAAACCCTTTAGGAACAGATTACATAGATGATGTAACTCCATTTAGAAATAGTACATATATGAGTAAAGACTTATTAAATGCTTTAGATAGGTATGATAAAGTTACTGTTGATTTACACTCTCAATTTTTAACTCTAAGAACTCAGCTTACAAATCAGCAAGAATTGGTTGATAATTTAACTGAGCAAGTTGATAATTTAAAATCCAATCAAATAACTTATGGACAAGAGCAATCAGCATTATTAAAAACTTTATCTGGGTATCCTAATGGTAATATAACAATAAGTCAAAATTTAAAAGATTTACAAGCTCAAATAACAGATAATAATAACCAATTAGCTACAGTTCAAGCAAAGTATAAAAAAGCAGAAACAGATTTGAACAATATTATGAGTAAATTACAAGCTATAGGTAATGAATATGATATGAATAATACAACTGATAGTGAAGGAAAAATATTCACTCAAGAGCTTATAGATGAATATGATAACTTTATATTAGAAGGAAATTATAGTAATTCTTCTTGTATTACACCAGAAGAATTATATACTCAAACTAAAAAAGAAATTGTAAAAATGAATACTCCTAATTATACTTTTAATCTAGCTGTAGATGATTTTTTAGATTCTTTACCTTTTAATGAAGAGGAAAAGATGAATTTAACTTTAAATCTAGGAGATTTAGTTAGAATTCAGAATACAACCATGAGTGTTGATAGATTTGTAAGATTTGTAGGATATCACATAACGCCAACCAGTACAAGTCAGCAAGGAACTTTAACTTTAACTTTTTCAACTACAAATGAAAAACAAGATAGTATGTCAGCTTTAGGGGCTACAATAAATAGTTTAACTCAAACAGCTCATGAAGTAGATATAAATAAATATTATTGGAATATGAGTAAAGATACTGCTAATTGGGTAGAAGAATTTAGAACAAATTCTTTAAACTTAGTTGCTCAAGCTATAAAAAGTAGAACCTCAGAAAATATCATTGATATAAGTGAAAATGGTATTTACTTAACTGATGCCAATAATCCAAAAGAGCAATTGGCTTTAACTAATAATATTATTGCTATGACAACCGATGGTTGGGAAAGTGCAGAAGTGGCAATAACCCCTCAATGGATTAATGGAAAGTTAATCTGTGCTGAAAGCATAGCTACAGAGAGTTTATCTATAGCTACTCAAAGTCAATTACAAACTGGTCAAAAAGCTTTAGATGGTATTGGGACATTAACACAAGAGTTTAATGTTACTAAGGGTCAATTAGAAAGTAGAATTAATGAAAAAATAGGTGAAGACCAAATGTGGGCTGATTTAAAACAAAATGATAAAGAATTAAGCTCCATTTTAGGTGAAACAACTGCCATATCTAATATTTATAGTAAGATAACTCAAACAGCTAGTTCTATCAATCAGACTATTGATGATGTTAAGAGTGGTTTAAATAGTCAAATAGAACAAACAGCTAACTCTATTAAATCCAATATAACTGATGTTCAGAATAATCTACAATCACAAATAGAAGAAAATGCAAATCAAATTTCTTCTCAAGTGGATAATACACAATCAAATCTCCAATCTCAAATAACTCAAAATGCAAAACAAATTTCCTTAAGTGTTACAAAAGATGGTTTTGGAACTGAATTAACAGAAAATGCTAAAGAAGTTGTAATGGCATGGAATAGTACTTCTAGTTCTATAGTTTTTGAAAATGGAGAAATTATATGTAAAAGTCCAAGTGGAACTTTAACAATAGGTGGAGATGGAATTAAATATAGTAGGCAAGGACAAAATGCAGGATTAAGTGTTGCTTCTTTTGTGGGGCAAACTAAGTTACAAAATGGAGTAACAGGAACTATTCAACTACCAGAAGTTTTTTGTAATTTAAATATGGGAACAGATTTCCAAGTTGTGGCTTGGGCAGGGAATGTAGATAGTAACTATAATGAAGTTTTTGACCATGATGCTATAAGAAATATATTCATAGATATTGTTGACTATAATACTTCTACAGGAGAATTGTCAGTAATGCCTTGCTTACAAAAAATAGGTATACAAACATTAACTATGTGGGGGTGGAATAGCCAAACTACTACAGCAGGAAATAGACAACAAGAAGGTATGATAAATGTAATAATTTATGCAGTAATGTTAACAACTCCAATAGGAAATTAAAAAAGAAAGGAATGATGAATAGTGCTTTTCATTTACTATTTAAGTGATGGTGAAGTATTTAATGTTGGAATAGGATGGCACTCTTTACAAGAATATTATGGGAAAAGAGCAGAAGAAATGAGTAAGATATTTGGAGCAATTGAATTACCTTATGATAAATATGCTTATGACCATCATTACCTCTTCAAAGTTAACTTAGAAACAAAACAATTAGAATTTAAAGGTGAACCACCTTCTTATATATCTAAATTAATTAATAAATAAAGAAAGGGGAATTTATATGTCTGAAAATAATTTTGCTTCAACCTCAAAGACTATTAGCAATGAAGGAGTTGTAAATCCAACACCTACTGCTGTAGATAGTATGGTTATAAAACAAGACATATATCCAGACACAGGAATAATTACTAAAAGGAATTTCAACCAATATGGACAAGTAGAAGCAGTTCAAATATTAAATGAAACCCATACAGTTATGAGGAATACAATAATATTGAATCAATTACCTTCTACATATTATAGAGTTCAAATAGATGGAATGACCGAAAGTATAGGAAATCAAAATAAGATTACTCCTAATGAATTTGTAGTTGGTTATGAAGCAGGAAAGATTTACTTTAATCCATGTATGGAGGGAAAAGAAGTTACTATTTCTCAATATTATGGAATAGGAGTTGAATTAATACCAACTTCAAGGATATACATGGCAACAGATACTAAAGGTAATGTTACTAATACTTTATATGATATGATACAAGTTGGAACAAATGCTATGACAGCATTACAAGAAGTTGGTGGAGTTTTAGCTGATGGTAAAGCAACAGCACAAAAATTAGAAACAGACACATCTAATGCAAATGATATTGATAATACATTAACTCAAACTACAATTCCATTAGCAAATAGTACAAATAATACTTTAAATTCAACTATTAATCAAGGAACAAACTTAAATAATACATTAACACAAACTAATAATACTCTTAAAAATACTAATTCTAATGCAACTAATACTAATGACACTTTAAGTAATACTACAGAAAAAGCAAACACAGTAGAAAGTGCATTAACAGCAAGTATTAAAACAGGAGAAAATTTAAATACAAATTTAACGGATAATATTAGTACAGGAAATGCGTTACATAATACTTTACAATCAGATATTAGTAGTGCCAATAGTACTATTTCTGACTTACAAAGTAACTCAAGTACTGCGAATACATCTAATTCTACATTAGAAGCAACAATAAATAGTGCTAATGCTACAAATAGTGCTTTAACAAAAGTTAATGATAGTGGTAATTATATAAATAACAATCTTATTGCTAATATTAATATTGCTAAAGATAATATAAAAACAATAGAGAATGATTGTTCTAATGCTACACAATTACATAATAACTTAATAAATAATATGAACGCAGGTAATGCATTACATACTTCATTACAATCAGATATTAGTAGTGCTAATAGTGTTAACACAATATTAACTAAAAGTATTGGTGACGCAAAAACAGCTAATAATAATTTACAAAATCAGATTCAACAAATACAAGGTAGTACTCAAAATGCTTTAACAAGTTCATCTAGTCCAAACTTAACTGGAAATTGGAGTTGGGAAAGTGGAGCTATACTAAGTTTTATGGATAATAGTGGAAATATGTTATCACAATTAATTTCTGATAATTCAACTACAAATTTTGAAGATTGCTATAATTCAAATAAAGTAGTTTGGAATTACACATCCACAACAGGAAGTACAGTTAATCCTTTTGAATTTAAAGTTCCTATACAAGTAAATGATGCTAATAGTGCAAATACAACTATTAAAGGAAATAAAATTACAATGAATGGACATGAGGTTGTATATTTAGATAGTAAAGATAGATTACAAATAGGAGATTCAAAGTTACCTAATACAACTATTAATACAGGATTAGTATGTAATAAATGGCTTACAAGTAACGAAAGCATAACTGCTTCAAAAAATGGAAATTCAGTTTATATTAATAATGGAGTTATTCAAATAAATTCATTATCAGCTCTTGATGGTATATCAAAAGATAATACATTACTTATAAATAGTAAGGGAGCTTTTAGCAAAGGGATAGAAATTGATAGCAATGTAAATATAACAGGTGGAGTAAATATTGAAAATATTCAAGAGGGTATAGAATTTAAAGGAACTTCAATTTTTTATTTAGATTCTAATAATAATATATGGATTAATACTGCCTCAACTATGAGCGATGGAACTTACTTTGGAAATACATATGTAAATGGGAATATATGTGCTTCAACATCAACAACGAATGAAAGTGGATTTGTTCTTAATAATAATAACGTATTAACAGCTTCAAATAATAATTTAAACATAAACCAAAGTAAAGGTTATTCAAATATCTATATGTCTGGAACTCTAAATGTTGATAGTCCTATAAATGCGTGTGGTGGAAGTATTAAGCTTACTAATAGCTCAACACATGGATATTTCCAAAATGATGGTAATGGAAATGTGAGTATATATAATGACTACCCTGCGACTACATTACAATTAAATAGTGATGACCAATTACATTACATCAATGGAGCAGGAGATGGAATTGTTCTTACTAATTTAAATTATAAAGGCTATACTTCAAATGCTACTCAATTATTTGCCATTGGTAAAGCTACAACAAACTTATTTTTAGAAAACAACCAGCTTAAAATGCAAAATAAAGTTTTAGGACACCAAGTTACTAACTTAGCTGTGGAAAATAATCAACTTAAAACTCAAATGAAAACATTAGCTAATACAATAGTAAATATGCAATTAAAGAAATAGATAAGAAATGAGGTAATATTATGGATTTTAATACATGGAAACAATTTTACGAATGGGGATTTTGTACAAAAGAACAATTACAAGAAGCAGTAGATGGAGGTATGCTAACTCAAGAACAATATAATGAAATTGTAGGAACTCAAGATTCTACACCAGTTCAAGAAACTATCCCAACACCTGCACCTGTTGTACAATCTGCTCCAACACCTACACCAGTTCAAGAGCCTACCAATATACCAGTTCAGAAACCTGCACATACTTCTGTTGAACAATCTAGTACAACAACTAATGCTCAAGCAACACCAGTAAACAATAACTCAAAGGTAGAAGATAATGAAAAAACAACAGTTCAAAATACTAATGTAAAAGCAGAAAATTCACCTCAAAATGCTGAACCAGTAGTAAAAAGTGTAACTGAAAATAAATAATTTATTATTGGTATAAATATGGTTGTTTATACCAATAATAAAAAAATAAAAATGAAAGAAGATGTTTTTATGATAAAAGGAATAGACGTAAGTAATTGGCAAGGAAATATAGATTTTTCTAAAGTTAAAAATGCAGGATATGAAATAGCTTATATAAAGGCTACAGAAGGTGAACATACACTAGATAAAAACTTTAATACTAATTATGCTAATGCTAAAGCAAGTGGAATTAATATAGGTTTTTATCACTTCTTACATGGAAATGAAAGTGGTAAAACACAAGCTGAATGGATGTATAGCAATATTAAAGATAAAGAATTTCAATGTAAAATAGCTATTGATGTAGAAGTCACTGACGGGGCAAATGCAGATACTTTAAGCCAAATAGTATGTGATTTTGCTGAAACTATAAAATCTCTTACAGGGAAAGAAGTAGTACTATATACATATACTAGTTTCTTAGGTGCAAATCTTAATAGCTCTATAGATAAATATCCTTTATGGATAGCTGAATATGGTGTAAGTCAGCCTAGAATATCAAGAAATTATGTTGGATGGCAATATGCAGATAATGGACAAGTTGATGGTTGCCCAAATGGGAATACTGACTTAGATTACTTTACAGAAGAAATATATACTACCTCTTCAAAAGAAAATGTTAAAGTAACAGCTCAATTACAAACTCAACCAACAAATTCTTCTTATCATGTAGGTGAAGAGGTAACAGTAGTAGGTAATACTTACAGCACTGGTCAAGCAATTCCTTCATGGGTAAAAGAAGGTAGTTATCCAATAATTCAAGTAGATAGTGGTAAAGTACTATTAGGAAATGGTCTTGATAGTTGGGTAAACAATGATGGAGTATCACCAGTATCAGTAAAAGCTTTTCAAGTAGGAGAAAATGTTAAAGTTGTTGGTTCAACATATGCTACTGGTCAAGCAATCCCTTCATGGGTACAAGGACAAGTTTACCCTATAATTCAAGTAGATAGTGGTAAAGTATTACTTGGTGGAGGATTAATGAGTTGGCTTCCTAATGATGGAGTAGTTTCTACTTCTGTTTCTTCTTTTCAAGTTGGACAGAATGTTAGAATTATTGCTAACAATTATAGTACAGGTCAAGCAATTCCTGCTTGGGTTAAGCAAAATACTTACCCTATAACTCAAGTTGGTCAAGGAAAATGTCTATTAGGAAATGGCTTAGATAGTTGGGTAGATGATAATGGTTTGGTACTTGCTTAAAAAAATAATATGGTATGGGATTATAGTCCCATTCCATATTGATAAAAAAATACAAAAAGAAATGGAAAGTGATATATAATGGCAGTTACTTTAGAAAGAAGTAAAAGAGTTATTATAGGAGAGAACATTCCAATTGAAGAATTAAATGAAGAAAATTTGAAACTTTTAAAAATGTATAAAAGAGATATGATGATGAGAGAGCTTAGTGAAAAAAGTATTTATAACTATGAAAAAGATTTAATTCAATGGTTTAAATATTTATTTAAAGAGCAATTTAATCCTAGTGTTTTAGAACTTACAGAAGATGAAATAGAAGAGTTTATCTTTTATTGCAAAGAAGAAGGCAATAACACTGAAAGAATTAAGCGTAGATTATCAAGTATTTCAGCATTTTATAAGTTTTTAAGAAGAAAGAAAAAAGTAAAAGAAAATCCTATGGAATTTATTCCAAGACCTAAAAAGGGATTACCAGTAGTCGAACAAACTTATCTTACTACAGACCAATATGAAGAACTAAAGAAGAAGTTAAAGGAATATGGGAACTTACAATTAGAAGTCTATGCTAGATTATCTCTTTCAACAATGGGAAGAGTTAATGCTATTAGTAACATAAAGTGGGAACAAGTAGATTTTGAAAATAGAACCATAAATGATGTTCTCGAAAAAGAAGGTAAAATAGTAACATTATTTTTCGATGAAGAAGTCAAAGATTTATTATTAAGACTAGAAGCTCAAAGAAGGAAGGATAATATTCAATGTGAATATGTATTTTGTACTAAGTATAAGGGAGAAAATAAACAAGCCGATGTAACTACTCTTAGAACATGGGCAACTAAATGTGGTGAATTAATAGGTATAAAGCTTCATCCACATGATTTTAGACATAGCTATGCTACATTACTAGTAAACAATGGTATGCCTATAGAAGTAGTTTCTAGTTTATTAAACCATTCTGGATTAGATGTTACTAGAAAACATTACATAAAACAAGATACAAGAAAATTACAAGAAGATAAAGATAAGTTCTCATTATAATTTGATTAAAATTCAAATTTTAAAGAATAGATAGGAGTGAAATTTTCAAAATTTAATGGAGGTTTCACAAGTGATGTTACAGCATTTTGTAAGTTTATTCGATGTTACAGATAGCTTATATGCTTCTTTGTTAATATTTATGCTTTATTGGGCTGATAAAAGAATTAAGTCAACAGATAAAAAGGCTGATAGAAGAGAAGCCAGATTAATGGAAAAAGTTGATGCTATGGAACAACGTTATATAGAGCGTGAAGATAAATATCAAGAAGTTGTTAATACTTTAACTTCTAAAATTGTATGTAAAGTAGACAGTATTGAAAATGAAGTTAAAGAAATTAAAGAAGCTATTGAAGACAATTTTAAAAAATAAGGAAAAGGTGATTTATTATGAGTAAAATATTAAACAGATTTAGAAATAAAGGATTATGGTTATCAATATTTGCATTTATCCCAATGGTAGCTCAATCATTCGGATGGCATGGAATACCAAGTAATTATAGTGATGTAGTTAATAGCTTATTAAGTATATTAATAGTAGCAGGTATTTTAAATAATCCTCAAAGTGGAAATTGGTACTTAAATGATAAAAATCAAGTAGTAGAAAATGGAATTCCAGTAGAAGAAGAAAAATAATAAATAAAAACAGTACTTAATAGAAGTAATTTCTTAAGTACTGTTGCTTTTTGATGTTTATATGCTATAATTAAAGTAAGTAAAAGCTAGAAGTAAGACTTTTGGCTTGATAAAATGTGTTTTGTTATCTGGAGATTAAGAAAGTCCCAATTTCTTAATCTTCTTTTTTATTATGCTTTTTCTCTTCTTTTGTTTTTAAATTTTCATCAACTGTAAATTTAAATTTTTTAAAGTCGAAAGAAGAACTACTAGGTTTCATCTTAAATAAAGTAATTAAGTACATTACTGAAAATAAGACTGGTATGGAAAAAATTCCTGTTACCAAGTCAGTAATTATTTTAAGCATAAAATTCACCTACTCTCTAAGCCAAGTTTTAAAACCTTACTTCTAGCATGAGAATAAGTAGGCGATATAACAAAATACTTTTTTACTTACTTATATAAGTATACCATAAAAATTTTGGATAAAAAAGATTAACAGGAATAATTTATGATATATTGACTTCATTTAAATGTAATGTTAGCATTATACATAACATTAGATTTAAATGAGGTAAGTATTATGAAGAATATAACTTTTTTTGATATATTAGATAGAATAGATATGAGCAAAGAAGAATTTAAAGATTTAGATAAACAATATAATAAAGCAATTGATTTTCTTAATAGAAATAGAAATAATAAAGATGTTGATTTAGTGAAAAAGGATAATCACTTATCGACAGTATTGGCTTATTCAGTTTTGGGAGAACAAATAGGGGATATATATTATAATTTAATATATAAAGAAGGGTATTTTTTGAGTGTTGAAGATATTTCAAAAAATTTAGATGTGTCAATACAATTTGCTCAAAAATTAGCAACTACTTATTTAGAAAGATTAGAATTTCCAACCTCTGATTATAATATAAAAACAGTAATGAAAAATAATTTATATAATGACTTATATGAAAAATATTATAGAGAAGATTATTATTTATATATTAAATTGAAGAATGATTTTTTTAATAAGTTTAGAAAAAAAGTTCTTTATTCTAGTGAAAGCTATATTGATTATTTAAAAAATCATTTGGTTATTGAAGAAGCAAATAAAAATATTTCTTTAATTTTAGAAGAAAAATATTTTTTTAAATTTAAAGACATATTCAAAAAAATATCTAATGAAGAAATAATCAAAAAGCTTTTTAACGATTTTTTAAATTCTAAAAAAGAAGAGATGGAAGAAAGTAAGTATAAAGATATTTTCGATTTTGAAAAAATGATAAAATTTAAATATGATTTTTTCTTTAAGTTAGAAAATATATCTAAGGATGATGATATAGAAAAATATGCTCAAAGTTATTTCAAATCAATGTCTACATTAAAAGTTATATTTGATAAAGTGTATGATATAGAAATTTATAGAATCTTAAAAAATGAGAACGTTGATATAATGGAATTTACTTTATATACTGATTTAGAAAAGAAGAAAAAACCATCTAAAAGATATTATCTTGATAAGGAGTTTTTAATTGATAAGTTTAAAGAGAGCTTAGAGGAAGAAAATGTTGAAGAAATTATTGAGGAAAGAGAAATTATTGAAGAAGGTTTTATAAAAGTAAACTTAAAAATACCAAGAACTTATTATATTATGAAATATAAAAATAAGGAAAAATTAAAGAAAGAATTTATAGATTTTATCAATTTTAAGTAAATACTGGTATATAAAGAGTTAAGTGGTATAATATAAATATATATTAATTAGACAACAAAGGAGAAAAATTATGACTGAAAATGAAAAGTATTTAGATAACCCATGTGGGAAGTTATTTATGATTTTAGAAGAAATTCGTAGAAAAAGTATTACTGGTGCTATGTATGACAGAGATAAAAGTTATAAAAAATATATTAATTCTTTAATAAATATACATGATTCTGATAGTTTATCAAAAAGAAAATTATTAGATGTGAAAAATTTATTATTTTCTAAATATTTTGATAAAATTTTAAAATATTTAGAAGAAGATAGGATTGAAGGAGCTGAACTATGTATATCAACTTTGCGTGAAGTTGAAAATATTATATTAAATTTGCCTTTAAATATAAAAACCGTTAATGATATAGTTATAGAAGAAAATTTGTTAAAAAGTTTAAAATATTGTTCTGTAATTTATTCTAATTCTTTAGCTAAAGATATGATAATGAATGATGAAGATATGAAAAAAATAAATGAGGAAATTGTAAAATTATACGCTAATATTGATGATTTTCCATTCGATAATAATTATAAAGAACAATTGTTAGAAATAGTAAAAAAAATAGCTAATATTTTCAAAGAATATAATAATTATGTAGATAAGTCCGAAGCTGAAAAACATTTAAATGAGTTAATTGGCTCTATTTTTTCACATTTAGAAAAGTGGGAAAAACATACTGAAGAAGAAATAAACAAAATGTCAAATATTATGAATACGATAAAAGTTATTACGCAAGTTCTTACACCAGCTTCTATGGCAGTAGGAATGATAAGTAATGCTTTAAATATTAATCATCTAATAAAATAAAGTTATTGTTTAAGAACTGAGAAATCACTTTTTAATTCTTAATTTATATAAAAAATAGATTTTAAAATAATTATATAGTATTTTTTTTATTATATAAAGAATTTTAAAATCTATTTTTTTATATAATTTGATATTTTTTTTATCTCAAAAACATTGCAAGAAATTAAACTTTCACGCAATGTTTTTGAGATAGAATGAGAGTTATAGAGTTCACGATTTTTAAGAAAAGAGATTTAAATTTTATTATTATATTTTAATAGATATAATAATAAAACATGCTACTAAAAAAATTTAGTAGCATGTGAATAATAGTTAAATCTATATACTAAGAAGTCTTTTTATCAAAGATTAATTTAAGCCAGTTTTTCCACTTGAATCTGTATTTCTAAGATAGGTAGCTTCTTTCCAATTATTAGTATTTAATCTTTTACAATAACCGTTATCAAGCCACTTCATGATGTATTTTTCCATTTCTTTTCCCTTCAATCCAACCACTCTTCCTATTTGTCTTCCTTGAGCATTGTTATAATAGTCCATTTCAACTGCTAATTTTTCTGCTTTTGTGGTTTGCTTTGCATCTAATTCATTAGCATCAGCAAATACTTTACAAATTGATTCTCCTATGCTCTTAGTCATTAAAACATTCCAAAGAGTATGTCTAAAAGCATCTCCATTTCCTCCACCTAAAGTATCACTTTTATAATAATATGCTGCCTTATTTTTTGCTTCATTAGCTTCACCTTGAGCAACTATCGCTTGAGCAGGATATTTTTTTATAGCGGCTTTTAAATTACTTCCAATAGAACCCATATATTTTAATGGTTTATTTCTTTCAATAATTTGGTTCATTTTAGAAAGAGCTTCAAAATCAGATACGACTTTCCCATCTACTTCTTTGTACATTTCTTCCCAATCCTTATCAGTTATATAATCGATTTCAGACATAACTTTATCTGATAATTCATTAATATCAACTGATTCAATAGAAATATTTGACGTAGCAGTATTATTAGCTTTAGCTAATTGAGTACCAGCTCCACATAAAACGGAAGTTAAAACAATAATTCCTATAATTTTATTTTTCATAATAAAATCCCCCTTTGTTGTTATAATACAATTATACAATATTTTTCATTATAATACAAGAAATAACATTAAAAAATAATTTGACATATAATATATCTTGGTGTAAAATAATGGTAAAATAATAAGGGGATAAAATTAATGAATAAAAAAATTGTAAAATATTTAATTGTTATTTTATTATTAATTCTAGTTATGTATATAATATCAATGTTTTCTGATGGATTTTTCATGTTAAATACAGTATAGAATAAAGATTTTCTATACTGTATTTTAAATTTTATTATATACTATTTTGATGTAATTTAAAAAAGCTCTATTTCTTATATATAAATAGAGCTAAATTGAAATAATTAAAAATATATAAAAATAAGCAAAATAAAATTCAATATCCATATTCTTTTATTTAAATATTTTAAAAAGGTAGTGATATTAATTCATTTTCTGAAGATTTATTTATTCTTCTTAAAATCTCCTCAAACAAAGCTTTAGAAGATACATATTTCCAATTTATTTCTAAATTATTAAATAATACATCTATGATACCATCTACAATTGTTTTATCAAACTTTAAAGCTCTTGCTGTTGCTATTAAAATACCTATTTTTTTATCAAATTTATCAATTGATGTATCACATTTAGCTATTTCTACTTTATCTTCAATAATAACTTTAGTCATATTACCTTTTTCTACTATTTGAACATCATCTATAGTTGATTTTTTAGTTTTCTTTCTAATTAATTCTACTTGATTAAGATTTAAGGCATATCTTTTTCCATAGAACCATACTCGTTTAAGACCAGAAGATATTTGATATACAATTAATTCTTCATCTGGTTTAAATCCATGTTGGATATCTATTGGATATAATCCAGTAACTTTCACTTTATCTCCAATTTTAATTGTTTTATTTTCTTTTTTCATAATAACATCCTCTTCTTTCTTGATATCTTTTTCTTCATTAGCTAATTCAAACCATCTTAAATCCCATGTAAATTCACCTTTATCATTCTCGAAATAGCAATTGGTTTTTTCATAATATTCATATTCAAAAGCTTCTATAGTTAAAATAGGGTTTCTTTTTAAGAAAGCCATCATATGACGATTCATGCCACCATTAAATGCTTCTTCTTGAGATGGGTCATCTAATAATTTTTCAAGTTCTTCAATATTTTTAGGTTTTACTTTATCACCAATTTTAAAATTATGTAATCTTTTTATTCTTATTTCTCCTTATGCTATAATATTTTGTCTTTTGTCTATAAATGCTATTAAATTTAATAAGTCTTCTTTAGTGAAACTACTAGCAACCATTTCTTTAAGAGAAGTAGATATTTCATTTATAAATTCTGTATTAGTGTTTTGAAATACAACTCTACTACCCTTTTCATTTTTTTCTAATTCATAGTTCAATATTACCCACTTGTTTCGACTTATTTTACGGATAACTCCCATACTTTCTAAGTTATGGAGAGCGTGAGTATGAATACCACCTACTACTTTTCTACCAGTGGCTTGTACTATTTCTGTCATTGTAGCATTAACTATATAATTTTCACTCATTCTTATCATTGTGTCTAATATTTCTTTTTCTATTTTGCTTACTTTATACATCTTATTCTTCCTCCAAAATTTATGCTATATTTTCTAAAAAGTTTAATTTATTGTCTAATTCTATTGCGTTTTCAACAAACCAATCAAAAGGTATTGATTTTCTATCTAAAGTTTTTCTAGCTTCTAATATAGCTATAGACTTAACTAGGAACTTTCTATCTTGAGTTTTAAACCAAATTAGGAAATACCCTAAATCACTTATTTTATACCATTCCTCAAAGAATTTAAATTGATGTTCTTTAATATTATCAAATGGAAATGATGTTTTATTAGTAGTTCTTTTAGCTTCAATAGCAATAGCTCTACCATCTTTTAAACACCCAAAATAATCTACAAGAGATTTGCATTTAGGAAATGCTGAAACTATTCTTTTTCCATTTCTCTGTACTTGCCATTCAGTCGGAAGTTTGAATATAACAGCTTGTCCATTTCTCATGTATTCTTGGCATTTATTATTTATTTTCTTTTCCCAATCCATCCCACGATTAGCTATACTTTCTTTTGTCATATGTTTTACTCCTTTTTATACTATTTTAGATTTTCCAATCTCTTAAAAGATATATAGTCAATAACTCTTGATAAAGCTGTTTCATACTCGCCATTATTATCTATATTATATATATCATTATTATTTTCGATTTCTTTAAAGTCCTTTGTATCAGCTAATAATCTTCTACAAATTTCTTGACAATTTGGATTATCTTCTCTATTTAAACTTCTTAGAAGTCTATTTTTA
>CAUWDH010000037.1:0-39255 GCA_963557775.1 uncultured Sarcina sp.
GTCACAGCATTTTGTACCTATATAGCTATCTCGGCAGATGAAAAAATACATTTATTTCTCAATACACTTCTTTTCTTCTAGTTTCCCATCAGTTATTTAAAATAAAAAAACCAGGAATTTAAAATGTTATAAATCATAACAACATTTTGTTCCTAGCCTTTCTATTTCTAATATAAATTATATTTTATTATACGTTAAATCTGAAGTTTACTACATCTCCATCTTTCATTACATAGTCTTTACCTTCTAATCTATAAAGACCTTTTTCTTTTGCAGCTGCTTCTGAACCGCAAGCTACTAAATCATCATAAGCTACTACTTCAGCTCTTATAAATCCTCTTTCTATATCTGAATGAATTTTTCCTGCTGCTTGTGGAGCTTTTGTTCCAACTTTTATAGTCCAAGCTCTAACTTCTTGTACTCCAGCAGTTAAGTAACTCATAAGTCCTAATAATTTATAACTTGCTTCTATAAGCTTATCTAATCCTGATTCTTCTAAACCATATTCTCCAAGCATTTCAGCTTTTTCATCATCTTCAAGACCTGATAATTCTTCTTCTATTTTAGCTGAAACTACAACGATACCTGCATTTTCTTCAGCTGCATAAGCTTCAACTTGTTTAACCATATCATTCTTAAAGTTTCCTGCTAATACATCATCTTCTGATATGTTACAAGCATATAAAACTGGCTTTGAAGTTATTAAGAAGAATCCTTTAATTATTTTTTCTTCATCTTCTGTTACTTCAAGAGTTCTTGCTGGTTTATTTGCTTCTAAGTGAGCTTTTAATTTTTCCATTACTGGATATTCAACTTTAGCAACTTTATCTCCTGATCTAAATAATTTAACTGACTTTTCCATTCTTCTTTCTAAAACTTCTAAATCTGCAAATATAAGCTCTAAATTTATTGTTTCAATATCTCTAATAGGATCAACTGAACCTTCTACGTGAACAACATTTTCATCATTGAAACATCTAACTACGTGAACTATTGATTCAACTTCTCTTATATGAGAAAGGAATTTATTTCCTAATCCTTCTCCTTTACTAGCCCCTTTAACTAATCCAGCTATATCGTAGAATTCTATAGCTGTATAAACTTTTCTTTTTGTTCCGTACATTTTTTCTAATACATCTAATCTTTTATCTGGTACACTAACAACACCAACATTTGGCTCTATAGTACAGAATGGGTAGTTTGCTGATTCTGCTCCTGCCTTTGTAATTGCATTAAATAATGTACTTTTTCCTACGTTTGGTAACCCAACAATTCCTAATTTCATCTATGTACATTCCTTTCTTACTTACATTTAAAATTATTTTTATTTAAAGCCTTGCTTTATGCTTACTTAATACGGTCTTTAAGTGTTTATAATTCACTTTATACCTTAAAATTATACTCTAGGTTCTATTATATTTCAAGACATGCATTTTACTACCTTTTTAGGCTTTAATATCCTATATAACTTATTGCTATTTTGGAATACTAAACTTTGAGGTGATATTTATGATTAATTTTTTATCCTTAACTCTTAGCACCTTAATGTTATTTTCTCCACTTAAAGTATTTTCTAATTCTACTACGGATATAAACCATGAGTTTAACTGGTATTATTTTGTAGATAAAGCAACTAATACACTTTATGGCCCTAAAGAAACTCCTTTTGTAGAGAATCATAATGTATTTTATGCTGGAGACCAAAATGAAAAAGTTATCTATTTAACATTTGATGAAGGCTATGAAAACGGATATACAAAAGATATAATAAAAGTTTTAAACAAAAATAAAGTCCCTGCTGCTTTTTTTGTTACAAAACACTATATGACATCTAATGAAGATATAATAAAAGAAATGGTAGATGGTGGACATTTAGTTTGTAACCATACAGTAAGCCACAAATCTATGCCTGTAGTAGTTGAAAATCTTGAAAAATTCAAAAAAGAATTTACTGATGTTGAAGACTGCTATAAAGAAATAACAGGTAAAGAAATGCCAAAATATTTTAGACCACCAATGGGAAAATATAGTCATAAATCAATTATAGAAACAGAAAAATTAGGCTATGCTACTGTCTTTTGGAGCTTTGCTTATAAAGATTGGGTTGTAGATTCTCAACCATCTAAAGAAGCTGCCTTAAAGAAAATAACATCAAAGGTCTATAATGGTGAAATACTCTTACTTCATGCTTGTTCTAAAACTAATGCAGAAATACTTGAAGATGTAATATTGAAACTAAAAGCTGACGGTTATGAATTTAAAGATTTAGATTATCTTAATGAATCACTAAGTAAAAAAACCTTCCATAATACTAATGGAAGGCTATTGAAAACTTCATAAGAAAACATAAAGTCATCTTTATTTAAAAAAGAACCCTATCAAACCAACTCTTTAATTTATATGAAAGAGGATGTATCTATAATTCCATACATCCTCTTTTATTAATTTTATTATTTAAAATTGTTTATAAGCATAAGCTAATATTTCATCTTTCATATACTTACTTTGCTTTTCTATTTCCTTTATTCTATTTTCAGTATTTAACTTTAATTCTTCATTTTTTATTGATGCTAAATTTATTTTCACATTTATTATTGATGCTTCAATAGCACTATCCAAAAGTATTGCTCCTATCATAGCATCTGTTATTAAATTTTTATTGCCTTTTTCTGTAGCAAACTTAATATTCTCAAAAACTTCTAAGGATTTTTCTGCAAGTTCAAAAGGAACTGACATACATTTTTCTGTACACATAGAAATTTTATTCTTCCTTACTTCTATTTCCTCTTCAGTATTCTTAGGAAGCTTATAACATTCCATTAGCTCATTGAAAGCTTCTTCATCTCTTTTACCATAAACTAAAGCATTTTTAGTAAATTCTCTTATTTCATTAATACATTTTTCCATCTTTTCTTTATCTTCTTCTGATAATGCTTCAAAGGCTTTTTTTCCTTTTGTTAAACTATAAACCATTGATGTTAATCCTCCAGCTAAAGCTGCTACTAAAGCTGCTACTGCTCCACCTCCTGGTGCTGGTAAATCAGATGATAAATCCTCTATAAATTTTCCTATTTTTAAATCGTTCAAACTATCTCCTCCAAAATATTATTAATTTAATTTTCCATTATCTTATGTAATTTTTTCATAAAGTTATTATAACTATATTCTCTATGTTCTTCATAAATAGTTCCTTTATCTAGCTCTTTTATTATATTATATAATTGTTTTTCTATATCTAAAATATTATTATTTGTCACAAAACATTTTTCTATTTTACTGCATATATCTTTAAGAGGATCATTTTCATCTCCTAATATTCCTAGTATAGGACTATTTCCACCTAAATAATCATAAATTTTTGCAGGTATTTGCTTAGAACCCTTATTACCAAAAATCAATAATATATCTGCACTTAAAATTTTTTCTATAGCTTTTTTAAAGCTAATTCTAGGCATAAGTTTTATTATATCTATTGTATTCATATATTCAATAATAGAAGTACTATCTATATTACCATAAAAATATATTCTAAGTCTTTTATATAAATCATAATTTTCTTCTTTTATTTTTTTTATGCACTGCAAAAAAGGGATAATATCTCTAAGTTTTGTGAATATTTCTCCAGTATAAACTATATTTATTTCTTTATTAGCTTTTCTTTTTAGATTTTTCCTTATTTCATCATAAATCTTATTATTATAACTACGTCTTAAAACTTCTATATCTCTTTCATTTATGGTATACCTTCTTATAAAATCATTTTTATTTTCCTCTGTAACAAAAATATATTTATCTGCATTTTTTATTACACCCTTTTCCATAACTTTTTCAAAATTTCTTCTAAAAACTCCTATTTCCTCCCTTGAACTATCTAAAATCCAAGGATCACTAAAATAAGCTATCCATTTAATCTTATCTCTTTTTTTAATTTTTAAGGCTACTAAATGACTAGATGGAGGTTCATGCATAGAAAATATTACTTGAAACTTTTCTTTTCTTAAAATTTTTACATAATACTTATAAGCTTTATTAATCCAAAAGCAATAAGCATCTGGAATCATAATTTTATTTTTTGTCTTTCTTATTATATCCTTAAATTTATTTTTCTTTTTCTCTCCATTTGTGCTATTTCTTTTAGGCACTGCTCTTTCAAAAATTTTTCCTGGAGATACTTTATGCATTTTTACTCTTTTATCTAACATAGATTCTATATTTTTATCATAATAAATACTATCTTTTTTAAAATCTACAGTTAAAACATGAACTTCATATCCTAAATCACACAAAGCATTCAAATAAGAAAGACTTTCTATAGCTGCTGAATTATTTATTATTGGTGAATAAGCTGCTATAACTAATATTTTCATTTTCTTTTCCTCCTCTCTCTTAAAGCTAAAATTAAAAATAAGGGTATTTCTTTAAGTCTCAATATTCGTTTTGGTTCTTTTACAGTTCTATAAAACCACTCTAAATTCATTTTTATAAAAAATTCTGGTGCTCTCCTAACTTTTTCAGAAAAAACATCAAAGCTTCCTCCTACTCCCATAAATATTCTACAATTAAGCTTTTCCTTATATTTATCTATAAATATTTCCTGCTTAGGGTTTCCCATAGCTACAAAAAGAATATTAGCTCCTGAAGCATTTATATCATTTATAATTTCATCACAATTTTCTACACTAAAATAACCATGATGAAATCCTACAATATTAACTCCTCTATACTTTTTCTTTAACTTATAAAAACAATTTTCAACTACCTTTTCTTCTCCACCCAAAAAATATATAGATAAATTATGTTCTATAGATTTTTTTATTAAATATTCCATAAATTCTATACCTGCTATTTTTTCATTTATAGAATTTTTTAAAATTTTAGATGCTATTATAGTTCCTATACCATCTGCTATTATTATAGAGTGCTTATCATTATAAATATTGAATAATTGTTTATTTTTAAGCCCTCTATTTAATATTTCTGAATTTCCAGAAATAATATGTACCTTTTCTTTTTTTATTACTTCAGCATAAAGTTCATCTTTAGTTCCTGAAAAAATTTCATATCCTAATATTTTTTTAAACATTTCTAATCCCCTTATTAATTCATTTAATAAGTAGGCAAAAAAAGCCTAGCAAACTATATTACTATAATTCACCAGACTTTGAATAAATATCACATTTTTTCTAAATATTTTTTTATTTCAATTACAATTTCATCATCTTTATTTAAAGCTTCAGCCAATTTTAAATGCTTTTTAGCATTATCTAAATCTCCCATATTTATATAAGTCATTATTAAATTAGTACAAATCTCTACATCCTTAGTTGCTTCAAAGGCTTTTCTAAAGCATTTTACAGCATTATCAAAATCATTTAGAGAAGCATAGTTTATTCCAAGTTCATTAACAACCTCTACTATATTATTATTAAGTTCTAAACTTTCATTTAAATAATAAATAGCTTTTTCAAAATTTTCAATTCTTCTATAGCAAGTTCCTATATAATACTTTAATATAGCATCCTCTGGAAACTTATCTGCTAATGGTAAAAGTTTTGCTAAAGCTCTATTTGGATCTTCTAATAAAGCATCTTTTCCTTCTTCATAAGCAAGTGCATCTTTTATTTCACTATATAAAGCTTCTATTTCACTATTTTTTTCTCCACCATTTTTTAAATACTCATTTATTTCTATAAATGATTTGTTTAATTCATTTTTATCTTTATATGCTAAACTACTATAAAGATATGGGAACGCTTCATTTCCCCACTTTTCCTTTGCTCTTTCTGCAAGCTCTAATTGAACATCATTATATTCATTATTAACTTCCCTTAAAGCTTCACATACATAAAGAGCTTTGTCACAAACATCTTTATCTCCTTCATATTCCCATAATCCTATTAAAAGTATTAATGCATCAGCTAAATTATTTTTCTTTACATTATCAGCTATAATACCTTTAACACAATATACTGAATCCTTTATAAGAGGTAAAATTTTGAAATATGCTTCATTAAATCTTAAGTTTTTATCACCACCTATAGCATAAAACATTCCTTCTATAAAATATGTTATAGGTAATTTATCTAATTTATAGCCCTTTTTAACATCTTCATTTAAATATTTAGGGTTTATTGGTATGTATAACTCATTTATAGAAAGCTCTTTAGCATTTCCACCTAATCCTTCTATAAACTTTTCAGCATTTAATTCTACGAAAATTAACTTTCCTAATTTTTCTTTTGAAAATTCATTGAAATTCAATGTGTAATTCACTCCTTATTTTAAAACTATAGGTTGCCCTTGATATTAAGGACAACCTATAAAGCATTATTTTAATTTTTCATTTATTATTTCCATTACATTTTTCTCAAATTCTGCAATTTTATTATTTGCATCCTCTAAGCTTGATCCCTTAACAGCAAGGTAAACCTTCATTTTAGGTTCTGTTCCTGAAGGTCTTACAACAAACCATGAATCATCCTCTAAAACATATTTTAACACATTTGATTTTGGAAGGTCTAGAGTTTTCTCTTCTTTAGTCAAGTTATTAACTTCTGTACTTAACTTATAATCTAAAGAAGTTTTTATTTTTACTCCATTAATAGCATCTAACTTCGTATTTCTTAAGTTATTTATACAGTTAGCTATTTTTTCTTGTCCCTCTTTACCATCTAATGCAATTGAAACTAAAGTTTCCTTGAAGAATCCATATTTATTGTAAAGTTCTATAAGAGCATCATATAAAGTTTTTCCTTGCTCTTTATAATAAAGTGTCATTTCTGAAATTAACATAGCAGCCACTACAGCATCTTTATCTCTAGCATGAGTTCCAGCAAGACATCCATAACTTTCTTCAAATCCAAATAAATATTTATGTGAATTTGTTTCTTCAAATTTAGTCATTAATTCACCAATATACTTAAAGCCTGTTAATAAATCAAAAACTTCCACATTATAATTAGCAGCTATATTTTTAACAGCTTCTGTAGTAACTATTGTTTTTATTACAGCACCATTGTTAGGTAAATTATTAGTTTCTTTTAATGATGATAATATATACTCAACAAGTAAAAGTCCTGTTTGATTACCATTTAATATTTGATATTGCCCATTATTATCTTTAACAACTACACCAATTCTATCACAATCTGGATCAGTTCCAAAGATTATATCTCCATTTACTTCCTCAGATAATTTTAAAGCTAATTCAAATACCTTTGGATCTTCTGGATTTGGATATGGAGCTGTTGGAAATTCTCCATTAGGTAATTCTTGTTCTTTTACAACATGTACATTTTCATATCCTAGTTCATTTAATACTCTTCTTACTGGAATATTTCCTGAACCATGAATTGGAGTATAAACTATATTTAAATCCTTAGCATAATTTTTAACTAAATCTTTTCTAATAGTTAAAGCTTTTAACTCTTCAGTAAATGCCTTGTCTACTTCTTCTCCAATATAAACTAATAAACCTTTTTCTTTAGCTTCCTCTTCAGACATAGTTTTTATAGCTTCATAATCTACTATATCATTAACATAGCCTATTACTCTTGCAGCTGGCTTGTCTGTTAATTGACATCCATTTTCATCATATGCCTTATATCCATTATATTGCTTTGGATTATGTGAAGCTGTTAATACTATTCCACCTTGGCACTTTAAATATCTTACTGCAAAAGATAACATTGGAGTTGGTCTTAAGCTTTCGAATAAATAGACCTTTATTCCATTTGCTGCAAAAGTTAAAGCTGTTGCCTTTGCAAATTCATCTGACTTATTTCTTGAATCATAAGCTATAGCCACTGATTTCTCTCCAGTATACTCATCATTTAAAAAATTCGCAAATCCTTGAGTTGCTTTTCCTACTGTATATATATTTAATCTATTTGTTCCTGCACCAATAATTCCTCTCAAACCACCAGTACCAAATTCTAAATCCTTATAAAATCTATCTTCTAATTCCTTTTCATCATTAATATTTCTTAATTCTTCCTTTATTTCTTCTGATATTATGCTGGAATTTATCCACTGTTCATACTTTTCTTTATACATAGTTCTCTCCTCCCAATCTTTTATACAACTAATTATATTATATAAACTATAAATATAATACACCTTTCTATAGCTTTTATTAAAATTTATCATATTGTTTTATTAAATTTAACCTTTAAATAAACTTTCATCACAATTTAATTGAATAAAAAATATTGAGATATAAACAAATGCACACATAAATTAAGTACCCAGATGGAGCCAAAACTCCACCTGAATTGAATTTATATTTGTTAATATTTTTATTAAATTTCACCTGAATCTTTAGCTAATTTCTTTTCAAACTTTATACTTCCTAATAAAGTTTGAGCCTCATCAAGGATTGTTAATTCACTTGCAACTTCTAAATTAGCTACTTTAATAGCTTCTTTTCTTCTAGCCTTTGATACATCAACTTTTAAAGATTTTGGTAAACTGTCAGCAGCTCCTCTTACTTTAACAGTTTCTTTTTCTCTTTGAAGAATAGCACCAGACTTTGCTAAATTTTCTCTACCCACAAATTTAACTGGTATATTAGCAATAACTTCTTTTTTATTATCTATATTTTCTAAATCTACATGAATTACTTTTCTATTAATAGGATCTCTTTGGATTTCTTTTATTATTGCCTTATGATTTTCTCCTTCCATAGAAACATCAACAATGGCATTTATTCCTCCATCAGAAATACAAGCATTTAACTCTAATTCTCCTACTTCAAAATTAAAGCTTTTAATATTATTACCATAAAATACTCCAGGTACCTTACCTTCTCTTCTTATTTTCTTTGCTTCATGGTGACAAGCACCTTTTCTTTTTTGAATATCTAAATTTTTCATGACTAATCCCTCCTACCCCCTATTCTTAACAAGAGGTAAAAAAATTATTCATTTCTAACTTTAGAATTTTCTACAATTATAAATTTTCCACACAATTATATAAGCTTAGACATAATGGATAATATTCCATGTAACTTATATGATTTAACATTAAAATTATTTTGTTTCAATATAAACAAAGCTTTTTCATATCTAAATAAAAGAATATTATTTAAATATAAAAAGCAGTAATACCAACTTAATGATATTACTGCTTTTTTACTTAATAGCTTACTATTTATATTATAATTAAGTGCTAGATAGTTTTCCCTTTTAAATAACCTGTAAACTATCTACATTTAATTTATAAGTAACGTCTTTTCTTTCTACAATAAGATTTATTTTCTCTCTTAATTCTTCATCTTCTAATATTTTCCCCAAAAGCTCTCTTGTTGGATTAATTGCATGTGGATTTCCTACATTTTTAAACATTGTAAAATCTCCTGATGTATCTCCATAAGCATAACTATTTTCTAAATCTATATTATACTTTTCTTGAAGCTCTAATATAGCTTTTTGTTTACTTTCAGAATCCCACATTGGAATAACTTCTCCACTATAAGTTCCATCTTCATCTAATTTATATATTGTTCCTCTATAATCATCCATTCCATATTTTTTAGCCATTTCTTTAACTAACTCTATAGGAGAACCTGATATAGCTATAACAACATGCCCTTGATCTAAATGCCATTTTATTCTCTCTCTTGAAAATGTATAAACTCTATCACCTTTTTGTTCAATGACAGTTTTAGCAATATGGTCTATATGATAATGATTTATTCCTTTTATAGCTTCTATATAAATATCAACCATTTTTATTAAATAGTCATCATAATCACCTTGACGCTTGTCCCATTTTTCAAAAGCTGGTCTTACTTCATTAATCCACTTATCATCACTTACTAAGTCGTACTTTACAATTTTCTTAAAAACTTCAGTTATTAAACCTTCTCTATATATTGTTCCATCTATATCAAAAAATGCCGCTATCTTTTTTTCCATAACTATTCCTCCTTTGTATTTTTCTCTTTTAAATTTACTCTATTATACAAGCTTTAAGAAAATTCATCAACAGGAAAATTTATTTTTATTTATTTCACATTATTCTATGATTATTCTTTAAATATTTAACTATTAATAATTTTCTTTCAACCTTTTGTATAATAATGTAAAATTTAGATATATTAAAAAAGTTAATAGGGGGATTACTTAATGCAGTACATATTAATTCATGGACTTGGACAAAATTCATCAAGTTGGAATAAAACAATTTCCTATATGTCAAAACAAAATACCATTACCTGCCCAAACTTATCTTTATTTCTAAAAAAAGATGATGCAAAATACACAACCTTATACCACTCTTTTTCTGAATATTGTAATAGTATTCCAGGAAAATTAAATCTCTGTGGGCTTTCATTAGGTGCAGTTATTGCATTAAACTATGCTATAGATAATCCTACAAAAGTCAAATCATTAGTATTGATAGGTGCACAATATGAAATGCCAAAAATCTTGCTTGAATTTCAAAATATTATTTTTAAACTTCTACCCGAAGTATCTTTTAAAAATATAGGAATCATAAAAAAAGATTTTATTAAGTTAACAAATTCAATGATAAGCCTAAACTTTAGCAAAGACCTAAAAAATATTTCTTGTCCTGTATTAGTGCTTTGTGGAGAAAAAGATTATATAAATAAAAAAGCATCAAAAAATCTATTTAAAAACATAAGAAAATCTGAAATACAATTCATTAAAAATGCAGGGCATGAAGTAAATATTGATGCTCCACAAAAATTAGCAACAATCCTTAATGAGTTTTACCACAAATATCAATTATAAAGTTCTAACTAAAAAATATATTTTAAAATTACTTTATAAAAAACATAACATTGTTCTTTATTCTTTGATTTTAAGTAACTTAACTTATAGTTAAATTATTCAACTTTAAATTAACAACGGCTCAATTGAAACCAGATAATTCCATTGATAAAATAACAATAAAGACACAACCTTAATTAAAATAAAATGAAGTTTCCTCTTAATACTTAGTCAAATTTTATCTGATAGCTACGGTTAAGTATTTAGATGGAGTCAAAACTCTACTTGAATTAAGTCTACGTTTACTTGAAAGTACATGATTTTTTAACTTACTTATAGAGTATAAAAGTACTACAGTCTTTGGTCATAAATTTAAAAAGTTTATTATTATCAATAAGTGGGATATTTCTATGAAAATAAATGAAATTATAAAAGAAAAACGAATTAAACAAGGATTAACCCAAGAACAAATTGCTAACTACCTAGGAGTATCAACACCAGCAGTAAATAAGTGGGAAAAAGGAAGTAGCTATCCTGATATTACACTTTTGCCAGCACTAGCAAGAATTTTAAAAACAGACTTAAATACTTTACTTTCTTTTAAAGAAGATTTATCTGAACAAGAAATAGCTATTTTTGCAAATGAATTATCTTTAATAATTAGAGCTAAAGATTTTCCTATTGCTTTTGAAAAAGCTATGGAGAAAATTCAAGAATACCCTACTTGTGATAAATTACTTTTTACTACTGCCGCAGTACTACAAGGTGGACTATATATATGTTGTATGGAAAATAAGAAATTTTATGAAGAGTATATAGAAAATTTATATGAAAAACTCTCTAATAGTGATGATATAGAAATACGAAATCAAGCAATTTCTATGTTAATTAATAAATATTTAGGAAGAAAAGAATTTGACAAGGCTCAGGCTTGTATTGATAGCTTTCCAAATGTTACTTATGATAAAAAACAACAACAAGGAAATCTTTATCTTCTCTCTGGACAACTTCATAAGGCAGGGGAACTTTTTGAACAAAAATTATTATCTACTACAACTGAATTATTTATAATTTTAACATCTTTAATGGATATTGCATTAAAAGAGAACCGTAATAATGATGCTAAATATCTTGCTGAAGTTTTAGAAAAAACAACACACTTATATGACCTTTGGGATTACAATTCATATGCTGGCTATCTTCAACTTTATACAACACAAAAAGACAGTAAAAATTCTATATCTACTTTAAGAAAAATACTATATGCTATGAGTAAAAAATGGAATCCACTTAATTCACCTTTATATAAACATATAAAAGCAAAAAATGTTGAAAATGAGCCTAATGAAGAACTTCTTTCTGCTTTTATAAACATGCTAAAACACAATGATAATGAGGAATTCAACTTTTTAAAAGATGATAAAGAGTTTTTAGAATTATTAAATGAATTTAATACTAAATAAATCATAAGATTATGAATCTATCCACTCTCAAATGAAGATGTATTGAATTGCAGATACATCTTCTCTACCTTTTATTTTATATATATAGGTTCATCAAGGATATTTTTTAATCATAAAAATTATTTTCTCATAAGTATTACATATCCTTAAAAATTATTTAACTTATGTAACTTTGCTTTAATATTTATTACACCTTCCTTTTTTATTTTTATATTTAATTTTAATTTAATAATTAAATATATATACTAAAGCTCCTTATATTACTTAACTCTCCAAATATTTTTCTTTAAGGATATTAATGTTAATTATTTGTAAGCCATAATGGTTTTATGCTTTTTTTGATTATATTAAAATTAAATTATCAACAACAAACAAAGGAGACTGACAACATGAAAACAAAAATAATAATGGGTATATCTATTGCAGCTGCTTTAGGTGCTTCTGCTGCTGGTGCTGCCTTAGTTTATAAACCAACTTCTGTAAATAATACTGTTTATGCAAAAAATATATCTAATACAAAAAATGTAGAAAAAGAAACAATAACCTTATATGAACCTAATCAAAGTTTAATTAATAAAGAAATTGCTTCAACAAAAATAACTAAAGATGGTAAAAAATATATAAGTGAAACTTTTTCAATGGAAACTGGCAAATTAACCTCTTTTGGTGAATTGGTTACTAACTTAGCTGATACTAATGTAAAAAATGCTATTTCCTTAGGAAATGCTGTTATAAAAAAATGTGATAATGCTCCAAATATAACTAATCCTCAAAGAGAAATTTTTTATGTTCCATGCAATAAAATAGAAGTTAAATTACCTATAGGGACTAAACTAAAGGTTTTATGGACATCTCAAAATTTAGTTAGCTATAATAATAAAACCCATAAAGCTAATCTTGCAAATGTAGCCGCTGTAGATTATAACGGAAAATTAGCTTTTATTTCAACTGATTATTTAAATATGGATAATGTAGCTACTGGAGAAAAAGCTATGCAATTAGTTTCAAAAAATCAATTAAAAACTGCTCATTACATTGGAACATCAAAAACAGTTACTAATCTACCATCTGTTGATCCAATTAACCATAAACCTATTCCGGTTAATATTACAGTTCCTGTAAATGGAATGAACTATAATTTAAATGTAAGAGGAAAAACTGTAAATGTTATTCACTATGGCGGTAATGTTTTCACTCATATAAATTCTAATGAAGTAGTAGGAGAAACATTTGGTCCTGCTGAAGTAGGGGGCGAAAAATATGCTAAGGTTGAATATAATGGAATAATTGGATACATGTATTATGGAAACCTTAGTAATGCTCCAAAGTCAGTTTTTAATAGCTAAAATTAATTCAAAGGCATTTCTTTGCCTTTGAATTTTTAAATATCTATTCTTTTTTTATTCTAACTTTTATAAATATAAACTCAAGATTGTATTTTCTAATAACTAATCCTTTTAAATTACTCAAAATCATTTTCACTTAAAACCTTTATTCCACTTTTAATAAATAAATCTGCTGTAACACCATTTCCTTCTGTGAGATTTCCACTAAAAGTTCCATCATATATTATTCCTTTTCCACAGGATGGACTTCTAGCTTTTAATATAGCAAGTTCTGCATCACACTCCTTAGCTACCTTTAAAGAAAATTCTGCACCTTTAATAAATTCAGCAGTAACATCCTTTCCTTCTTTACTCATAACCTTCATAGTTCCATCTGAAGCAAAAACTTCTTCACTAGGAATTCTTGGAGTAGGGAGTCCCCCCATTTCTTCTGGACAAATCATTCTGTACTCCTTATCCTTTAGAAACTCAATTACTTTTTCATTTTTATTATTTCCACCATTGTATTTGCAATCTATACCACATAAACATGCACTAACAATAATCATAAATTCATCTCCTTTCAATTTCAAATTATAAAAGTGGAAGGGATATATCTAAATTTTGATACATCCCTTCTCTTAGTGTCTAATCCAATAGAACTTTAATTATTTTTTATTTTAAAATAACAATAGTTACTCCATCTCCACCTTCTCCATAAACACCAAGTCTACTTGATTTTACATGTGGATGAGTTTTTAACATGTTACCAATATACTTTCTTAAAACTCCAGTTCCTTTTCCATGGACTACTGTTACCTCTCCTAAACCTGCTACATAAGCATCATCTAAGTATTTATCTACTACTAACCATGCTTCTTGTGTGTCCATACCTCTAACATCTACTGAAGATGAAACCTGCTTAAGATTTAATTTTGCTTCTCTTTTCTTTATTTTCTTTTCTTCCTTAGAAATTTTTACTTTTCTTAAATCTTTTAGCTTAACATTAACCTTCATTATTCCTGCTTCAACTTGAACTTCACCTTTATTGTCTGGCATTGTTAATATTATTACCTTTTGATTTAATCTAGGTAACATAGCTTCCATACCTACAGTTACTTTATCTATAAGCTCACCTTGATTATCTTCCATAGTTTTTTGAAGATTTGCTTCTGTATCTGAAATTTTATTTTTAAGCTTAGCTCTTTCAGCTTCAAGCTTTCTTCTCATTTCATTAGAAGCACCCATTTTTTCCATTTCTCTCATGTTCTTTAAGATTTCTTCTGCCTCTTCCTTAGCAGCATTTAAAATCTCTTTTGCTTCTCTTCTAGCTTCTGAGTAAGCATTATCTCTTACCTTATCTATTCTCTCTAACTTAGCTTCATATTTATCCTTAAACATTTTAGCTTGAGCTTTATAATTTTCTGCATCTCTTGCAAATTTCTCTGCTTCGATTTTTCTATCTTGAAGACTTTGTATTAAATCTTCAAATTCTAAAAAATCACTTGTAATAAATTCTTTAGCATTTTTTATTAAATACTCATCAAGCCCAAGTCTTTTTGAAATTTCAAAGGCATTTGATTTACCTGGAACACCTATTAAAAGTCTATAAGTAGGTCTTAAACTTTGAACATCAAATTCAACAGAAGCATTTTCAACTCCTTCATTTCTAAGAGCATATGCTTTAAGTTCACTATAGTGAGTTGTTGCTAATATTCTACAGCCTCTTTTTCTTAATTCTTCAAGAATAGCTATAGCTAAGGCTGAACCTTCTGTTGGATCTGTTCCAGAACCAAGTTCATCAAATAGAACAAAACTATGTTCATCTGCTTTATCCATTATTTTAACTATATTAGTCATATGTGCTGAGAATGTTGAAAGACTTTGTTCGATACTTTGTTCATCTCCTATATCAGCAAATATTTCTTCAAAGAAGCTTATAGTTGAACCCTCATTAGTAGGAATTAATAATCCTGATAATCCCATAAGTTCAATAAGACCTGTAGTTTTTAAAGTTACAGTCTTACCACCAGTGTTTGGTCCTGTTATAACTAAACTACTAAAATCCTTGCCTAAATAAATATCTGAACTAACAACTTTCTCTCTAGGAATTAAAGGATGTCTTGCCTGTTTTAAATCTATAATTCCATCTTTGTTTACTTTAGGATAAATTCCATCTATATGACTTCCATACTTAGCCTTAGCAAATATGAAGTCAAGATCAACAATTATATCAAAATTATTTTTAATTTCATCTATATTTCCATATACAAGAGCTGTTAATTCTTCTAAAATTCTTTCAATTTCAGCCTTTTCTCTTAAATGCAATTCCTTAATCTCATTATTTAAATTAACAAGACTCATAGGCTCTATAAATAAAGTAGCTCCTGTTGAACTTTGGTCATGTACAAGACCTGGAACCTGTGACTTATATTCAGCCTTAACAGGAATGACATATCTATCCCCTCTCATTGTATAAAGAGCATCTTGAAGATAACTTGCATTAGCTCTAACTATAGCATTAACCTTTTCCCTAACTGAGGAATTTTTATCCTTTAACTCTCTTCTTATAGAATATAACTTTTCACTAGCTCTATCAGCTATTTCATTTTCTCCTATAATAGAAGTAGTTATCTTATTTTCTAAAGCTTTAAATTCAACTAAACCTTCTGCCATAGCTTCTAAAATAGGAAAACTTTCTTCTTCCTCTTTTCTTTTCATAAATTCAGAAAATCTTCTAGAAACTCTAAGTAAATTCCCAATTCTTAAAAGACCTGATATATTAAGGCTTCCACCTTTTCCAACTCTAACTAGAGCTTCCTTAACATCATAAAGTCCTTCAAAAGGAGGATTTCCCTTTTTAACTAAAAGCTCAACAGCTTCTTTAGTTTCT
This sequence comes from uncultured Sarcina sp., assembly GCA_963557775.1. GTDB lineage: Bacteria > Bacillota > Clostridia > Clostridiales > Clostridiaceae > Sarcina. The sequence goes on from CAUWDH010000037.1 coordinate 16,418, forward strand.
TTTAAATGTTCTAAAACATCATATAAGGAGTCATAAGGCTCAAGGTTCCTTATAACTTCCTTTGCTGAAGCTGTAATAGCATATTTCTCAACTTCAGCTTTTATCTTATCAAATTCTAGAGCAGTCAAAACTCTACTATTCATAAAAATCTAATCTCCCTTCCCTAAATTTACATAGTAATTGTAAACTTAATTAAAGTACTCCCCTTCTGTATTGAGCTTTTGTAAATTTATCTACTTCAATAGGTTTATCCTTCATTACAGCATCTAAAACTTTAAATGTTGTATCATAGTCTTCATCTATGAAATCTAATCTAAATGATTTTATTCCCATTTCCTCTAATTCTTCTTTTGCCTCACTTAAATTAACTGGTACTGGATGATGTATATGAGATCTACAGAATATATCTGTTGTTACAACAAATTCTTCATTCATTCTATCTCTCATTCTAAATGTACTTGTTATACATTGATCACTACATTCTCTCTTTGTAGTTTTTCCACCAAATGTACTGCCTATAGGACAATATTCACTAACCATTGATTCTGGCTTTCCATAAAGGAAGAATTGTGCTCCATCTGCCCCTCTCTTAAGTAAGTTTCTTATTTCTTTTCTATTTAACTCAATACTTAAGGCTGCACCTTCTATATTTTTGTTATAAAATTCTAAAGCATAGCTATTAAATATATTTAATTTATATCCACCTATTATTTTAATTTTATCTTTAAATCTTCTTATTATTCCTGTATTATTTGTTACTATTCCATCTATTTTATCCTTTAATGATTCTATAGTTTTTGCAATAGTTTCAAATTCTTCTTTTATAATTGTAGGTGCATTTAAATAAACTTCTCCTTGGAAATCTTCTAACTCATTAAATATATTTCTCTTTATGAAGCCTTGATTCTTACCAAATATATCAACAACTATAGCTGAAATCTTTGCATCCTTAGCTGCTTTAAGTTGCTCTGGCATTAAAACAAAGGCCATATATTTAGGAAGATTTCTTTCACCAGCCACATATTCTTTCTTTTCTCTTTTTTCAATAACATGTTTATGCTTTTGAATTTCATACTCTTTTATTTCTTCTAATAACTCTCTTCTTAAGTTATTTATTGCTGCCATTGGCATAAATCCATCTTCAAAGTCCGTAAATTCTATATTAGTTATTTTATATGGAATTTCACCAGACTTAGAAATATTCTTTTCAACCCTTCCCATATCTAAAGGACTATTTTCAGGGAATTGAACTTTTTCTCCTTCTTTAGAATATTTTTTTCCGTTATATTCTAATTCTATTTTAAATGGCATACCTACTTTAAATCTTACTTTAGCAGTTAATTCTATTTTTCTACCATAAAGTTTCTCATAAGAAACTTTAAGTTCATTCATAAGTTTAGTATCTGACATTTTATATAAAGCATCATTTGTTTTATATTTTTTAGGGAATATTTTTACCTTATCTCCCTTTTTAGCTTCTTTAACTTCATTTCCATTTAAAATTATTTTTGAAGTTACAAATCCATCATCACCAATTCTTATTCCATCTTTAACACTTAAATTATCTTCTAAAATAACTTCTCCATTAGAGTTTACCTTTCCTATGTAAACTCCTGTGTTTTTAGGAGTTTTAAATGCCATCATATCTTTTCCTGTATGCTTATAAAGGTAAGCACTTGAAAAACCTTCTCTATTAAATAGCTTTAAAAGTCTTTGTTTTCTTTCTTTATTTAATTTTGAATCTTGTTGCTTATTATAGACATCATCAATAGCTCCTCTATAACTTTCTATAACCCCTGCAACATATTCTGGCTTTTTAAGTCTTCCTTCAATTTTTAATGAACTTACTCCTGCTTTAATTAAGTCACCCATATTTTCAACATTACATACATCCTTTGGACTTAATAAATAACCGCTAGTCTCTTTTCCATCCTTTTCTCTAATAAGAGTAAATGGAAGTCTACAACTTTGAGCACATCTACCACGGTTACCACTTCTTCCACCTATTACACTACTTATTAGACATTGACCTGAATAACTAACACATAAAGCTCCATGTCCAAATACTTCTGTCTCAACACCTAAGTCCTTTGATATATATTCTATTTCCTTTAAAGATAACTCTCTTGATAAAACTATTCTTTTAAATCCATTTTCTTCAAAGAATAAAGCACCTTCTCCATTGTGAATACTTAATTGAGTCGATGCATGTATTTCTAAATCAGGATATTTTTCTCTTATGACATTAACTATACCTGTATCTTGAATAATTAAAGCATCAGCTCCTATTCTATGAAGGAATCCAACATAATCTATAGCTTCATTAAACTCGTTTTCCTTTATTAAAGTGTTTAATGTTATATGAACTGGAATTCCATAACTATGACAATAATCTATTGCTTCTTCTATTTTCTTATCATCAAACTCTGTAGCTGCTGCTCTAGCTGAGAATTTATTTCCACCTAAATAAACAGCATCAGCTCCTTTATTTACAGCTGCAATAACACTCTCCATACTTCCAGCTGGTGCTAGTAATTCTATTCTTTCTCTATTCATAAAATCATTTCTCCTACTAATATCTTTTGATTTTCAATTCCACTTTTCCCTCAATAACTAACTGATATAACTTCTACTTTTATAGTTAATATATCTAGATTTAAATTATTTTTAGATTTTAAAATGTTTAAGTAATTTTACTTTATAAAAAGGCTTTAACTCTATTCAAATAAATCATAAATTAAACCTTTTATTTATTAAATCAAATATAATTCTCTATGTAATTATTGCTCCCTATATTAAGTCTAAATTATATTATACTATAAATTTATCTAATATCTAGTATCTCACACCGTTTAAATTTTTCTATTTAAAACAAAAAATAAAGAAATTCTTAAAGAATTTCATAAAAACATCTAAACTTCTAATTCCTATATAATATTTTATTATACACAATTGAACTTAATAATTCCATAATCTAAAAAACAGAGAGGATGTATCTGTAATTCGATACATCCTCCATTTTTTTATAGATTAGAAAATTATTTTTTAGGTTTTATTAGTGGATTACTTTTTACTCTTTCCTTAACAACAGTCATTTGACTATCTAAGAATTTTTTCTCTAAATCAATAATCTTATATTTACAACTTTGAACATTAAATTTTAACTCTTTATTTTCTTTTTTAAGAGTTTCTTTTTCTGAAATATTTTTTTTATTTTCTTCTTCCATAATGTTAAGCTGTTCTTTAAGAGCTGTAACTTCATTTAGTAATTCATTTATTTTTTCTTCATCAGAATTACTTTTTGTTTTTTCTTGCTCTTCTTTTAAACTTTCTTCTAATGCTAATTTTATTTGATTTAAGTATTCTTTTTCACTTTCTAAAATCCTTTTTTCTTCTTCTATAATTTCTTTAGCATTCATTATGTTTTCAAGCTCTTGTCTAAGACTATCTATATATTGTTCATATTCTTGCTCTTGCTTATCAAATTTAAAAGTACTATCTTCTTTTACATCTCGTAGTTCTTCTTTTAAGCTCTTATTAGCAATTTGTAAATTTTCAAAATTACTTAAAAGTTCATCATAATCCTTATTACTTTTAAAAGCTTCATCAGCTAGATTTATGGCCGTTAACACAGATGCAGCAGAAATACTAAGTTTTTTATTCTTCTCTAATATTTCTTGCAATTTCATTTCTACATAATCTGCAATATTTTTTAAATATGCTTCATCTTCTTTGCCTTTTAAGTTGTACTCCATACCATTGATTCTTACAGTTACTGTCGCCATACTACACCTCTTTTTACTAATTGTTCTAGGTTCTATACAACTATCTTAACTGAGCACCTAATTTATGTTCAAGAGATCTTAAGATTTTATCGTGAACTTTATTCACGGCTGCATCATTAAGTGTTTTTTGTGGATCTCTATAAACTATAGCGTAAGCTATACTCTTTTTACCCTCAGGTATTTGTTCACCCTTATAAACATCAAATAAGTTTATTGACTCAACTAGATTTCCACCAGCTCTTTTTATTGTATCTTCTATTTCACTAACTAATAAGCTATCGTCCACTAACAGAGCCATATCTCTTGTAACTGCTGGATATTTTGGAAGTGCTGTATATTTCTTTTCAACATTAGCAACTTCATATAATTTATCTAAATCTAATTCAGCTACATAACACTCAACATCAAGGCCGTAATTCTCTGCAACATCTGGATGGATTTCTCCAAGAACACCAGCTTCTACTCCTTTTCCAACTGTTAATAAAGCAGTTTTTCCTGGATGATAGCTAACATTATCACTTAATCTCTTGAATGCAAATTTACTTATTCCTAGAGCATCTAATAAATTTTCTACTAAACCTTTTAAGTTGAAGTAATCTACTTCTCCATAAATTCCTATAGTTAAAATATTCTTCTCTAGTGGTAACTCATTTTCATCCTCATTTGGAATGTACACTTTACCTATTTCAAATAATCTAACTAAATCGTTACTTCTTGAATAGTTTCTTCCTAAACATTCCATCATTGAAGGAAGTGTTGTTGTTCTCATTATACTATAATCTTCCCCTAATGGGTTCTTTATTTTAACAACTTTTCTTAAATTACTATCATTTGGTATACAAATTGAATCAAATACTTTAGGACTAACAAATGAATAACTTATTGATTGATTTAATCCTGAAGCCATCATAGTGCTTATTACAAGATCATCTAATCTTTGTTTTGCATTTTTAGATTCCTTATTTGTATTTGTTGTTATTATTGTAGTTGGTATATTATTATATCCATATATTCTAGCAACTTCTTCAGCTATATCTTGCTTAATAGCAATATCTATTCTAAATGTAGGAACTTCTATATTTAAGTCATCCCCACTTATAGTTGTTGTTAAATCTAAGCTGTCTAAACAATTCTTCATTTCTTCTGCTGATATATCAGTTCCTAAGAATTTATTAACCCAGCTTGAACTTACTATCATATGACCTTTTTCTTTTTTGTCGTTATATATATCAATAGTTCCTTTTAAAACTTCACCACAACCTAATTCTTCTATTAAGAAACAAGCTCTATCTATAGCTAATTGAGCTAAATTAGGATCTATTTCCTTTTCAAATCTTAATGAACTTTCTGTTCTTAAACCTAATTTTTTAGAATTAACTCTAATGTTAACTCCTTCAAAGTTTGCTGATTCAAAAATAACTTCTGTTGTATCATCTTTTATTTCTGAATTAGCTCCTCCCATTATTCCTGCTAGAGCAATTGAAGTTTCTCCATCTTTAATAACTAATACTGAACTATCTAAAGTTCTTTCTTCACCATCTAAAGTTACGAACTTTTCTCCGTCTTTTGCTTTTTCTATTACTATATTTGATGTTTTGATTTCTCTTTTATCAAAAGCGTGCATTGGTTGACCAAGTTCAAGCATAACAAAGTTTGTTATATCAACTATGTTATTTATAGGTCTTACCCCTGCATCAAGTAATCTTTCTTGCATCCATTGTGGTGATGGAGCTACCTTTACATTCTTAACTCCTCTTGCCATATATCTTTTACATAGCTTATCATTTACATTTACTTTTAATATATCTTCTATATTTTCTGAAGCTGTTGCTTTAAAGTCCATTGAAGGCATTTTATAAGTAGTTTTAGTTGTTGCAGCAACTTCTCTAGCCATTCCAACTATACTTAAACAATCTGGTCTATTTGAAGTTATTTCTAAATCTAAAATAGCTTTATTTAACCCTAAAACTTCTTTTATATCTTTTCCTACTGGAGTGTCTTGAGGTAATATCATTAAGCCATGAACTGGTTCATCTCCTGCAATTCCAAGTTCTTCTTCTGAACAGAACATACCATTTGAAACTACACCTCTTAATTTACCTTTTTTGATTTTTGTTCCATCAGCTAAAGTTGAACCATGAAGTGCTACAGGAACAAAATCTCCTTCTTTCATGTTAGTAGCTGCTGTAACGATTTGTAAAAGTTCTTCTTCCCCAATGTCACATTGACATATTTGAAGCTTTTCAGCCTCAGGGTGCTTTTCTATTGATTTTATATGACATGTAACAACCTTGTCAATATTATCTCCAGCCTTAATAACTTCTTCAACCTTCGATCCTGATAAAGTTAAGGCATCTCCTAATTCTTCTGCTGTAATATTTATATCAACATAATCTTTTAACCAATTTATTGGTGCTTTCATAATATCATCCTCCTAGAATTGATTTAAAAATCTCATATCACTTTCGTATAATAATCTTATGTCGTCAATACCATACTTAAGCATAACCATTCTGTCTACACCGAATCCAAAAGCAAATCCACTATATTCTTCTGGGTCTATACCACAATTTTTTAATACTTCTGGATGAACCATTCCACAACCTAATAATTCTATCCAGCCTTCTCCTTTACATACTTTACATCCTTCTCCATTACATACGAAGCATGTAGCATCCATTTCTGCTGATGGCTCTGTAAATGGGAAATGGTGAGGTCTGAATTTAGTTTTAACTTTATCTCCAAACATTTTTTGTGCGAATAATTCTAAAGTTCCTTTTAAATCTGCAAATGTTATATTTTTATCTATTACTAGACCTTCCATTTGATAAAATATTGGTGAGTGAGTAGCATCAACTGCATCTGATCTAAACACTTTACCAGGAGATATCATTTTTATTGGAGGAGCTTGCTTTTCCATAACTCTAACTTGAACTGGTGAAGTTTGAGTTCTTAAAACTATATTATCATTTATATAGAAAGTATCTTGCTCACTTCTAGCTGGGTGATTTTTTGGTATATTTAAAGCTTCAAAGTTATAGTAATCCTTCTCTACTTCTGGTCCTTCCTCTACAGTGAATCCCATTGATATAAAAATTTCCTTCATGTGATCAAGAGTTAATTCTAAAGGATGTTTTTTACCTATATTTTCTCTTTTTCCTGGCATTGAAATATCAATGATTTCACTATTTAACTTTTCATTTTTTTCTTTATTCTTTATTGAAGTTAATACCTCTTCTAAAACATTTTCTATTTTAGCTCTTACTTCGTTAGCTAATTTACCTATTACTGGTCTTTCTTCATTAGATAAATCCTTCATACCTCTTAAAATTGAAGTTAACTCTCCCTTTTTACCAAGGTATTTTACTCTAATATTATCAATTGTTACACTATCTTGAGCTGCTCTTAGCTCTTGAAGTGCTTTTTCTTCTATGCTTTTTAATTGTTCTTGCATTTTAAATTCTCCCTTCAATTTATTAAATTAAACTAAAAAAAACCCGTCCCCAAAAGGGACGGGATATATCCGCGGTACCACCCTAATTAACATTATAAATATAATGTTCACTTAAAAGAAATAACGGTTACTAACCGCTAATTGCTAATACTACTTCACAATTAGAACTCAAGAGTGAAATTTCTACATGGATTCTTTAGAAAAACTTCCAGCCTAGATTTTTCCTCTCTTAAAAGAATTTCTCCATATATACTGCTCTCTTTCAACGTTTATTAATATTTACTTCTTAAATAATTATAACCATATCTTTTATATTATTCAAGACTATTTTACAATATTTTGTCTCAATTTTTCGTATAACATAATTGATGTAGCTACCGCGACATTAAGTGATTCAGCATCTCCAGGCATTGGAATTTTTACTTTTTTATCTGCTAATAAATATACATCATCAGATATTCCATTTCCCTCATTTCCTACAGCTATGATAACCTTGTCCTTTAAGTCTTCCTCAAAGAAATTATTTTCACCTTGTAAAGAACTAACTACTAATTTAAATCCTTGTTCCTTTAATGATTTTATTACTGATAAATCATCATCTTCTATAATTGGAACTTTAAATATAGAACCCATAGTTGACCTTAAAGTTTTATCATTATAAATATCAACTGTTCCTTTAGTAATTATAAGAGCTGAAGCATTTACTGCATGAGCCGTTCTAATTATAGTTCCCATATTCCCTGGATCTTGAACTTTATCCACAAGAACTATAATATCTCCTTCTTTCATTTCTTTGTTTTCAATAGAAACCACAGCTATGATTCCCTGAGGTTTCTCTGTAAAACTTAATTCCTTTAGTAAATTTTCACTTAATATTATTTGTTCTATATTAGAATTAAAACTTAGTTTATCACCATGTTTTGTTCTAAAACTTTCTGTATACAAAACTTTTTCTATCTTAGCATTATTTTTAATAGCTTCTTCAACAAATCTTAATCCTTCTATTAAAAATTTTTTGCTTTGATTTCTATACTTTTTTTCTTTTAGTTTTTTTATTTCCTTAAAAAGATTATTATTTTTACTTTCTATAAATAGCAAAACAATTTCTCCTTTATCTAGATATTTTATCCTCTAGTCTACTTAAATCCTCAGCAGAACCGATTGCTACTATAATATCATTAGCTTCTACTACATCATCTGGTGATGGTGAAATATTAACATCGTTTCCGCTTTTTATAGCCATAACATTTATTCCATATTTAGCTCTTAAACTTAATTCTCTTATAGATTTACCATGCCATTCTTTTAAGCTTTCTATTTCTATAATACTATAATCTGGAGAAAGTTCTATATAATCTAAAATATTAGATGATACTAGGTTATGAGCAACTCTAACTCCCATATCCTTTTCTGGTAGAATAACTCTATCTACACCTATCTTATATAATACTTTAGCATGTAAATCGCTATTTCCCTTAGCTATTATATACTTTACTCCTTGTTCCTTAAATACTAAAGCAGCCATTATACTAGCTTGAATATTTGCACCTATTGTTATAACTGCAACATCAAAATTTCTTATTCCTAAAGTTTTAACTGCATTTTCATCTATAGCATCCATTTGTACTGCATGAGTTACATGGTCAGCAATCTCCTGTACAACATCCTCATTTGAATCTATAGCTAATACATCATTCCCTAAGCCATATAAAGTTTTAGCAACTGACGAACCAAATCTACCAAGTCCTACTACAACAAATTGTTTACGTGCCATTAAAATCACTCCTACCCAATTAATATTTTATCTTCTGGATATTTTATACCAGATTTTTTACTCATTCTATTTGTTAATGCTAATAATACTGTCATAGGACCTACTCTTCCTAAATACATAGTAATCATTATTATTATCTTACCTACCGTATTAAGATGTTGTGTTAACCCTAAGGTCAATCCTACAGTTCCATAAGCTGAACTTGCTTCATATAATAGATAATTAAATTTATCTCCGTCTGGTACACCTTGTTGTGTTATACATAAAAGCATTGTAACACCAATGACTAATAATAGAGATAAAACAAATAAGGCAAAAGCTTTATATACGGTATCCTTTGGAATTCTTCTCTTAAATACTTCTATATCTTCTCTTCCTTTTATTATAGATATTAATGTTATCATAAGAACTCCAAAAGTAGCTGTTTTTAATCCACCTGCTGTTGATCCTGGTGAGCCACCAATAAACATAAGTATTATTGTTAAAAATTGTCCACCTAAAGTCATATCAGATGTAGATATTGTATTCATTCCAGCAGTTCTAGGAGTTACGGCTGCAAAAAATGCATTATTGAATTTTTCAAATAAAGGCATATTTCCTATAGTTAATGGATTTTTATATTCTAAGAAAAACATTAATATTGTTCCTCCAATAATTAATGTTGCAGTCACTGTTAATACCACTTTACTATGTAAGGAAAACTTTTTCTTTTCTCTGTAGTTATAAACTTCACTCCATACAGTAAATCCAAGACCACCTATTATTATTAAAGCGGATATTGTATATATTACAACAGGATTGTTAGCAAAAGCAGTTAGACTAGAATATTTACCTGAATATGTCCCCATTAAATCAAAACCAGCATTACAAAAAGCTGATATAGAATGCCAAATACTATAATAAATCCCCTTACTCACACCAAAAAGTGGAATAAACTGAGTTGATAATAATAAAGCTCCTAACCCTTCAACTGCAAAAGTAAATATTAATATATACCTTATTAACTTAACTAAACCTTGAATACTAAATGTATTCATAGATTCTTGTAGCAGCAGTCTTTCTTTTAATGTAATTTTTTTACCTATTAATATAGCCAATAAAGTTGTAAATGACATAAAGCCAAGTCCACCAATTTGAATAAGTATTATTATCACTGTTTGCCCAAAGTAATTCCAATGTGTTGCAGTATCTACAACTACAAGCCCTGTAACACAGACTGCTGAAGTAGCTGTAAATAAGGAATCTACTATACTTGTACTTTGACCACTATTGCTCGCTATTGGTAAAGATAATAAAAATCCCCCGACCAATATAAGAGAAAAAAATCCTAAAGCAAGTATTTGGACAGAGTTAAATCTAATTTTCTTCCCTAGATTAACGTACACTTCTTCACCTCCAAGTAATAAAGAATAATACTATTTAGTTAAAAGTATTAAACTATAAACCTATTTTAAATAAAATCTAACTAGATTTATATTATAGCTTTAACTAATATTATAAATATTATTTTATAATCTATTATTCTTATAAAAAAGTTTTAACACAATCTTAATAAAACTTAATATAACCTCATTATATTGCTTAAATTATACTTACTCAATAATTTTTTAACTCTCTAAATCCCCTTATTTTACACTAATCTTTTATTATCTTCGCCCATTAAATAAATATAGACTTAATTCAACTAGACTTTTTTCTACTTAAATGCTTAGTTAAACTTATCTAAAAGTATAAGACTACAGTATTTCTGTCTCCCTCTATAAACAATAAAAGTTGAAAATCCTCTAGCTATTAGATAAAATTTAATTGATAAAAAAAAATGCGACTATACAAGTCGCATTAATATATTAAGCATTTAATTGCTTTTTAGCTAATTCTACTAAATCAGCGAATGCTTTAGGATCATTTATAGCTATTTCAGAAAGCATTTTTCTGTTTATATCAACACCAGCTAATTTTAAACCATTCATGAATCTTGAATATGAAAGACCATTCATTCTTGTAGCTGCGTTTATTCTAGCTATCCATAATCTTCTATAATCTCTTTTCTTTAATCTTCTACCAACGTAAGCATTTCTTAATGCTCTTATTACTGACTCGTTAGCAGTTTTGAATAACTTGCTTTTTCCGCCATAGTAACCTTTTGCAAGTTTTAAAACTTTTTTATGATTTTTACGAGCATTTACCGCTCTCTTAACTCTTGCCATTTTACAGACCTCCTACTCCATTGTTTTTCTTATAGATATGGTAATAATTTCTTCATTGCTTTTTCTTGTGTAGTTGAAACATATCCAGTTTTTCTAAGATTTCTTTTTCTCTTAGCGCTTTTCTTTGTTAAGATATGGCTTTTGTAAGCCTTAGCTCTTTTGAACTTTCCTGTTCCTGTTTTTTTAAATCTTTTTGCTGCACCTCTATGAGTTTTCATTTTTGGCATAGTGATATCCTCCTCTCAAGTTATGCTTTTTTTGGAGCCAAAATCATTATCATGTTTCTGCCTTCCAATTTAGCAGGTTTTTCTATAATACAATTTTCTTCAAGTTTGTTGAAGAATTTATCAAGTATTACATTTCCAACAGCTGAATGTTCAGCTTCTCTTCCTCTAAATCTAACAGTGATTTTAACTTTATTCCCATCAGTTAAGAATTTACGAGCATTCTTTGCTTTTATATCAATATCATGCTCTTCTATAGTTGGACTAACTCTTATCTCTTTAATATTGATGACTTTTTGCTTTTTCTTAGCTTCTTTGTCTTTTTTTGTTTGCTCATAAAGAAATTTGCCATAATCCATTATTTTACAAACTGGTGGCTTAGCATTTGGAGAAATCATAACTAGATCAAGGTCTTTCTCCTCTGCAATTTTTAATGCCTCTTTTGATGACATTAAACCTAATTGCTCACCATCTCCAGAGATAACTCTTATCTCCTTTTCTCTTATTTCTTCATTCATTGCAATCTTTTTATTAATATCTTTCACCTCCGATAGAATTTAGCCAACACAAATATATAAAAAAAGGACGGCTATAAGCCGTCCTTTTGTTATCACAAACTGTAAAAGTGTAATAAACTACTCTAACCCTACTAAGCTTTGCCGTAAGGTGAGAAACGGCTGTTTCTACTTAACAAAATATAATTTATCACACTCATTGATTATTGTCAACAATTTTTTATAAAATTTTTGTACTATTTTTAAATAATACTCTATCTCCAAAAACTTCTGATATAGTATTAAGAAATTCTTTATTCAAACAATACTCTTTATTTATTATAGATATATGTTTGGGAGCATTAGTTATAAGTCCACTAATTATAATATCTTCAGCATTAGCATCTTTACTTTCTTTATTTTCTATTAAGTCTTTTATAAACTCATCAAATAAATTTTTTCCGTTTTTATCTTCTACTATATATTCACCATTAGATTTTATAATTATATTTATAAGATCAATTTTACTCTCTTGAATTTCAACAAAATATTTTAAAAGCTTTATAAATTCATTGTATTCTTTTTCTACCATGTATAATTCTACAATTTTATCAACTATAAATTCAATATGGCTTTTCATAGATTTTAATCTAAATCTAATAAATCCATCTATATTTATCTTTCCTTCTTCAAGAAGAAACTCCTTAATAACATCATTTAAATAATTAATTTTATTTTGCAAAGAAATTCCTACACCATCATTTATTTTTTCTTTTCCTTGTAATATCCTATTTATCTGTGAATCTATCTCTATTATTTCATCATGTCTTAAAAAGAAATAATTTTCTGTTATATACTCTAAAAGTTCTCTTTTTCTATATTCACTAATTACTTCTTTGTAAATCAAATTTGCTACATAAGTAAATACTTTATTCTTTATAGATTCTATATTTTCTATATTTTTTTCTTCCTCTATATCATTACAAAATATTTTAATGAAGTGAGTATTTTTTTCTATGGACTCTGACATCCCTATATTTATACTCTTAGTTTTAAGAATATTTCTTAGTTCTTGTAAATCACTTACAAAGTCTCTTTCACCTTCAAATGCTAGTTGTATTAAAAGCAAATTTCTCACTCCTTTCTCATACTTAGTATGGATTAAAACAGCACCACTATACGAAAAAAAACTAGTGAATAATCGACAAAATCCTCATTATTTAGTAAGATATTTTTAAAGAAAATTAAATGAGAATCCATATGAACATTTCTTTTGTAGATTATAGATTAACAGAAAAACAAATGCATCTCTTATCAAATGAGGGTTTAAACATAATTAAAATCCCTAAATCAAACAATTTATATGATGCTATTTCTGGTCATCCTGACATCCAACTAAATATTATTAATTCAAAAAAAATAATTTTAGCAAAAAACTCTAATCTTTCTTTAGAAATACTAAATAAGCACCATATAGAATTTGAATATTCATCTAAAGAATTAGAGGAAAAATACCCTAAAAATATTTTTTTAAATGCTGTTAATTTAAAAAATTTTTTTATACATAATTTAAAATTTACAGATAAAAATTTATTAAAGCATGTTTCTGACAAGGAGTTAATAAATATAAAGCAAGGTTATAGTAAATGTTCCATAGCTATTGTTAATAATAATGCTCTAATAACCTCAGATTTAGGAATTTACAATGCTTTAAAAAAATACCCTATAGATATACTATTAATCCCAGCCGGCGATATAGTGCTTCCTGGATTATCTTACGGCTTTATTGGTGGAACCTGTGGATTAATTTCAGAAGATAAAATGGCCTTTTTTGGAAACTTAAAAAACCATTCTTATGGAAATGATATAAAAAACTTCCTTTTTAAACACAATGTTGAACCAATATATTTAGACGAAGGAAAATTGATTGATAGAGGAAGTATCCTTACTTTGTTTTAAACTTTAATATATTTTACTCTCTAATTAGCATAAATGTTAATAATTTAGCATATAAATATAAACTAAAAAATAAGAACTTATATTAAACCTAGTTTATCTGATAGCTAAATAAAAGATAAAAAGGATGTATCTGTAATTCGATACATCCTTTTTATTAATTATATTGTAAATTTATTTGTTAAATCTCTTAATTTTCCGCTTTCTTCAAGCATTGTAGTAGAACTTGCTGTAAGTTCCTCTATACCAGCTAATTGCATTTCTAATAAGGATGAAACCTCTGACATTTCACTTGCAATTTCATTTGATGTTGCTGCTGTATTTATAGAACTTTCTGATATCTTTTCTGTTTTTTCACTTGAATCATTTATTTTATCTATTATTAATTCTGTTCTACTTATGGAAGTCATAAAGCTATTTGAAAGATTTTCAAAAGTCTTTCTAGTATTTTCTATTCTAGATAAACCATCTTCTACAATAGTTTTACTTCCTGTAACTTCACTTAATAATACCTTCAATTCTGTTTCATTTTCTCTTAAGATGCTTCCAGTTTTAATAGCTGATTCTTTACAACTATCTGCTAATTTCTTAATTTCATTAGCTACAACAGCAAATCCTCTTCCTGATTCTCCAGCTCTAGCTGCCTCTATACTAGCATTAAGTGATAAAAGATTTGTTTGTTCTGCAATGAAAGTTATATCTTCTAAAATATCTCTTATTTTAACAAAACTTTCTTGTAAAGATAGCATACATTCTCCAACTTTAAATGTTCTTTCTTTAATATCACTTATTACCATAATTGCATTATTCATTGCTTCTCCACCATTTTCAATTTCTGATGAAGCTTCTTTACTATGTTCCTTTAATCCATTTGCATTTTCTCTTATTTGGCTCATATTATCATTTAATTCCATTATTGCACTATTTAAAATTCCTATACCTTTTGAACCACTTTCTACTTTTTCCCCTACTTTTATAGTAATTTCAGTTATATTGCTTGCACTTTCAGTATTGCTTTCTATAGTTTCTTGGAATTGTTCCATACTCATTATAGTTTCTTTAGTACTCATATCTATAGCTTCTATAATATCCTTTAAATTTTCTGCCATGATTAAGAAGTTGTTTTCTAAAACTCCAAGTTCATCTTCTCTATTACTTTTAGATAAATTTAATACTGCTAAATTACCTTCTGCTATTTTTTTACTTTCATTAGCTATTTTATTTATTCCTTTTGTTATATTATTTATTGATATATATATTATATAACTTAATAATATAAGAGCTACAATAACTATTATTATTGTCATGTATTTTATAGTTGTTAATGGTCCAAAAAATTCTCCCTCAGCTGCATATAGTACTGCTACTAAATCTGTTCCTTCTATTACTGCTGAAGCATACAATTGATTATTACCATTTACATGGAACTTAGTTATTTTTCTATCTCCTGCTGTTAATGGATCACCTAACTCTGCAACTGCTCCATTATCAACAGTTCTTATATTCTCAGTTATCTTTCTTGAAGGATGTATTGCATAGTTTCCATCCTTATCAATAACGAATCCATGACCTGTTTCTGCTATTTTTATACTTGTAGAAATATCTTTTAAATTATCTAAATTTACAATCCCACCTATATATCCATTAGGAATCTTCATAGCTACTACTATTCCATTTTCCTCTCCAGTCATAGGATAAACCTTAGAAACAACTTTTTCTAATTCCTTTTTTTCTTTTAAATTCTCAAACCATTTTTCATTTTCAAAATTCACTTTATTCCCATAAATAGCGTTATTGCTATCTATAAAGAAAAGACCTTTTATGTACTGATTATTTGAATAATTATTCATATCTTGTGTTATATTTACAGTTATCTCTTCTAAAGTTTTTCCATAAGCATTTTTATAATAAATAGAATCTAAATATTCCTTACTATGACTTATAAAGTTCGACATTTGCATTTCATAATCAGCTAACACATAATTAATTTCGTCATTTATATTATTCTCAATAATATTCTTTGATAAATAATAACTCCCTCCTCCTGTAATTATCATGCTTACTATACAAATTGATAATATATTTGTAAGCATTTTGAACCTTAAGGATTTTTTGTAGTTCTTGAAATAATCTAATCTTATTTTCATAAATATTCTTCAATTCCCCTTTCTAAAGTCTACATACAAATTAATCGTCGACATTTGTAATAACTTTAGAGAGTTACTTAATATTTTTTCAACTTTATGATAAAACATTATTTCTATTAAATAGTTCAAAATAAAAAACAAACTTTATCATTAATAACTCTGACAAAGTTTGTTTTTATATTATTTTTACCTAAATTAATTCTTAGTTTATAGAATCAAAAAATTCTCTATATGCCTTTGAAAATTTAAATCCTGTAGTCTCATCCCAATTTGTTGACCAAGTCATAACTCCTCTAAACTTCTTATAACCCTCCTTATTTTGAAGCTTATACTTGCCACCAAAATCTTGTCCATTTATTAAATAATTTAAAGCTTTTATTCCCTCTTCTTCTGAAATATATCCACTTCCTGCTGCCTTTGTTGATGATGGTAAGCCTATAGCTACTTTTTCAGCTGGCAATCCTTCAAAGTAATTAGTAGTACCTCTTCCTAAATAAAAACCAGTAATCATCATCTCAGCCATAGCCACTTCAAAATCAGCAGTTCCTTGCATATAAGTATTTCCATCTAAAGCTTCTTGTGAACCATGGTTGTAATGTTGAACATGCAATAAAGTTAATTCATCTCTAAGTCCATTAATAACAGGTAAATATGCGCCCCATGGACCAGCATATGAAATTAATCCACCTTGAACATAAGTTACTTCTGGCGCCATTGTTAAAATGAAATTTCCACCTACTTCTTCTCTGATTCTCTTTGTTCCATTTATTAAATGAACAACTTTTGGAGTTGTAGGATTATTTAAATCTGTATCTCCTGCATCTAAGGAAACAGCTCCACCTTCTAAATCTAAATCCATACCATCAAAACCATAAGTTTTTATTATATCAACCATAGAATTAACAAAAGCATCTTCCTTTTCCTTTGTATCAAGATGTAATCTTCCATTTTGTCCTCCAATTGATATGATAACTTTCTTTCCTTTACTTTGTAAGTATTTAATTTCCTCCTTAAAACCTTCCTTTGTATTATTATAAGGTTCAAAAATCATAGTAGCTTGATCACTTAAAGATTCAGCAAAAGCAACATCTATTAAATCAAAATCTAAAGATGTATCCTTTAATGAAGTTGTTGTAGAACCATTATCAAAATTATGCCAGTATCCTACAATAACTCTTTCAGGTAAACCATCATTTCCTAGCTCTGGTTTGTTACTATCTTCTTTTAAAGTAGTTGCTGAAACTAAATTAGAAAATTCACTTGCTCCACCCTTATTAACAGCTCTAACCTTATATTCATGTTTACTTTCTGCTGCTAAACCACTATGTGTATATTTATTGTCATTTACCTTTACTATTTTTCCATCAAGGGATAATTCATAATAATCAACATTATTACTAGAAACCCAACTTAATTCTATAGTTTTACTATCTTTAGCCTTTGCCACTAAGTTCTGAGGTACTGTTGGTTTTTCAACTACTTCTGGAGCTTCAGAAGTTTTTGCTGTTACCACACTGCTCCAGTCACTAACACCATTAGCATTTTTACTTCTAACTCTATAACTATGAGTAGAACCTGCTTTTAACCCCTCATGATTATATTGTTCTCCATTTATTGAATTAACTGTACCATCAACTTCTAACTCATAAGAATTTGCTTCATCTACTTTATTCCATGTTGCTATTATAGAATTTTCTCCATTAGTCATGGCTTTTAAATTAGATGGTACTACTGGTTTGTTATTATCCACTTCCTTTGTTACAGTAACATTTATTACTGAACTTTCGCTTACTCCAGCTCCATTAACTAACTCGCACTTATAACTATAAGTGCCTTTAGCTTTTCCTGTAATCTTAAAACTTGCTGATTGTGCCTGAGGGCTTTGATTTACCAAACTTTCTTCATGTATAAGCTTATTATTCTCATATAATCTCCATTTATCTCCATTTTCTCCCCACCATATATTCATGGTGATTTCATAATTTGCCTCTCCACTCCAATTATTATGTTGTAAATTAGGAGTTGCTGGTTTTGCTAAGGCATATGCCACTTTTCCATCAACTAACACCAAAGTAAATAAAAATAGAAAACTCATAAAGGTAGCGGTAATTTTTTTTAAATTCCTTTTCATTAATATCCCCCCACAGATTCTTTATAAATAAACATTACCATATTGCTTCTTAAATGTAATTATTTACAAAAATTTTATCAAAAAAAAATACTTACCCTAAACTAGAGTAAGTATTCTTAATTAAATAGTTAATATAGCTAAAGCTGTTTTTATTGAAACATTGTTATTTTTAACAAATTCTTTTCCTTCAGCTTTTTTTATTTTTATAACTTCAATTTCTTCATCTTCTTCAGCGTTATCAGAAGTTACTTCACCCTTAACTAACATTTTAACAACACTTATACTTTCATCTGTCATCCCAACAGAAGTATAACTAGGCTTTAAAATAATTTCTGAATTTATAGCCTCAAGTCCCGTTTCCTCAAAAAGTTCCCTCTTTGCAGCTCCTATAATGTCCTCTCCTGAGTCTATTAATCCTGCTGGAAATTCAAAAATAAAATCATTTATGGCAGGTCTAAATTGCTTTAATATTATAAATTCATCATTTTCTGTAATAGGAATTATCATAACTGCATCTACTTTATTGTGATTTTTAGTAAGAGCAGCTAATTCTTCTTCCTCTCTTCTACTTGCCACAAAATATTCTTTTTTATTTCCACTTTTATTTATTAAGTCAAGCTTATACATATTTAAGAACTTAGAATTTGTTAATTTTTTTACACCTGTTAATTTCATGGTCCTTCACTTTCCCTTATATATATTTTACTTTAATTATATATTTTTTATATTTATCTGTAAAACATGATTTCTTTAATTATTTATCTGATAGCTAGATGATGAAAAGACACCGCACTCTAGGTAATTTTAAAAATTGGGGCTGTATTAAATCAGCATCTTAATTTATATTACTTTTATAAATGTATTTTTTTCATCTGCTGAGATAACTAGCTAAAAGGCAGAAAGGATGTATCTGCAATTTGATACATCCTCAATTAAATCTTAATTCATATTTTTAAGCATAAAAGATAAGAATTCTAATATTTCCCTAATAATACTTCTAGCAGACTCTTCTACCGTTATCATAGTAGTTTGTCTATCATTAAATATTAGATTTTCCTCATCAAGTTTTATAAATTTCATATCTTCATGTGAAACAAACCAAGGTGTTCCAAATTTATTTTTACAATAAACTCCTCTAGTTGTTAATAAGAAACCTTCCTTACCTGACTTAAATATAGTGCTATCAAAACATAGTATTGGTCTTTCTCCATTTTTAAGGCTAGCATAAGAATTTATAGCATTTTTAATTTTTCCGTCTATTGAGGACCTTGGGTCTTGATATTTAATATGTCTTCTAACATTTATATCAGATATTTTTACAACGTAAGCTATAAGTTCATCTAAAGATGTTGGATTTCCTTTATATCTTGCAAATACATTATTTCCACGGAGCATATCCTCTACTTTTAAACTATTACTCTTAACACTACACTCTTCATATTTACATCTTTCTTCACCAACTAACATTTTATAAGAATTTATTAAATCAGTTATGAAATTCTTAAATATATCTATTTGTCTAAATCCTATAAATTCAAATTTATATTCTCCTGCTGTTGTTGCTAAGAATATATATGGCCTAAAGTATCTTTGAGAATTTTTAAATTCACTTTCTTCTTTCCATATTATTTTCTTTATATCCTTAAATAATAATGCTCTATCCCAACTTGAATGATATATAGCCTTTGAAGTTATTAAGAAACCATCTTTATTATTTTCTTTTCTTAAGGTAAATAATTCTTTGTCCCTTAATTCATTTCTTGTTTCTTCAAAATTTCTAATGAAAACTCCACAGTGGAAATCTTCATCTTTAAAACTACATAGCTTTGCTTCTAAGAACATACTTTGATATTTAGAGAATACTTCTAAAGCTTTATCAATAAATTCTAATTCCACAGCGTCCTCGTCATTAAGTGTTATTTCAGAGTTTCCTATTTTATTTTGAATAGCATAAAATTCGTGAGTTGAAAATCCACTTCTTTCCTTTAATTCATTTAAAAGTTCACTTTTTTTATCTTCACTAATAGGTTGCATAAGTATATTTTGTGATAAAGCTCTTACATACTTATACATAGAATCTCCAGATTTATCACTTAAATCTAGTTCTCCAAACCACCTACCATATTTCATAAGCTCCATATCTCTTGCTTCTATGAGATTAATTTTATAATTAACTCTTGCCTCAATAATTGCAGCTTCTAGTTTATCTTGATCATATTCATATTGTAATGCATTTAATTTTTCTTCATAAAGAGACTTTCTTATATCATAGTCCACTAAAGAAAAATCTACATCTTCTGAAATTATAGTGTTAAAGTTTGAAAGTTCTGTATCAATTATTATTTTTTGATCTTCAATATTATAATGTTCTCTTAAATAAGCACATCTATTATTTCTTTCTTCTTCATCACATCTACTTTTCTTAAGATCATTCATAGCCTTTCTATAAAGCTTAATCCTAATATCTTCATTTACATTCTTATAATTAACTACGCTTATTACTCTACCAAAGTTATTAAGTTCTGTTTGTACTATAGTATTAGCATCTGTTATATTAAATTTATTTTGTAAATCTTCACAAAATCTTCTTATTTCATCAAATTCTAATTCATTATAATTTAATTGTTCTATAGATTCAGTGTATATTTTATTCCCCATCTCTATTAATTCATTATTTATAGAATTACATCCTTCTCCAGATGGTTCAATAACCTTATAAGCACATTCTAATAAATATTTTCTAATTTCTATATCATTTTCACTAAGCCTATCTATAATACCCAAATGTGCTTCCTCTAAGTAAGGATATTCCTTTAAAGCACTTATTAAAACAAAGGAACATTTCTTTTCATCATTCTTTGTATCTAATTTCTTTAATTCCTCTAAATGAACTAATCCCTTTTGCTTACTCTCAATTATTTGAATTAAATCTAATGTTGAACCATATAAATTTTGTGTTATTAATTCATTTATGTTATACAATGCTCTATTAGTAAGATTAGCTACCATCATTATTAATATGTCATCTATAACTTTAAATGCTTTAAATTCTTTTTCATTTGAAATTACCCTTTTTATTTTACAATTTCTTATTATTTTTATTACATATTCTATAACTGGTCCAGTAAGCTTGGACATTATTTTCCTTGATTCAAATTGCATAGTAGACCTAGCAAGCCAAGCAAAAGTTGTTTCATCTTCTCCATCATCTATAGCTTTATTAAGAATATCAATTTTCTCAGCATACTTAAGTATTACTTCATAGTTAAAGAACCCTTCTAAAGTATACTCTGGAACATTATCTAAATCTATTAAATTACTTTCTTTTAAAGAAATCATTAAATCATTTAAAAAATCAAAATATGTTGCCTTAAAAATTGATACCATATTAGTAGCTGTAACTTCTTTTCTTTTTTCTATAGAGAAAAGCTCACTCTCAAATCCAATTCCATAACTTATTGCTAAATTAAGTAACCTTACTTGCATAGTTATAGTTTTATTTTTTCTATTTTTATCTAATATTTCCTTATATTCTTCTAATAAAGTTTTCTCTCTTTTATGAGCCAAAACTATCCCCTTATCCATTATATTAGTTTTATAATCGAAAATATTTTCCTGATTATACAAAGAATTATCTATATCTTTTAAATAATCATCGTTTAACTCTTCTTCTAATATATCATTAGTCTTAATATTAGATGTATCTTGACTATAATTACTTTGAGAATAATTATTAAATTTATATATTTCTTCAACTTCTGCATCAAAATTATTCTTATGTATATCATAATTTTCTCTCTCTCTTGAATTATTAGTAAATTTATTGATTATTAATTCTAAAATTTTATTTCCATCATCATCAGATAGATTTAAATCTCTCCAAAATTCAACAATCTCTTCTCTATCACCACTATCTATGCTTTTGTTTTCTATATCGAATCCACTAAATTCCAATATATTTTCAATAAAATTAATTAATGCATCAAATTTATTACTTAATTCATTTGATGCATTTTCAACTTCATCCTCACTTAACCCCAAACTTATTCTTTTTTGTTGTAAAATAGCTAAACTTTTAGGGTTATTGATTTGACCTCTAAAGAATAATCTTTTATATGTTTCTAAATATCTCACTAACTTTTCATTCATATTCTCACACCCTTTTCATCTCAACGTCATCAAATATATTTTAACATAATTACTATCTTTTTCCTAGTTTTTATATAAATTCCTATTATTTTTTTTCGACCTTCTATAACATTTTTCTATTTATGAATTCGTTTTCTTTAATCATATTAAATTATTTTACTCATCTTAGTTACTATTTTATAATATACTAATTTCCTATAAAAAAAGACACAATTTCCTAGATAGTCCCCCTTTAAAATCTAAATAAAATTTAAGATTCCTTTTGCTAATTTAAATAAAAAACTCTACTTTAAAATAATAAAATTCCTTTACTTTTGTATATGTACCAGATATGTTACTATAAACAAAAAATTTTTAATTCTAATAGATTCTTTTTCTGAGCTAAATGTATTTATCCATTTGTGCCATTTCATATAGTCACTACAGAAAAAAAAGCAAGTAATTTTAAAAATTACTTGCTTCTTGGAGGCGCCACCCAGATTTGAACTGGGGAATAAAAGTTTTGCAGACTTCTGCC
>CAUWDH010000038.1:0-39004 GCA_963557775.1 uncultured Sarcina sp.
CAACATTAACCCACAAATAATTAATTTGATGATATACTAAGATTGTAGCAAGGAATAAGAGCTAAAAATAATAAATTAATAAAAATTAGTTTTAAAAATTAAAATTTAATTATTGTAAGAAATGTAGTTTAAATATAATAATCTATAAGATAAAATTCAAAAAAAGGAAACAGGAGGAAAAAAGTATGATAGGAAGAAGAAGTTTAACAGGTGAAAGATGCCCAGTATCAGGAATATGGAGATCAGAAGGACATGGAAAAACAGCAGTGGTAAGAAAGCAAGGAGAAATAATGCCGTCACATAGAAATAAGGAAGTAAGTTGGAGAATGATTCAACACTTACCTAAAAGACTAAAATAATAGAATATTAGTACGGAGAAAAAAATTTAATAGTTATAGTAAACGTTTAAAGATGGATAAACAGGAGGAAGAAAGAATGATAGGAAAGAATATATTAACAGGAAGTATTTGCCCAGTATCAGGAATATGGAGAACAGAGGAATATGGAAAGACAGCAGTTGCAGTAATAGCTGGAGAAACTATGCCAAGCTATAGAAATAAGGAAGTAACTTGGAAGATGATTCAACACTTGCCTAAAAAGTTAGGTGAAAAAAAGGCAGAAGAAAGACCAATGATAGGAAAGAAAAGTATAACAGGAGATAAATGTCCAGTGTCAGGAATATGGAGATCTGAATCTTTTGGTAAAACAGCTATTGCATTAAAACAAGGAGAAATAATGCCTACATATAGAAATAGAGATGTTTCATGGACTATGATACAACATCTCCCGAAACAACTTTAATTTAAAGGAGCTATCCTGCAATGCTATAATTTAGTATTGTGGGATAGTTTATTTTATTTTGCTTTTAGATAAAATTAAAAGCAAAAAAAGAGAATCTCAAAATAAAGTATAATTTTACTTTGAGATATCCCTTAAAATTTTATAAACTAAAAGAAAAAAGTAGCTTGTCTACTTTTTTTCTTTAGTTGAACATACAGCTTCTTTTTCTTTAAGTCCAATAATAGACATGATTTGTTTGGATCTTTCTTTAGTTTCTCCAGTAAGAACAGTGTATTTAACATGTTCTGAATCTAAGAATAACTTAATAGCATCATCTATAGCTAATGCTAATTTTTCATCTTGCCATCTAACACCATCTTTTTCATAACCAAATTCTCTTGGTACGAAGAAAATGTGATCATATTTTGGTAGATCACGTAAAGCAAGACTATAAAGGTCGTTAAGAATTTCTATTTCTTTAACAGTTCTTTTTTTATCTCCTAACATAAATCTTCCATATATATAAGGAACAAAAGTTGCGTAATCAGTTAAAGCATAATCAAATTCTTCTAAATCTTGTTCTAATTTAAGTTGCCCTAAATATATTCCATATTGCTCAGCAATAGTTTCAATCATTCCTTTTTCTTTTAGGTAGTCAGTACTATATTCAGTTGCAGCACCAACATTAAGGCCTTTTACTTTTAAATCAACATAAAGTTGCTGTATTAAAGTCGTTTTTCCACATCTTGGACCACCAAGAATAGCAATTCTAATTGGCATGTAAGAAAACCCCCATATGTGTTAAAAATAATATTTTCGTACCTTTTAAATTAGTACATTTAATTATATCAATTAAAATATACTTTGTCACTTGAAAGAAATGAGAGTTATAATTTTGATAATATTTCTTTAAAAAAGTATATAATATTTTATTAGTAAGAATAAAATAAAAGGATGCTAAGCTAACAATAGCCAAAGTAAATTATTTTTGGGGGAAAATATAGTAAAAAAATTTGAATTAAGAGTATCATATTTATGACAAAACAAAGTTATCTTTTTAGAAATTTTCTTAAACTATAAGACAGAAAATGTAGAATAAAATTACGATATTCCAAAAAAATACAAATTTTATTAAGATTTCTTTAAGAAAAATATGTTTTATTTGAAATCTAATAACAAAGAATAAAATATAATTAAATAAAAATAAAATTATACCTAACTCCTATTGAAAGTATGTGGAAATATAAATATAATCAATTATAGATATAAATACAATATTTTCAAAAAATAAAAAATCCTTTTGATTATTATTAGTCTATATTCAATTTCAATATATTGCTTTAATATATTATAATTTTAATGTTAAGTTTAATTAAACTTAATAGTAAAAAGAGGCAATATAAAATATTTGAATTAAGGAGGATAAGTATAAGATGTACAAGCTTATAGCCTTAGATATGGATGGAACTTTATTAAAAGAGGATAAAACCATATCTAATAGAACAAGAAAAACATTAGAAAAGGCAAGAGAAAGAGGGATTAAGATAGTTCTTGCATCAGGAAGACCTATAGAGGGATTATCTAAATATTTAGAAGAATTAGATTTAGTAAGTGAAGATGATTACGTATTAAGCTATAATGGGGCTTTAGTTCAAAATGTAGGAAACAAAGAAATTGTTGCAACTAATGGATTAACAGGAAAAGATTTAGAATTGCTTTATAGAATAAGTAAAGAGATTGGAGTTAATATTCATGCTTTTTCAAAGTCAGAAGGGCTTATAACTCCAAAGAATAACAAATATACAGAACTAGAAGCAATAATAAATGGAATAAAGGTAAAAGAAAAAGATTTCGAATTAGTGGGGGCTAATGAAGAAATTATAAAAATAATGATGATAGATGAACCTGAAATTTTGGAAAAAGCTATAGAAAAGCTTCCAAAAGACCTATATGAAAAATATACTATTGTTAAAAGTGCACCATACTTCTTAGAATTTCTAAATGTTGATGGTAATAAAGGTGAGGGCCTTAAAGCCTTATCAGAACATTTAGGAATAAGTGAAAAAGAAGTTATAGCTATGGGGGATGCTGGTAACGATAGACATATGATAGAATATGCAGGACTTGGAGTAGCAATGGGGAATGCCTTTCCAGAGATAAAAGAAATAGCAAATTATGTAACTATGACAAATGAAGAAGATGGGGTTGCTCATGTTATAGAGAAGTTTGTATTAAATTAATTAAAAATAAAATTAGTGTTTAGCTACTTATTTTAGGGGGAAAAGATGCAAATATTAGAAAATGAAAAAAATAGAAATTTGCAAAAAGCGAGAGGAAGCAGTTTATATCTATTTATGAAGAGGTTATTTGATATAATATGTGCTACTATAGGGTTAATAATTTTTGCACCATTGTATATAATAATAACTATTTGGGTAAAATTAGATTCTAAAGGTCCAGCTTTTTTTGGTCATAAAAGAATAGGACAAGATAGAAAAGAAATTAGTGTTTATAAATTTAGGTCTATGGTTATAAATGCACAAGAAGTATTAGAAAATTTCACACCTGAACAAAAAGCAGAATTCGAAAAGAATTTTAAATTAGAAAATGACCCTAGAATCACAAAAGCTGGGGATTTTTTACGAAAGACAAGTCTAGATGAATTACCACAATTAATTAATATAATAAAAGGCGATATGAGCATTGTTGGTCCAAGACCAATAGTACAAAAGGAAATAGAAAAATATGGAGAATATGCAGATAAACTTTTTTCAGTAAAACCAGGTTTAACAGGATACTGGCAAGCTAATGGAAGAAGTGACACAACTTATGAGGAAAGAGTACAAATGGATATGTACTATATAGATAATAGATCATTTTGGTTAGATATTAAAATAATATTTCAAACAGCAATATCAGTTATAAAAAAAGAAGGGGCTATGTAAATGAAAATATCTATAATATGTCCTTTGTATAATGCAAAGAGCTATTTACAGCCATTGCATGAAAAACTCTTATCACAAGAAAAGATTAAGGATTATGAAGTTGAAATAAGGTATGTGCTTACAGAATGTAAGGATAATACAGAAGATATATTAAAGGACTTAAAAGCTAATTACAAAAAAATAAAAAAAGAAGAATTTTCTCATAGTAAAACTAGAGAAGAAATGGCTTTTGCTAGTGATGGAGATATTATAGTATTTATATCTCAAGATGTAAAAATGAAAAATAATCAATGGTTAAAAAATTTAGTATTACCAATAATCAATGGGGAAGCAGAAGCATCATTTAGCAGACAGCTTCCAGAAAACAATACTATTGAGAAGTATGTTAGGGAAAAGAATTATCCAAAGGAAAGTAGAATTGTTTCAAAGGATGATATAGATAGGTTAGGAGTATTAACATTTTTCTATTCAGATGCATCTTCAGCTATAAAAGCTAGTGTTTATAAAAAACTAAATGGCTATGATGGAAAAAGGCTAATAATAAATGAAGACATGTATCTAGCAGAAAAATTAATAAATGCAGGATATAAAATAAAGTACTGTAGTGATTCAGAAATATATCACTCACATGTGTTTACTTTAAAGGAATTATATAAAAGATATTTTGATACTGGAGTGTTTTTTAAACAAAATTCTCAGTTTTTAAATTATAAAAGTAATGAAAGTGGAGTGGATTTAGCTAAATATGTTTTTAAAGCTGCTCTAAAAGAAAAAAATATAGGTGTATTAATAAATATACTGCCAAACTTTGGGGCTAGGTTTATAGGAAATGAATTAGGGAAGAGATATGATAAATTATCAAAGTCTTTTGTAAATAAATCTTCCCTTAGTGGGAAGGTATATGAATAATTATAAATAAAAATACATAGGGGGACATATTAATGAAAGGGATTATTTTAGCAGGTGGTTCAGGAACAAGATTATATCCAGTAACAAAGGCAATGTCAAAACAAATGACAGCTATTTATGATAAGCCAATGATTTATTATCCAATGTCAGTATTAATGTTAGCAGGGATAAAGGATATACTTATTATTTCAACAGAAAGAGATTTACCAGGATTTAAAGAATTATTTGGAACAGGTAAAGAACTAGGATTAAACATAAGTTATGAGGTGCAATTAGAACCAAATGGATTAGCAGAAGCTTTTATTATAGGAGAAGAATTTATTGGTGATGATAATGTAGCAATGATATTAGGGGATAATATATTTTATGGACAAAACTTTAGCTCACATTTAAAGGAAGCTGCTAAGCTAGAAAAAGGTGCTATGGTATTTGGATATTATGTACAAGATCCTACATCCTTTGGAGTAGTGGAATTTGATAACAAAGGTAAAGTGATTTCATTAGAAGAAAAACCAACAGAACCTAAATCAAAATATGCAGTCCCAGGATTATATTTTTATGATAATTCAGTTGTAAAGAAAGCAAAAAGTCTTAAGCCATCACTTAGAGGGGAACTTGAAATAACAGATTTAAATAAAGTGTATATGGAAGAAGGAGCTTTAAGAGTTGATTTGTTTGGAAGAGGGATGGCATGGCTTGATACAGGAACTCATTCATCAATGCTACAAGCATCAAATTTTGTAGAGGCTGTTCAAAATACTCAAGGAACATATATAGCATGTTTAGAAGAAATAGCATATAGACAAGGGTGGATAAGTGCAGAAGAGGTTTTAGAACTTGCAAAACCATTAATGAAAACAGGATATGGTAAGTACTTAGTAAATATTGTAGAAGAGATAGAAGCAAAAACAATAATTAAGTAGCAAAAGAGGTGTAATATGGGGAATTTTAATTTTATAGAGACTAGGATAAAGGACTTATATATTATAGAACCAAAGGTTTTTGGAGATCAAAGAGGTTATTTTATGGAAAGCTATAATGCTGAGCATTTTAGGGAAGCTGGGCTTACTATGACTTTTGTTCAAGATAATGAATCTAAATCATCTAAGGGTGTTTTAAGAGGGTTACATTTTCAAACTAGGTATACTCAAGGAAAGCTTGTAAGGGTGACTAAAGGTGAGGTTTTTGATGTTGCAGTAGATTTAAGAAAGGGTTCTCCAACCTATGGACAATGGGAAGGTGTCATATTAAGTGAAGAAAATAAAAGGCAATTTTATGTTCCAGAAGGATTTGCTCATGGATTTTTAGTTCTATCAGATGAGGCTGTATTTAATTATAAATGTACAGATTTCTATCATCCAGAATATGATAGTGGCTTACTTTGGAATGACGAAGAGGTAAATATACAGTGGCCGTTGAATAGAGTAGACAATTTATTATTATCAGAAAAGGATAAAAAACAAAAAAAATTAAAAGATTTAGATTTACCTTTTTCATATAAGTAATATATCAGATAAAATTGGGCATATCACTTTTATGATATAGCCCTTTTTAAAAGTCTAATAAGATAAATAATAAGAGGAGGTTTTCCATGAAAATATTGATAACAGGAGCGAAGGGGCAACTTGGTAATGAAATTATAGATATAATTAATTCTGGAAGTGCTGAAATAGGAAGTATTTCGGAAAATATAAAAAACTCAAAAATAATAGCACTAGACATTAATGAATTAGATATAACAAAATTAGATGATGTTAGAAATATTATAGGGAAGTATAATCCTGATGTAGTAATAAATTGTGCAGCTGCAACTAATGTTGATAATTGTGAGAGTAATGAAGATGTAGCATTTAAAATAAATGCTTTAGGACCTAGAAATTTAGCTATTATTTCAGAAGAAATAGGTGCAAAACTTGTACAAGTATCTACAGATTATGTATTTTCGGGAGAAGGAAATTCACCATTAAAGGAATATGAATTAACAGCTCCAACAAGTGTTTATGGAAAAACAAAATTGCTAGGAGAAAAATATGTAAGTGAATTTTCATCGAAGTATTTTATAGTTAGAACTGCTTGGCTTTATGGATATATTGGACATAATTTTGTTTATACAATGATGAGAGTTGGGAAAGAAAAAGAATCAATAAATGTAGTGAATGATCAAAGAGGAAATCCAACTCATGCTAATGATTTGGCGTATCATATACTTAAATTAATAGAAACTGATGAATATGGAGTATATCATTGTACAGGGAAAGGAGAATGTACATGGTATGACTTTGCAAAAAAAATAATGGAATTAAATAAACTAAATTGTAAGGTTAATCCATGTACTTCAAATGAATATAAAACTCCAGCTAAAAGACCTGCATATTCATCTTTAGATAATATGATGTTAAGAAATACAGTGGGAGATGAAATGCGAGAATGGGATGAAGCATTGAGAAGTTTTGTTAAAAATAGGGAAAGGTATTAATAGATGTTTTAAGAATTATAATATTATTTACTTAATATTTGTTGGTTAAGTAAATAGACTAAGATTTATAATGGAATTAGAAGAATAGGAAAAACGGGGGATTTTTTATGAAAACTTATTTAGTAACTGGTGGAGCAGGATTTATAGGCTCAAATTTTGTATTATACATGTTAAAGAAATATGATGATATAAAAATAATAAACTTAGATAAGTTAACCTATGCAGGAAATTTAGAAAATTTAAAATCAATAGAAAATGATGAAAGACATATATTTGTCCAAGGAGATATATGTGACAAAGAACTTATTTCAAAGTTATTTAAAGAATATGATATAAGTTATGTTGCTCATTTTGCTGCTGAATCACATGTGGATAGAAGCATAAAAGAGCCAAAAATTTTTGTTAAAACTAATGTTTTGGGAACTGTTAATTTATTAAACTGTGCTAAGGAAGCTTGGGAAATAGATGGACAATGGAAAGAAGGGGTAAAATTCCTTCATGTATCAACTGATGAAGTTTATGGTTCTTTAGGAGAAACAGGATATTTTATGGAAACAACACCACTTGATCCTCATAGTCCATATTCATCAAGTAAGGCTAGTTCAGATTTAATGGTTAAAGCATATTATGATACATATAAAATGCCAATGAATATAACAAGATGTTCAAACAACTATGGACCATTTCAATTCCCAGAAAAATTAATACCACTTTTAATAAATAATTGTTTAAACCATAAAGATTTACCTGTTTATGGTGATGGAATGAATATAAGAGATTGGCTATTTGTTGAAGACCATGCAAAGGCTATAGATATGGTAATTAACAATGGAAGAATTGGAGAAGTTTATAATGTTGGTGGACATAATGAAAGAACTAATATTCAAATAGTTAAAACAGTTATAAACTACTTAAATGAAAATGTAGATAAGGAAATAACAGAAGAATTAATTAAATATGTAGAAGATAGAAAAGGACATGATAGAAGATATGGAATAGATCCTAGCAAAATAAAAGATGAATTAGGGTGGTATCCAGAAACAACCTTTGAAGTTGGAATAAAGAAAACAATACAGTGGTATTTAGATAATAAGGAATGGATAGAAAGAGTAACATCGGGAGACTATCAAAATTATTATAATAGAATGTATAAATAATATAACATAGAGTATTGTAACAAAGGGAGAGTAGTTGATGATTTTAAAAGAAAGAATCAATAAAAAATATGATATATTGCTATATTCAACCATATTTTCTATATTTATCACCAATTTAAAGATATATATACCGTTATTTTTATTGAATATTCTTTATGGGATATATCTATTAAGTGATTTAAAAATTAAGGTAATTGTTAGTAAATGGAAAAGAAGTTTGGGTATATTTATATTGTGGGCTATTTTAAATAGTTTTATTGTTATAGTTTTTAGACAGAGTAATATAAATTATACAAGTTTAATAAAGATAATACTAAATATGTCATTTTTAATTATAGTTGTTACAGTGGTTGAGAGCCAAGTTATACATTTTAATAAAGAACGATTAATTAAATTTTTAGAATTAGTAATTTTAATAAATTTTTTGCAAATTATTGTGATTTATTTTAAGGGTGGATTATTTGATGACTTCATCAGAGGTAGCTTAACAAAAAGTTCAGATGCTGCCTATACAATAGGAGCTTTTAATAATATTTTTGGAGGAGAAAATAAAAATATTTGGGCAAGTAAATTTACATTTTTTTATTTGCTATATTTATATACTATAAATACTTTTAGAAGTTACTGTAGAAGAGAAAAAATAGAAAAAATCATTTTTTCAACGTTAGGATTGCTAACTATAGTTTTATTATTAAGTAGAACATCTCAAATAGCTATAATAATACCACTAATATTTATGAGTTTTTCAATTATAAAAAATATAGATAGAAAATATAGACATTATATATATGTATCTTTAACTATATTTATGTGTGTAGCATTATTCATATTTTTTAATAAGTTTTTTCATATAAAATTTGATAATACAGATGGTGGATTTACTAGACTAATAATCTGGAAGGAATCAATGCTAAATTTATTTAATACTCATTTCTTAACTGGAAATGGAATTGGACATAGTAAGAATTTTATTGAAAATGTAGTGATGAGATCTGAATCTAACTTACATAATGTATTTTTAAATATAACATTTGAATTAGGTATAGTAGGAATATTAGTATATATAAGATTTATATATCAATTTATAAAAGAGCATTTTAGTAAGCAAAGTATTTGGAATAGTGCTTGTATATTATTTATACCAGTATATATAATACTTAATTTACAATATTTAGGTTATGATAATGATATAGTTTGTTTTATGTTACTGATGACAATAATAAATAAAATTTTGAAAAGAGGGGCTTGATAAAATATAAAATTATAAGTGATTTTTAAAATAACTTATAATTTTATTATTTTATTTTTTAATAATGAATAGATTATATTATAAGATTAGGAGAGTTTTAATGAATGTAGAAATGAATATAATAAAGGCCTTAGCAATAATAGCTATGGTAGTAGGACATTCAAGAGGCCCATGGGTAGCTAATGTATATTTATATCATATGGCATTATTTATATTTGTATCAGGTTATTTTTATAATGAAAAGTATAGTGAAAACCCTAAAGAATTAATAATAAAAAGATTTAAGTCATTATATATTCCATTTTTAAAATTTAATTTTTTTATATTAATATTTAAAATATTAATATTGGAAAATATATTTTTAGATAAAGGTAATGGTGTAATAAAAGATTTTTTTTTAGGGATTAAATCATTAATTTTTTTCAATCATGTAGATCCATTAATATCAGCATTTTGGTTTTTAAAAAGTTTATTTATAGTAAATATCATATTTTGCATTATAAGTTATTTAATTAAAAGACATTCAAGGAAGAAGCTAGAACTAAAAAGATTTATGATTATATTAAATTTATTTTTTATATTTTACATTATAACAAAAAATGGATATTTAAAAGGAGGAGAAATATCATTTATAAGTAGAGCCTTTATAATAAATATATTTTTTTATATGGGTTTTCTTTACCATAAGTATGAGAATAGACTAAAGGTATTTTTTAAACCGATATTTTTGTTGATTTCATTTATATATATCATTAAAGCTGCTAGATATGATTCTATAGATTTATATTCATTTTATTTTTCAAATGTAGTATTTTTAATAATTAGCTCTATAATAGGAATTTATTTAAATATTTATCTAGCTAAATTAATTATTAAATATATAAAGAAAGTATCAATTATAGAATATGTGGGAAAAAAATCTTTATGGATATTATGCTATCATATGATAGCATTTAAGTTAGCTATATTAATTAAAATTAAGTTTTATAATTTGGATTATTCTGTATTAGGAAGTTTTCCAACTTATATTTATGGTAAAAATGATTGGATTTTAGATACAATAGTAGGAATAATTATACCTATTTTATTGTGTTATTTATTTGAAAAATTAAAAAAAGGTAGATTACTATATGGAAAAATACAATATATTAATAAATAATTTTGATAAATAAGGAGTAAATATACTTTATGCAGAAAAATAAATTTTCTTTGATAATGGCTACTTATGGAAGAAAAGAAGAAATTGGGAAATTTTTAGAAAGTATTTTAAATAGGCAAAATAAAAACATAAGCTTAGAAGTTATAATTGTTGATCAAAATAAAAAAATAGATTTAAAGCCAATAATAGATAAATATAATGATAAGATAGATATAAAACATATAAAATCAGATGTAATTGGATTATCAAAAAATAGGAATATAGGAATAAAAGAATCAACAGGACAAATAATTGCTTTTCCAGATGATGATTGTGAATATTTACCACAAACTTTAGATGAAGTTTATAATGTTTTTTCAAGAAATAGTTGTGATTTAGTTATGGGAAGAATAATTGAACGAGATGGAAGTGATTCTTTAAGATATTGGAGCAAAGAAGAATGTTTAATTAGTAAAAATAATTTTTATACTAAATGTTCTTCTGTGACTTTATTTTTGAAGAGAGATAAAAGTGAGATTATGTTAAATGAAAAACTTGGTGTTGGAGAATATTTTGGATCTTGCGAAGATGCTGATTTAATATATAGAAATAGTAAAAAAGGAATGAAAATAAATTATGTCCCAAATGTGCAAATCTATCATCCTCATTATGATTCAAACAATAATATGAGTCTAGAAAAAATTAAGAGTTATGGATTAGGATTTGGAGCTATGGTTAAAGCAAATCTTGACTTTTCTATGATTATATTATTTATGAAGGCACAAGGCTATCATAGTACTAAAATGCTTTTTAATTTATTAAGATTAGATATTAAAAAAGCAAATAATAGTTATGTAGCTTTAATTAGTAGATTTAAGGGTTTTTTTGAATATAAGGGGGAATAGTAATGGAAAGTAATAATAAGCAAATAACTGTAGTTATCCCTTATTATAAAGGAATGGATACTGTTTTTAATACAATAAATTCAGTGATAGAATCTGAAAAATTATGTGATGAATTGATTGTAGAGTATATATTAATAATTGATAGTATGGAAGATAAAAAAGAAATTGTTCAAAAAGTAAAGAGTATTTATGGTAAAAAAATTAGAATAATAGAAAATGAAAAAAATATAGGAGTAGCAGAGAGTAGAAATAAAGCATTAAAAGAAGCTGATTTTGATTATGTTTTATTTTTAGATCAAGATGATTTTATAGATCAAAATTATTTTAATTTAATGAATGAGGGAATTAAAGAAAATGCAGATTTAATAGTTTCTAATGCTTATGTTATTAATAGTAATAATAAGAAAAAAGTAAAAATGTATAATAAGAAGCCTAACTTATCATTTAATGATTTTCTAAAAGGAAATAAAATATTAACTCCTGGACAAGTTATGTTTTCTAAAAAAGTAGCTAGAATAGAAAATTTATTTACAGGATGCTCAGCAGAATTTAAGGGGGCAGATGATTGGGCTTCATATATAAATATATTTATAAAATATAGAGGGGTAAAATTATATTATGTAAAAGAACCTGTATTTTACTATAATATTCATGAAAATAACTATAGTAAGAACTGGAAAGAACTTAATATGAGTGCTATAAAGACAGCTGAATTTTTTATAAACAAGGTATCAAAAAGTGAAGGAAATATTTTGCGTAAGAATATTGAATTTTTAAGTTTTGAAAATCAATATAAAGATGAAGACTATGAGTTTAATATTAAGGATCTTAGAAAAATAATAAAATATTACAGCTATAGTATTTTTGATTATAATAAAATAACTCATTTTATAAATAAAAAATTGATTGGATTTAATAAGTAATATAGAACGAAGTGAGGATTAGCAATGTTACAGAGAGAGTTAGTTTGTGTTATAGTTTCCTATAATATAGGTGAAGAGATTTATAAATGTTATGATTCAATAAAAAAACAAGTAGATAAAGTTATAATAGTTGATAATGGATCTGATGCGGAAACAATTAAAGTTTTAAAAAATATAGATAAAGATAAAAATTGTGAAGTAATATTTTTAAAAGAAAATTATGGGATTGCATATGCATTAAATATAGGAACTAAAACAGCGATTAAAGGTGGATATAAATGGATTATAACTATGGACAACGATAGCCAAGCATCAAAAGACATGGTAAAAGTAATGATGGATGTATACAATAATTTGATAAAAAGTGAAAAAGATAAAGTTGTAAGTATAGCTCCTAGATTTATAAGTGAGGGAGAAAAGATTTGTAAAGAAGAAAAAAATATATATTCTTATGAAAATTTAGTAATAACATCTGGAAATATAGTTAATTTAGACATATTTGAAGAAATAGGATATTTTAAAGAAGACTATTTTATAGATTATGTTGATAATGAATTTTGTCTTCGAATATTGGAAAGCGGAAAAAAAATAATTCAAGTAAATAATGCAATATTAAAGCATAAGTTAGGAAATTCACTAGAAAAGAAGATATTATGTAAAACTATTAAATCAACTAATCATTCTCCGGTAAGAAGATATTATTTAACAAGAAATTCATTGGATGTGCAAAAAAGATATAAACATTTAAATATAAAACATATAAATAATACTAAAAGAGTTCTTTTGAAGTTTATGTTAGAAATTTTGTTAGTAGAGGGTGAGAAATATAAGAAATTAAAATATATGTGGAAGGGATATAGAGATTATAAAAAGGGGGTATTTGGTGAGTTTAGATAAGCTTACTCTATAATTTAAAGAATAATAAGAACTTAAAATATATCTTATAAGAAAATTGGAGACTATGTTATGAGAAAAGTTAGGAATATATACTATACATTAGGAGCGAATATTTTAACTTTTATAATGGGAATAGTAACAGGTTTTATAATTCCTAAATTTTTAGGAATCGAAAGTTATGCTTATGTAAAATTATTTACTTTTTATATTACATATGTAGGGATATCTCATTTTGGTTTTTTAGATGGAATTTATATAAGGTATGGAGCGTATGATTATGATGAAATACCAAAAGAAAAATTCAGAGGGTATTTTAGGTATTTATTAGTAATTCAAATAATAGAAGCAATTATTATGTTAGTAATATTAAAAATAGTAATGGTAGATATAGATAGAAGTTTTATAATGATTTGGGTTGTAATTAATATGATAATATCTAACTTAACAACATTATTTGCATTTATTCATCAATTTACTAAAAGATTTAAAGTTTTTTCAATAAATTTAGTATTGAATAAGCTTATATATGTAATAGGATCATTAGTTTTTATTTATTGTAATTTATTAGGTTATAAGCCGTTTATAGTACTTCAGACAGCTATAAACATAATAATTTTATGTGTATATATTTATATAAATAAGGAATTAGTATTTGGAAAATGTGAATCCATAAGGGATAATATTAGTGAATACATTAATATAACCAAAAGTGGATTTTTTATAATGATAGGAAATTTTATGGGGATATTTATATTAGGATTAGATAGATTATTTGTTGATAGGTTTTTTACACTAAATGAATTTTCTATGTATTCATTTGCCTATACATTAATATCATTATTTTTTATATTGTTAAATTCTATAACTACGGTAATTTATCCTTATTTAGCAAGAATGAATAGAGATAATAGTAAAATAGTTTATGAGAGAATTAGAATAGCTTTAACTTCTATAATGTCAATAACATTAGTTGGATACTTTGCAATAAAAATGATAATAAATACTTATTTACCAAAGTATGAAGCTAGTTTACCTATCTTAATATTTTTAGTGCCAACAGTGATATATAGTGCACAAATAAATATATTGATAATAAATTATTATAAGATTTTACAGGAAACAAAAGCTTATACAAAGAATAATATAATAGCTTTATTATTAGGATTAGTAACAAATATAGTAGCATTAGCAATGTTTAAAAGTGTTGTATCAATAGCAGCAGCAACATTAATATCATTTGCTTTATGGTTATTGTATTCAGATTATTATTTTAATAAAACTATTAATGTCAATTACAAGAAGGCATCTTTTGTTGAATTATTAATAGTGATTGTATTTATAATAACTACTTCTATACACAACTGGTTATTAGGAGCTAGTATATATAGTGGGATTATAATAATAATATTATTCATTTGTTGTAGAAATGAAATAAAAGAAACTATAAATGGTATTAGGGAGAATAGTAAAGTATAAGTTTTAAAATTGAATAGATTAAAAGTAAATATATAAAAGTTAAAATGTTAAATTTATCAAAGATATGAATATGAAAAAAATGATAAGTTTTAGGATATTTTAACTTTTTTTAAGTTTTTAAATCTAAAAAAAGGTTTTTTTGTAGAATATAGAATATAATATATTAATATTATGATAAAAAGTAATGAAATTATAAAGTTATATTTGAAGGGGGCGATAATTAAAAATATTGAAAGTTTAATAATGAGAACTTTAGGGGGGAAAGGAAATGAGGAAAGGGTTAGCAAGTATTATAAGTACTATTTATTTTATTATTCAATTCAATACAATAGGAGTATTTGCAATAGGAAGAGATAGTACTGAAATTATAAATAATGCAAAAGGAGAAAAAGAAATAAGCAATAAAGGAGATGTATCTAACGAAATACAGCGGGAAAAATATGAGGTTATAAAAAAAAATATTTTGATAAATTATTCAAATGATGAGGAAGTCAAGGAAGAAGTAAAAAAGGACTTAAGTGCTTTAGATAATATAGAGTATCTAATTCCAAAAACAAATGAAAAGTATGAAATTATTGAAGTACATAATGATGGTGAATATAGTTATTTAGATAAGAGTAGTGAGCTAGATAAGGCAATAAATATAGCAAATAATAGTGAGGGAAAATTAAAAATAGAAGAAAAATCTACAATAGCAGTAATTAATAATAAAGGACAAATAATATATTCACCAATAGCTATAGGGAGAATAATAAAACATGTTAGTGGAGCACCTTATCCAAGTAAAAATAAGAACACCAATTTATATACAGATTCAGATCTTAAAAATGAGTATACATACATCAATCATGGTTATGTAGATGATGTTCCAATTATAGAGGATAAAGGAAATGTTGCGAAAATTCAGGTATCTTCATTTAAAGGATGGATAAATAAAGATACGGATGATGAAGAATTTGACATGATAGTTGTACCAATAAATCAAGTGAAAAATCCTAGTTATTATAAAAATGTAAATGGAGATTTAGTGCATTTCATAAGTAGTGATATAACATCAGAAAGTGAAATTGGACATTCAATTAACATAGGAAAAGCACCTAAATTTATGTTACAAGGAATAAAATATTATAGTTATGATGGTAATTATTTTTATAAGGAATTATCAGATGTAATATTAGATTTGAAAGAAAGTCAAACAAAAAGGGCTGTAAATTATAGAAATGAATTTTATCAGTATTATCTAAATTTACCTTTTAGAAGTAGAGGAGTATTTACAGCATTAGAATTAGACACTTTTATTAATGCAAATACAGAGAATAATAGTAAATTAAGAAATATAGGACAAGCACTTATTAATGCAGAAAAAAGATATGGAGTAAATTCAATCATTATGCTTTCTGTAGCTATAAATGAATCAAATTGGGGAAAATCTTCAATAGCACAGAATAAAAATAATATCTTTGGGATAAATGCATTGGATTCAAATCCTACAGGAACAGCGAATGAATTTAAATCCGTAGAAGATTGTATAAATGAATTTGCTAAAAATTATATATCAAAGGGATATGCGAATCCAGGTAGTTGGAAGTATAAGGGAGCTCATTTAGGAAATAAAAATTTGGGAGCAAATGTGAAGTATGCTTCAGATCCATTTTGGGGTGAAAAGGCAGCAGCATATATGTATAGAATTGATAAGAATATAAGTGTTTCAGGAAGTTTAAGAGAATATAATTCTAAAATTTTAGGGATTCATCAAAAAGAAAGTTCCATAAAGGATGAAAATGGAAAAATTTTATATGAAATAAAAGAAAAGGATGAAATCAAAACTGGAAGAGTCGGAACAATGATAATTATAAATAATGATTTTAATGATAATTTATATAGTGTAAATTCTCATGTAACTGTGCCTGTTGCAATAGGAACATTTAATGGTGAGTATGATTGGGATAAAAAAGGGGTTATAGATAAGAAAGATTTGAAGATAATTAATGGTAGTATACATGAAATGAAGAAGGGTGTTAATTATAGCACTTATGTTGAAGGGATTGGATGGCAAGAGAATAAAAGTAATGGAGAATTATCTGGAACTGTAGGACTTTTAAAAAAAATAGAAGGAATAAAAATAACAATAAATTCTATTGAAAATTTAAGTATTAGATATAGAGTCCATATAGAAGATTTTGGTTGGCAAGAATGGAAAAGTAATGGAGAAATTGCTGGTATGCCAGGTGAAGGTAAGAGAATAGAAGCTATTGAGATTGAAACTAATGGAGATAATAGATACTCAGTTGAATATAGATCACATATACAGGATATTGGATGGCAAGAGAATAAAAGTAATGGAGAATTATCTGGAACTACTGGGGAAAGTAAGAGAATGGAAGGTATTGAAATAAGATTAATAGAAAGAATAAATTTATCAAATATTAGGTATCAAACACATATAGAAGATGAAGGTTGGCATTCTGAAAAGTATGAGGGAGAGCTTTCGGGAACAACAGGAAAAGGTAAAAGGTTAGAAGCTATAAAAATATCAGTTGATGGATTAGAATCAATTGATGGATTAAAGTACAGGACACATATACAAGATTATGGATGGCAATCTTGGAAGGTAAATGGAGAAGTTTCAGGAACAACTGGTGAATCAAGAAGGATAGAAGCTATAGAGATAAAATTAAATGATGAATACAAAAAGTATTACGATATAGAGTATAGGGCACATATACAAGATATTGGTTGGCAAGAATGGAGAAGAAATGGAGAAATGGCTGGAACTACAGGGGAATCAAAGAGATTAGAAGCAATAGAGATTAGATTAATAGAGAAGTAAAAGGGGATTAGGTAAAATGATTAGAAAAAAGATAATAGCTATAGTTTTATTAACAAGTGTTATAGGAGGAAACCTAGGTTTAAATGAAGTGATAGTTAAGGCTACTGAAAATAATAGAATTGAAAGTTATTTTAATTTAGGAGAAAATATAGAAAGTGAAGATATAGAAACGTTAGATGACAGAGAATTAAAAATAGATTTTGATGAATTTGAAAAAAATAAAGCAACATATAGAACTTATTTAAGTAATGACATTAAGGAAGAAAAAAGAAGTTATAATGGAGTAGAAATTATTGAAAGTAACCTAAAGTGGAATGGAGACTTAAATTTAACTAATGAACCAAAGAGTTTAGTCTTACATCACATAGAAGCTTCTAGACCTAATAGCACAATACCAGTAACTGATGTACATCAATGGCATTTAGCGAATGGGTGGGCTGGAATAGGATATCATTTTTATATTACAAAAACTGGTAAAATATATAGAGGAAGACCAGAAAATGCAATAGGAGCTCATGCTAAAGATTTCAATAGAAATTCACTTGGAATAGCTGTTGAAGGAAGATATGAAAGTGAATCAATGCCACGAGTACAAAGAGAAGCAGTAGAAAAGTTAGGAAAGTATTTGAGAGCAAAATATAATATTAATACAGTTAATGGGCATGGAGAACTTATGCCAACAAGTTGTCCGGGAAAAAATTATCCGTTAAATGGAATAAGAAATAATATTTTAGCATATCCAATTTATCCAGAGCCAGATGCTCCAGTTATAAATAATGAGTTAGCTATTCAGTATGAAAGTCATGTGCAAGATGAAGGATGGCAAAAATGGGTAAAGAATGGAGAAATATCAGGTACAACAGGACAAGCTAAACGAGTTGAAGGTTTTAGAATGAAATTAGCGAATGCAGGAAATTCATCTATAAAATATAGAGCTCATGTGCAAGATGAAGGGTGGAAAAACTGGGTTTCTGATGGTGTTAATGCGGGAACTAGTGGGGAGAGTAAAAGAATAGAAGCTTTAGAAATAAAATTAGACGGAGATATAGCATCAAGATATGATATAGAGTATAGAACACATGTACAAGATGAAGGATGGCAGCAATGGGTAAAAAATGGAGAAGTAGCTGGAAGTGTAGGAAAGTCAAGAAGAATAGAAGGAATTCAAGTTAGATTAGTGAAAAAATCAGAACAAGTTGTTTATCAGAGTCATGTACAAGATATTGGATGGCAGGATTGGAATAATGATGGTAAAATGGTAGGTACTGTAGGAGAATTAAAAAGATTAGAAGCAATAAGAATAAAGTTAGGTGATAGTATATCAGGAGTAAATGTAAAGTATAGAGTTCATGGACAAGATTATGGATGGCAGAATTGGGTTTATAATGGGGACTTAGCAGGAACTGTAGGAGAATCAAAAAGATTAGAAGCAATAGAGATAGATTTAGAAGGAGAAAATTCTAATAAATACAAAATAGAATATAGAGTACATGTAGAAAATATTGGTTGGATGCCTTGGGTTCAAGGGGGACAAATAGCAGGAACTGTAGGAGAGTCAAAAAGGTTAGAGGCTATAGAAATACGAATTAGATAATTTAATAAACTCTATATAGATTTAAAGAAGATATTTCTATGTAGAATTGTTATGAATTCTATGATTTTGAATTTTAATATTATAAAAAATATAGTATTAAATTGTTAATTTGAAAATAATATTTTGTTAAAAAATGATAAAAATAGAAAAATAATAAAATAAGATGATATAATTTTATAGTATGGAAAAATAGGTAATTTTGATATAAGTTTATTAGTTAAGAGAAGTTTTAGACTTCTCTTTTATTTTATAATTAGGGGGATGAGACATAGTGAAAAAAAGAAGTGAAAAAAATAAAAAGAAGAAAAAATTATGGTCAATAATTTTAGCTAGTATGGTAGGATTATTTGTTATAGCAGCTGGTGGTGGGTATTTATATGTTAACAATGTGCTAAACAAGATAGACAAGGTAGATATTGATGAAAGTAAATTAGGGATAAATGAGGATTTATCAAAGAAATATGGGAAAGTTCAAAATATAGTACTTTTTGGAGTAGATTCAACCGATGGAGGAAATGGAAGATCTGATTCAACTATGATACTAACTATTGATAGAGAGCATAAAAAGCTTAAAATTACATCATTAATGAGAGATAGTTATGTTTCTATTGATGGTCATGGAAATGATAAATTAAATCATGCTTATGCATTTGGAGGACCAGAGTTAGCTATAAAAACTATAAATCAAAATTTTGGATTAAATATAAAGGATTTTGCAACTGTTAACTTTTCTTCATTACCTAAGGTTATTGACACTTTAGGTGGTGTGGATATTGATATAGATAATGAGGAGTTAAAATATATAAATGGATATATAAGTGATTTAAATAGATTAAATAAAACTAATGTTAGTAGTATAAATAAAACAGGCCCACAGAGATTAAATGGGACACAAGCTATGGCTTATTGTAGAATTAGATATACATCTGGTGGAGATTATAAAAGAACAGAAAGACATAGAGAAGTTTTAGAAAAATTATTTGAAGAAATTAAGGAAGTATCTATTGCTAAATATCCAACAATTCTTAATGATTTAATGCCAATGGTAAAGACAAGCTTATCAACTAGTGAAATATTAAGTTTAGGTACTAATATGG
This sequence comes from uncultured Sarcina sp., assembly GCA_963557775.1. Lineage (GTDB taxonomy): Bacteria > Bacillota > Clostridia > Clostridiales > Clostridiaceae > Sarcina. Next base: position 20,377 of record CAUWDH010000038.1, read on the forward strand.
TTAATATGGGGAAAAATCTAGAACAGGATAGGTTTCCCAAAGACTCTGATGGAAAAGAGACTATGATTAATAATGTATATTATCTACAATTTGATAAAGAAACAACAAAAGATAAACTACATCAATGGATTTTTGAGGATATAAAATAGAATTAATAACACAGTATAAAAGCAATTATTATAAAATAGAATTATATTAGTATGATATAGTTTAAATACTATTGTATTTTTTTATATAAAGGATTATCTCTAAAGAGGATTTTTATTCGTCTTAGAGGTAATTTTTTTTATTATATAGGAAATGATTATTATATTTAAATTTACAAAATAATAACAAATAAAATATTTTATTTTTAGAATTAACTGCTATAATTTACTAAAAAAGTATTAAAAAGTAGAATATGGGAGGAAAATGATGAATGGTGAAGCGATAAAATTAGAGGACATATTTTATACTCTCAAAATGAGATGGAAAATGATTATCTTAGTAACTTTTATTACTACTATGGTAGCTGGAATTGTTAGTTTTTTTATTATTAAACCCACTTATGAAAGTAAAGTAAAAGTCTTTATAGGAAAAGAAGAAAGCATAGGAGAAACAAAGGATTATAGTAATAATGATGTAATGATGTATCAAAAGCTTATGAAAACTTACGCTGAAGTTATAAAGACAAAGGATTCGGTACAAAAGGCTTTAGAAACTATAGAGGGAAATGTTAGTACAGAAAGAGTAGCTAAAATTCTTTCAAATATAACTGTATCTCCAAGTGCAGATACTCAAATTTTAGATATTACATATAAAACAAAAAATAGACATGAAGCAACTTCAATTTTAAAGTCTATAACTAACACTTTCATAACACAATCTAAGGAATTGATACCAAATGGAAATATTCAAATAATTCAAAAAGCAGAAGAGCCAAAGAATCCAGTAGCACCAAATAAGATGATGAATATAGCTATAGGTTTTCTTTTAGGGCTTATGATTTCTATTGGAATAGCTTTTCTTCAAGAATATTTAGATAATACATTTAAAAAGTCTGATGAATTAGAAGAAGTATTAGATCTTCCTATTTTAGGGGTGATTCCAGATTTTAATTCAAAGAAAAAAGATAAATATAAAAAAAGAGGGCGAAACTAGGAGGGAAGAAAATGTTTATAGTTCAAAAGGAACCAAAATCAATTGGAGCAGAAGCATATAAGGATTTAAGGACTAACATTCAATATTCATCCTTTGATAAAGAATCACAGATTATAATTGTAACAAGTTCACAGCCTGGAGAAGGGAAATCAACGACAGCAGGAAATTTAGCTTTAGCAATGGCACAGGATGGAAAAAAGACACTTCTTATAGATTGTGATTTAAGGCTTCCAACAATGCATAAAAAGTTTTCCATAAGCAATAATTTAGGACTTTCGGAGATAATAATTGGAAAAACTATATTTTTAGAGGCATTACAACCTATTACTAATAATTTATCTGTAATTACAGCAGGAAAAATACCTCCTAATCCAGCAGAGATGTTAGGTTCACAAAATATGAAAAGATTATTAGAGGAATTGAGGAAACATTATGAATATATTATTCTTGATACCCCACCAGTATTAGCAGTATCGGATGCTCAAATACTTTCAACTGTAGCAGATGGATTAGTTCTCGTAATAAGAGCTGGTGTAACAAAGAAGGATATTGTTATAAAAGCAAAAAGGAAAATAGAAGTTGTTAAGGGGAAAATAATAGGAGCTATTTTAAATGGAGCTAGTTTAGAGAGAGGAAACTACTACTATTATTATGGCAATGAAAAATAAAATTTTAAATATAAAGAATGATTTTATAAAGGGGATATATAATTGAGAAATGTTAGGAGTTTCTTAAAAAATGGTAAAGCCATACGAAGTGTACTTTTATTATTTACAGATATAATAGCAATAAATATAGCATTAGTTTTTAGCTTTTTTGTAAGATATGATAAATTATTGCCTGAACAGTATAGTTCGGAAATAAAGGTTATTATACCAATTTTAATTTTAAGTTATTTGCTACCGCTTATATCTTTTAAAATGTATAGAAGTCTTTGGAGAAATGCTGGTTTTGATGAATTTGTAAGAGCATCGATTGCAGTTATTATAGGTGTTATTGTAAGTAATGTGTTAGTAACCTTTATGAGGCATAGTATACCACAAGTTATTATAATCTTAACAGGAATATTGATTTATTTAGCAGTAATAGGATCGAGATTGTCTTATAGAATAATAAGGAGATTAATTATTTTTGGAAGTATATTTTTAGAAAAAGATTATGAAAAAGTTCTCATTATTGGAGCTGGGGCTTATGCTCAAATAATAATAGATGAAATGAACAAGTCTAGAAAAAATCATTTAAAACCAGTAGCAATAATAGATGACAATCCAGAGAAGCTAAATACCTATTTAAGGGGAATAAAGGTATTAGGAAATAGAAATAAAATAAGAGAGATTGTGGATAGTGAAGAAATAGATCTTATAGTTATTGCTATTTCTTCTATAGATGTAAAGAATAAAAGAGAAATTATAGAAATTTGTAAGGAAACAAAAGTAAAAACAAAAATAGTTCCAGCTTTAGAGGAAATATTGGAGGGAAAGGCATCACTTAAAACAATGAGAGATGTGGACTTAAAGGATTTATTAGGTAGAGAAGAAATAAAGCTTGATAAAAAGGGAATTCATAGTTATATAGAGGGGAAAGTTGTTTTAGTAACAGGGGGAGGAGGCTCCATAGGTTCTGAACTTTGCAGACAAATAGCTACTTTTAAACCAAAGTTACTTTTGATTTTAGATAACTATGAAAATAATGCCTATGAAATAGAAAACGAATTAAATAGAAAGTTTTCTAATTTAGATAAAAAAACAATAATAGCAACAGTAAGAGAAAAGGAAAGAATAAAAGAAATCTTTGAGTTGTACAAGCCAGAGGTTGTATTCCATGCTGCTGCTCATAAGCATGTACCTTTGATGGAATTTTCACCAAATGAAGCTATAAAAAATAATGCTAAAGGAACATTAAATGTAGCTGAATTAGCATTTCAATATGAAGTTGAAAAATTTGTTTTAATATCTACCGATAAAGCAGTTAATCCAACTAACATAATGGGAGCAACAAAAAGAATTTGTGAAATGGTTATACAAGCTATGGCTAAGGAAAGTAAGAAAAAAGGAAAGAAAACAGAGTTTGCAGCTGTAAGATTTGGAAATGTCCTTGGGAGCAATGGGTCAGTAATTCCACTTTTTAAAAAGCAAATAGGAGAAGGTGGACCAGTAACCTTAACTCATAAGGATATAACAAGGTACTTTATGTTAATACCAGAGGCAGTACAACTAGTATTACAAGCAGGCGCTTTTGCAAAAGGTGGAGAAATATTTGTTTTGGATATGGGACAACCGGTGAAAATATATGACTTAGCAAAAGATTTAATATCACTAAGTGGATTTGAGCCAGAAAAAGAAATAGAAATAAAAATAACAGGACTAAGACCAGGGGAAAAACTCTATGAAGAGTTACTTATGGATGAAGAAGGACTAGAAAACACAAGTCATGAAAAAATCTTTATAGGAAAACCAGGAAACTTTGACATAAAGAAAATAAAAGAACAAATCGATTTCCTAATTAAAATTGGAGAAAATGGAGATAAAGAAGAATTAAAAGATAAAGTTCAAGAAGTTGTACCAACTTATATAAGGGAAGCTGAAAAGTTAGTAGCTGCAACAAAGGAGGAGCCATGAAGAGAATATTTGATTTAATATCAAGTCTAGTAGGGATAATAGTACTCTCTCCAATAATATTAATAGTTGCAATAGTTGTAAAAATAACATCACCTGGGCCAATCCTATTCTCTCAACGGAGAATAGGAAAAGACAATAAAGAGTTTAAAATTTATAAATTTAGAACTATGAAAATAGACACTCCTAATTTACCGACTCATCTTTTAGAAAAACCAGAGCAGTGGATAACACCTGTAGGTAAATTTTTAAGAAAGACAAGTTTAGATGAACTTCCACAACTGTGGAACATACTAAATGGAGAAATGTCAGTGGTTGGTCCAAGACCAGCACTTTACAACCAAGAAGATTTAATAACCTTAAGAACAGAAAAAGAAATTCATAAATTAGTACCAGGATTAACAGGATGGGCACAAATAAATGGAAGAGATGAGCTACCAATACCTAAAAAGGTACAGTTAGATGAAGAATACTTAAAGAGAAAAAGTTTTTTCTTTGATATAAAAATAATATTTATGACTGCTTTTAAAGTTGTCAAAAGTGAAGGAATAAAGGAAGGAAAGTAAGTGAATTATGAAAATATTAATAACTGGTGTTTATGGTATAGTTGGAAGTTATTTATGTAGTGAGTTAAAGAAAACTCATGAGATTATAGGTATAGGAAGAAAAGATAACTATGATGGATGCCAAAAATATTATGGATGTGACATAACAAAAAAAGAAGAAGTGGAAAAAATAATAAAAGAAAATAATAATATAGATATAATAATTCACTGTGCAGCACTTGCTCATAATAAAGGGAATGATTTATCAAGGGATAGATTCATGAAAGTTAATTATGAAGCAACAACTTATTTAATAGAATTAAGCAATAAATATTTAAAACTAAAAAACTTTATATTTGTAAGTACCATATCTGTATATGGTGAAGAAATGAATAAAAGTGTTTATAAAGAAGAAGATCAATGTAATCCAAAGAGTCCATATGCGGTAGCAAAGAAAAAGTCTGAAGATTATATAATGAAAAACTGTAAAAGTAATTATACAATACTTAGACTAGCACCTGTTTATTCAAAAAACTTTAAATTGAATATTGAAAGAAGGACTTTAATAAAAGGTGTTCCTTATAGAGTTGGAAATGGAAAACAAAAGCTTAGTCTTTGCAATATAAAAAATATATATAAAGCAGTAGATTATATATGTAAGAACTCAGAAAAAGAAAGAAATGAAATATACAATATTTCAGATAAAAAAAGTTATGAATTTAATGACTTATTAGAAATGAGTGGGAAAAAGGCAAAGATAATTTTTCCTAGGTTTGTTTTTAAAATACTTTATAAAATAAACGAAGTTACTGTAAAAGAACAGTATATACATGAAAATAGCATAAAACTTATTACAGATAATATTTATTTAAGTGAAAAGTTAAACAATAAAATTATTTAGGAGTGATAATATGAAGAAAGCTCTTCATGTCGCATCAGTTGCATCGATGATAGATCAATTCAATATGGAGAATATTGAGGTTTTACAGGAGTTAGGGTATGAAGTAGATGTAGCTGCAAACTTCGAATTTGGAAGTACTTCATCAAAAGAAAGAGTTGAAGCATTTAAAAAAGAATTGGTAGATAAAAATATTTCAATATTCAATATATTATTTAACAGAAATATATATAAATTTTCAAATATAAGGAAATATAAAGAATTAAAGAAAATTATAGAAAAAAATAAATATGAAATAATACATTGCCATTCACCAATAGGGGGAGTCTTAACTAGATTAGCAGCAAAAAAAGCAAGAAATGACGGGACGAAGGTTATATATACAGCTCATGGATTTCACTTTTATAAAGGAGCTTCCATTATAAACTGGATGTTATTTTATCCTATAGAAAAATTTTGTGCTAAATATACGGATATGATTATTACCATCAATCATGAGGATTATAATACTGCACAAAAGTTTAAAAATACAAGGATAATATATATTCCAGGAATAGGAGTAGATACTAATAAGAATGTAGAAATAACAAGAGAAGAAAAAAGAAAAGAATTAAATTTATCTAATAATGAATTTGTATTACTATCAGTTGGGGAATTGAGTAAAAGAAAAAATCATAAAGTAGTTATAGAGGCTTTATCAAAAATAGAAAATAAAAGTATAACATACGTAATATGTGGGAAAGGTGAGTTAGATAAATACTTAGAAGAAAAAGCTAAGAAATTAAATGTTAAGTTGAAGTTACTAGGATTTAGAAAAGATGTAGATGAAATTTATCGTATAGCAGATTTATTCATATTTCCATCTCTACAAGAAGGTTTACCTGTAGCTTTAATGGAAGCTATGTCTCATGGATTACCAGTTGTATGCTCAAAAATTAGGGGGAATTCAGATCTTATTAAAAATGGTGAAGGAGGATATTTAATTGATGCAAGGGAAATAGATGGTTTTGCTAAAGCTATAGATAAAATTATGAATATTAAAGATTTATCTATGGGAAATATAAATAAAAAAAATATAGCAAAATTTGATTCGCGCATTGTGATTAAAAAGATGAGGAAAATATATAGTGAGTAAATCATAATTTATTAAAAAATGTATAGAAATAAAAAATTAATTTATTAAGATAATAAAATATTAAATTTATATAATTAAGAGAACTTAGTGTATAAATAGAATTATATTTAGGACATTATACAAATAAGATATGAACTTATATATGGATGAATATTTAAATAAAATTGAGGGATAATATGAAGAATATAGTTTTTTTAAGATCGAATCCTATTAAACCAGATCCTAGAGTTGAAAAAGAAGCCAATGCATTAATAAAAAGAGGGAAAAATGTATTATTGGTTGGATGGAATAGGGAAAGAAAAGATAAGATATGCACTATAGAAATAAAGAAATTATTACATGGAAATGTAGAATTAAATTTAATAAATATAGAATCAAAATTTGGTGCTGGATTTAAGCAAAATTTAATTCCTTTGATTAAATTTCAGTGTAATTTGTTGAAATGGTTAATTAAAAATAAACAAAATTATGAAATAATTCATGCTTGTGATTTTGACACAGTCATTCCAGCCTATATATGTTCAAAAATACTAGGAAAAAAATATATATATGATATTTTTGATTATTATGTAGATGCATATAGTGTTCCTAATAAATTAAAAAAAATAATAAGTAAAATAGATAGATACATGATTAATCAAGCAGAAGGAACTATAATTTGTACTGAAAAACGAAGAGAACAAATTAAAGGAAGCAATCCGAAAAAATTGGTAGTAATTCACAATACTCCGGATATAAAGATTTCAACAATAAAAAGTGAGAAAAAGAAAGAGGGAAAAATTAAAATAGCTTATATTGGAATATTATCGGAAGGAAGAATGATAAAGGAATTAGTTGATATTGTAAGCGAAAATGAAGAGTTGGAACTACATATAGGTGGTTTTGGAAAATTAGATAAATATATATTAGAAAAATCTGATGTGCATAATAATATTATATTTTATGGGAAAATGAAATATGAACGGGTTATAGAGTTAGAAGAAGAATGTGATATTATGACAGCTTTATACGATCCAAATATTCAAAATCACTTTTATGCTGCACCAAATAAATTTTATGAAGCTTTAGCATTAGGTAAACCTTTAATAATGGTTAAAAATACTGGTATGGATTATATCATAGAGGAAAACAAATTTGGAGAAATAATAGATTTTAATAAGAACAGTTTAAAGATAGGAATTGAGAAATTAATAAAGCGTAAAGCTGAATGGAATGATATATCTATCAATATGAGAAGGTATTATGAAAAAAATTTTTTATGGACTAATATGGAAAAAGAATTGTTTAAAGTATATAAAGAATTAACATAATAAGGAGGAGATATGCTAAAAGAAAAAGAGAAAAAATTAGAATTAATATCATTAGTTTATTGTAGTATAGCACTTTTAATTATATTTTTATCTCATCTTTTTTCAATTAAGATATTAATGATTTCAGGAATTGTAATTGCTTGTACAGGAATAGTTATTCTCCCGTATATATGTAAAATAACCATTTTATTGAGTTTCTTGCCTTGGATGGAAGTATTAAAGTTAAGTCCAAGCAGTCCAACATTATATCATATGCTATATTTTTCTTTTCTTATGTTTATAGTATTAAAAGAAAAGAAAATAAAAATAAAATCTCTTTTAATGATATTAATATTTTCTATCTATATTTTTTTTAATAGATTCATCAGAGGTAATCTGATTGAGTTAGGTTTTGCCGCTTATATAATGTCAATAATATTTTTAGATTTACTTATGTTAAATTATGAAAAGTACTGTAATAAGATTTTATGCATTAATTCATTATATCTTGGTATAATTAGCTCATTTTTAGCAGAAAAAGTTTTTAGGAATATTAATCATATGACTATATACCTTTCTTCAGATACATATACAAATTCAATTGATGCAATAAGATATGCTGGATTATTTAATGATTCTAATTTTATTTCAGTATTGATATTAATGACATTATGTTTTTCGTTTAATATATTTAAATATGAAAAATTGAACAAAAGAAGAAAAAGAATAATGTTTTTTAATTTAACAATAGTATCATTATTTGGTTTTCTAACATCATCTAAAATGTTTTTTGTAGGTATATCAATAATATTATTAAGTATAGTTTTAAAGAGTATACTCAAAGTAAGGATTAAAACTATATTTTTATTATTCTTAATTTTAATTTTAGTCGGATATATTTTTTTCAAATTGGGGATATTAGATGGAATATTATTTAGACTTAATGATTTAAAGGTTAATAATAATGATTTTTCAAACGGAAGGATAGATATACTAAATCAATATATGAATTTCTTTTATAACAATGTGTATGAACTTTTTTTTGGTATAGGAATGTATGACAGAATTTACTTAAACGATATATCAACGCATAATACATTTGTCTCTTTAATATATCAAATGGGTATTATAGGAACTATTTTCATTTATATTCCAGTATTGTTTAATATAATTAAAAATATTAAAGAGCTTTCTGTTAAAAACGATCCAGTGATAATAATTATATTTATTATATGTTGTGCATCTTTAGATATATTAATGAATGAAGCATTACCATTATATATAATAATAATAATAATGTGTTTGGTAAGAAAGGGACATGCTTCTAGAGAGGAGAAGAACTATGAAGGTATCAGTAATTGTACCAGTTTATAATACAAGCGAGTTTGTGAAAAAATGTTTAAGTTCAATATTAAATCAGAAGTTTAATGACTTTGAATTAATCATAATAAATGATGGAAGTCAAGATGATAGTGAAAAAAAAATTCAAGAAATTATAAATGGTAATGATAAGTGTGTATATATTTATCAAAATAATAAAGGATTAAGTGAAGCTAGGAATAGAGGACTTGATGTAGCAAAAGGAAAATATATCGTATTTGTTGATTCAGATGATTGGATAGATAATGATTTTCTGGAGATTATGGTTAAAAGTATTGAACATTATAATGCTGATATATGCATGTGTGGATATACGAGAAGGACTGAGAAAGAAGTTTTTAAAAACTTTATTCCTAAATTCAAGTTAAATAATATAAATGATAAAAATACATTATTGAATTTTTATTATAATACATTTATTCAAGAGAAATATGGTATTATCTGTTGTAATAAAATCTATAAAAAAAGTTTAATTGTATCAAATAATATTAGATTTAAAAAAAATGAAGAGATTTATGCAGAAGATGTTTTATTTAATTCTGAATTAGTAAGTGTTTGCAATAGAATTGTTGAATTACCTAATAGTTTATATAATTACAGAATTAGAGAAGGATCAATAACCACATCTTATAAAGTAAATCTAGAAAAAAGATATTCTAATTTATTAAAAAATATGGAGATAAATTTAAGTAATAGATTAGATAATGACTTGGAATTAATTTCTTTAATGCAATATGAAGCAATTAATGTTATATCAATAAATTCATATAGTATTAATAATAAATTTATTGATATTTATAAATCTTTAATGTTATATAAGTGTTATAATCATAACTTGTTTGATTCACTGAAGGGATTAGTTAAAGTAAAGAAAAAATTAAAAAATATATCGAAAGAAAGAAAGTACTTTATTAGCTTATTTATATTAATAATAAATTTCAAAAATACTTTTATGTTAAGTTTGTTAATATGGTCAAAAGTTAAAATTAAGAATAAAAATTCTTGTTTTTAAAATGGAAGGTGAATTTTAAATATGAAACATAGTAACTTAAGTTATAAGGTATTGAAACTTTTGTATAATAAAATAATGACATCATGCTATTATATAATGAGATTTTTTAAAGTAAAAGATAATAAAATAGTGATATCGAGTTATTTTGGAAGAGGTTATGGTGGAAATTCTAAATATATAGTAAGTAGTTTGTTTCAGCAAAATGTAAATTATGATATAGTTTGGCTAGTTCAAGATACAAAAGAAGAAATGCCGATAGGAATAAGAACAGTGAAATATAATTCAATAAAGGCAATTTATGAGTTAGTAACTGCAAGACTATGGATAGATAATGCACGAAAGGCTGAATATGTAAGAAAGAGAAAAAAACAGTTTTATATTCAAACTTGGCATGGATGTTTAGCATTAAAAAAAATAGAAAAAGATGCTGAAAAAGCACTACCTAAATATTATATAAAATCTGCAATTCAAGATTCAAAAATGGCTAATTTAATGGTGTCTAACAGTAAATTTTGCACTAATTTATATAAAAATTCTTTTTGGTATAATGGAAAAATTATAGAATGTGGTTCTCCAAGAAATGATATTATAGTTAATTATGATGAAAAAAGTAAAAAAGTAATTAAGGGAAAATTTAATATAGATAATAATATAAAAGTTGTATTATATGCTCCTACATTTAGAAAAAATAAAAATTTAGATATTTATGATGTTAATTATAAGAAACTTACTGAGGTTTTGAATAAAAAATTTGGGGGGGGATGGTGTGTAATGGTTAGATTACATCCTGGAATAGCAGAAAAAAGTAACTTTATTAATTATAACGATTATGTGTTAAATGCATCAAATTATAGTGATATGCAAGAATTATTAACAATATCGGATATATTAATAACGGACTATTCGAGTAGTATGTTTGACTTTATGTTAACTAAAAAGCCGATTTTTCTATATTCTTCTGATATGGATGATTATATTAAAGATAGAGATTTTTATTTTGATTACTATAATTTACCTTTTAGTATAGCAACTAATAATGTAGAGTTAGGAAATAATATTTTAAGCTATAATGAAAAAGATTATATAGGAAAAGTGAAATCATTTATAAAAGAAAATGAAATAAAAGAAAATGGAAACGCATCAGTGATTATTGCTGATATTATAAAAAGGGTAATCATTGAGAGAAATGGAGAACTTAAATAATTGAAAATTAAAGATAATTTAAAAAACAATAATTTATTAAAAAATACTATTATGTTATATATTCTTCAGTTCTCGACATATTTTTTTGCATTTATTACAGTACCATATCAAACAAGAATAATGGGAATATCAGTTTATGGAAAAATAGGTTTTGCTACGTCAATAATGGTATATTTTCAGCTACTTATAGATTTTGGATTTATATTATCAGCTACAGAAGAGATTGCAAGACATAGAGAGAATAAAGAGCTGTGTTCTAAGGTATTTACTTGCGTAACTGTTTCTAAAATTATATTAATGGTTATCTCGTTAATTTTTCTAAGAATTTTATTTATATTTACACCTATGATTAGAGAAGATTTTCATTTGTATATTTTATTTTGGTTAGCAACTTGTCTTAATTCATTGATTCCAGATTATTTATATAGAGGATTAGAACAAATGCGTGCAATAACTATTAGAACAGTAGGTATAAAAATGTTTTTTACAATAATGATATTTATATTTTTAAGAAAACCTTCAGATTATTATATAATTCCAATTTTAAATATAATAGGGAGTATTGTTGCTATTATAGGGGTATATATTCATTTAACTAAAAAGCTTAAAATAAAATTTATCAATATAGAGTTTAGGGAGATAATAAATACATTAAAAACATCAAGTGGATTTTTCTATTCAAGAATAGCATCAACTGCATATGGAGCAAGTAATTCAATTATATTAGGTTTCGTAGATCCAACTGGAACATTTAATGGTATTTATAGCTCAGCTGAAAAGTTAGTAAGTACAGCGAGGAGTGGAATGACACCAATAGCTGATAGTATATATCCATATATGATAAAGAATAAAGACTTTAAGCTTATTAAAAAAATATTAAAACTAGTTATGCCAATAATATTATGTGGATGCCTTGTAGTATTTATTTTTGCCGAAAGTATTTGTGTTTTCCTCTTTGGAAGTGAATTTATCAATGCAGCCAATGTTTTGAAGTGTTTAATTCCAATTATTTTAATAACCCTTCCGAGTTATATGTTAGGGTTTCCAACATTGGGAGCTATGGGACTAAATAAAGAAGCTAATAATTCTATTTTGATAGGTTCAATAATTCATATTATAAATATAACTTTTTTATTAATAACAAACAATATAAATCTTATTACATTAGCAATGTCTACTACAATGGCAGAGTTAGTTATATTAATTTATAGAGTTATGATTATATATTATCATAGGAGAAAGATAAAAAATAATTAGGAGGAATAAAATGAAAAAGGTTATAACATATGGGACATTTGATTTATTTCATGTGGGGCATTTAAATATATTGCGTAGAGCGAAGGCATTAGGGGATTATTTAATTGTTGCAGTTTCAAGTGATGAGTTTAATATGATTAAAGGGAAAAAAGCATATTATTCAGATATTGAAAGAATAACAATATTAGAGTCAATAAAGTTTGTTGATGAAGTTATTTTAGAAAATAGTTGGGAGCAAAAAATTAATGATATAAAAAAGCATGATGTAGATATATTTGTTATGGGAGATGACTGGAAAGGTAAATTTGATTTTTTAACTAAATATTGTGAAGTCATTTATTTGAATAGAACGGAAGGGATATCAACAACAAAAATAAAAAAAGATTTAAAGCAATTTTATTAATTGGTGGATAAAATTAAATTGATACTTTATATTACAAAAAATAGAAAAGAAAAATAAGATGGAAAATAATCTGTTAGCTAAGGAAATAATAGAAGCATTTACCTTTGAGTGGAGTTTGTTTCTGAATATTGGTAATATAAATGATGCTTTTATTGTTAGTTTTAATGTAGATCCTAAGATCAAAAAATATATCAAACAAAGGATTAATCATAATGTCTCTATCAATCTAAAGAAACTTATGGATAACATGAAGAAGATAACTTTACATATTGCTGAAAATGTTAAGTTAGCATTAGATGAGGTTTCAAGGGAATCTTTAAATTTAGTGAAGACTAAGTCTGGGAAGCTTATCATAAAGGTTCAGTTGGTGATTATTGGAGAGGCTTTTTATTTATTGAAGGGGCTAGAACTTATATGAAGGTTGACAAAGCAGAACATATGTATGAAGTAGGGAAAGTACTTGGCAAATTCTCAAAACAACTTGTTGATTTTAATCCATTAGAGCTTTTTGAAATAATAGAAGATTTTCATAATGTACCTAAGAGATATAGAGATTTCTTAGAGACAGTAGAAAAAGATACTGTCAGTAGAGTGAAAGTTCTCTTTTAGAAATAAAATTTATAATGAATAGAGTAGGTTCTTTTTGATAAATTAATTAATTTATTAGAAGAGAGAAGGATTCCACAAGAGTTACTCATAATGATGCAAAAATAAATAATATAATGATAGATGATGTGACAGGAAAAGTTATTTGTTTAATAGCTTTAGGTACTGTAATATATAGGCAATATAGCTTTTTCAGAAAAACTAATAATAATGAAACTAGTGATGAGATTTTTAATAGGCTATATAAGTGGAGATACTTACTTTGAAGTAAATAGTGAAACTCATAACTTAAATAGAATAAGAAATCAGCTAAAACTAGCTTTAAAATAAAAAAAATGGATATGGTTGATGGGATAGTAAAGGAGAGATATTTATAATTATTGAATAAATATGTACTATAAGATTAAATTAATATTTTTTGATATGTAATATTTAGTAGTATAATTTTGAATTTATATTAATGTCATAAAATAATGATTTTTGAATTAGACTTTTAAAGGTGAATTTTTAATGAATAAAAAATTAGAAAAGTCATAATACCAGAATTAGTATTAGGAACTAGATTTTTGCTAGCAACAAAATCACAACCGAAAGAAATGCTTCCAGTAGTCGATAAGCTACAATACAATATATTATTGAAAGAGCAATAGCATCAGGAATTGAAGAGATTTTAATTATAACAGGAAGAAGTAAAAAATTTGCAGATGACTATTTTGATAGTAGTATAGAACTAGAAATAGAGCTTGAGAAGTCAGGGAAAGACGATATTCTAAATATGATTAAAGAGATATAAGATATGGTTGATATTTACTTTATAAGACAAAAGCAGCCGAAAGGACTAGGTCATGCAATTAATTGTGCAAAAACTTTTGTGGGAGATGAACCTTTTGCTGTTCTTTTAGGAGATGACATTGTTTATAATGATGAATACCCATGTTTAAAGCAACTTATAGATTGTTATGATGAATATAAAACAAGTATATTAGGGGTACAAGCTGTATTACAGGTGATGTTGAAGTGGATGGAATACATATTGAAGGTCCTGTTTTGAAGGTCCTGTTTATAAGGTTAAAGGATTAGTTGAAAAACCTAATAAGGATGAAGCCCCAACAAATGTAGCAATACTAGGAAGATATATAATTACTCCTAGAATATTTGAAATACTAGAAAATACTACTAACAGATGCATTTCTTGAATTTATAGAAACAGAAGCAATGTATGCTTATAACTTTAAAGAAAGAAGACATGATGTTGGATCAAAGCAAGGATTTTTAGAAGTAACTGTAGAATATGCATTAAGAAGAGAAGAGTTTAGAGCTTATTTAAAAAATTTAAACTTATAATTCTTTAATATACCCTGATGATAATTAAGTAGAGGATTATCATTGGGGTTTTAATTATTTATTAAGTTCTTAAAATTTATTTTGATAACAATTTATAGATTAAAAATTTATAGAAGATATTAAAAAATTAATATTAGATAGGGGAAAATTAAAATGAAAAAGGGAAGAAAAATTTCACTAATAGTTTTAAGTGTAATAGTAACAATTATTATTGCAGTTATAAGTGGAGGATATTACTATATTAATAATATGTTAAGTAAAATAGAAAAAGTAGAAGTAAATAAAGAAAATTTAGGTATAGATGAAAAGTTAGATACAGAGTTATCAACTAAATATGATTCTATACAAAACATAGCTTTATTTGGTATAGATAATGTAGATGGTCTGACAGGAAGATCAGATTCAATAATGATTTTAACAATAGATAGAGAACATAGAACAGCTAAAGTAACATCAATAATGAGGGATAGTTATGTTGATATATCAGGAAGAAAGAATAAAGATAAAATAAATCATGCTTATGCTTTCGGAGGACCAGAGTTAGCTTTAAAAACTATAAATGAGAACTTTGGATTAAATATAAAGGATTTTATAACAGTCAATTTCTCTTCATTACCTAAAATAGTAGATTTAATAGGTGGAATAAACTTAGATATAGATGAATCAGAACTTAAATATATAAATAGATGTATAAAAGGCCTAAACGTTGTAAATAAAACTAACGCTTCAGAAATCACAACAACAGGAATTCAACACGTAAATGGAACACAAGCATTAGCATATTGTAGAATAAGGTATACAGCAGGAGGAGATTATAAAAGAACAGAAAGACATAGAGAAGTACTAGGAAAAATATTTGAACAACTACAAAAAGTATCTCCTTCAAAATATCAAGAATTAATAGATAATGTATTGCCAATGACAAAAACAAGTCTACCAAAAGGTGATATACTAACAATAGGAACTGATTTGGTGAAAATAGGAGGGAAATTACAAGAACAAAGGTTTCCAAATGATACTGATTGTGAGGGAAAATTAATTAAAGGAATATATTATTTAACCTTTAATGAAGATATAACAAGAGAAAAGATGAATAAATGGATATTTGAAGATAAAAAGCAATAGATAAGTTTAATAAATTAGTAAATTTACCAAAATATTAGTTTTTTTAAATATTGATAAAATATCTATATAAGGTTTTAGAAATGAAAATAAGAGAAAAATTATAATATTATAGTCTTATAAAATATGGTTTATAATAGAATTAATTTAGAAATAGAATACGTAGAATAAAATATGCCTGGATTCTTTATATCAAATATAAGGAATCTGGGTATTTTATTTGTATAAAGAATTATTTGATAATTCAAATTAGTTTGTTTATTTTTATTTTAAGTATATAAATAAATTGAGATATTGAAAAAAGAAGAATTTGTATTTTTTTTGTAGTAATAAGAGATTAATAATCATAATAGATTTATTTTAATATTTACTTATTTGGTAAAATAAGGTATAATTTTATGGAAAATGTATTAAAATTTTTTAGGAGAAATATTTGAAATAGTATATGTAGTTTAAATAAGGCAATATATAGTTTACATAAGTTTTAGTTTGAAGGCATTTTTAATTTAATTATTTAGGGGAGATGCTTAGTTAATTTTATTTAAATTTAGCAAGACAAAAAAATTAATTGTTGGATGAAAAATTTAGGTGAATTATAGGGGGAATTGAATTTAGAATGGGAAGGAAAAATTTAAAACAGAAAATTGCTTTTGTATTAGCTACAATAGTAGGAACTAATATTTTATGGCAGAATATAGCAATGTCAAGTCCTAAAGAGGAGATAAAGGCTTTACAATCATTAGGTGATTATAAGACTTATAATGGAGTTGTTTTTGGAAAACACACAGCTTCAGGAGCTGATGTTGAAGGAAAATTAGCAGTTAAAGGAGATATAGAAGCACCAACTATAGGGAATAGTTTTAGTATTGCTGCTGCTTTTAATGGTAATAATGTAGCTATTGGAAATCCTATAATAGACACAACAACACCTACTTTTTTATTAGGTGGAGAAATTATAGATACTGGGACAACTGCTGAAGGAGTTAAAAGGAACTTATTACTTTCAGCAGGAATAGGAGTTTTAACAAGTAAAGCTAATAAAGATTTATTGAAGTCAGCAGATAAATTTGAAGCTATTATTGAAAAATCGGAAGCAGAAGTTTATGAGACTTTTGATAAAATACAAAATGATATAAATAAGTCTATAGAAAAAGTTAAAACTATAGAATCAAGTGATGAAAAAGTTAGTGGTTCTACTTTGAAGTTTGCAAGAGCTAAATTAAATAAAAATATACTTATCAATGAAGAATGGAGAAATGAAAAACATTTAGATTTTAAAGGAATAGATAGTTGGGAGTTTAGAATTCCTAAATTAGAGGAAAATGATCACTTAATAATGTACTCAGAAGCTGAGACAATTAATTTTGATAGAGCATTATATTATGAAGGAAAAGAAATTGGAACCTATGATAAGGCTTTAAT
Source organism: uncultured Sarcina sp. (assembly GCA_963557775.1). Lineage (GTDB taxonomy): Bacteria > Bacillota > Clostridia > Clostridiales > Clostridiaceae > Sarcina. Next base: position 37,748 of record CAUWDH010000038.1, read on the forward strand.
GCATAAATTAGCTCCAAGGATACTGTGGGTATTTCCAAATGCTAAAACTATAGAGACTCTTAGGGTTGATGTACCAGGAAGTATAATAGCTCCAAATGCTACTGTTAATGTATATGGTGGTTCAATAAATGGACAAGTATTTACTAATGATCTTAATCAAATAGAGAAAGATACTGCTAAAAATGGAGAACTTCATAACTTTATATTTAATTGGGATATTTTAAATAATTTAGAAGTTACTAAAGGGAGCTTAGAAATAAAGAAAGTAGAATCAGATAATCAAGATTTAGTACTTTCAGGTGCAGAGTTTGTAATTAAAGACATAAGTGGAAATGAAGTAGCTAGAGGGACAACAGATAAAAATGGTATAGCAAGATTCGAGAACTTAGTAGCTGGAACTTATACTTACGAAGAAATTAAAGCACCGGATGGATACGAGTTAAATAATGAGCCTGTTGAATTTAAAATAACAAAGCAAGGTGAAGTAATTACTAAGGTAGTAGAAAATAAGAAAATTATAATAAAGGGTACCTTAGAAATTAAGAAGGTAGATGCAGACAATAAAGATTTAGCACTTCCAGGTGCAGAGTTTATAATTAAGGATGCAAATGGAGGTGAAGTGGCTAAGGGAATAACAGATGAAAAAGGTATAGCAAAATTCGAAAATTTAGTAGCTGGAACTTATACTTATGAAGAAATTAAAGCGCCAGATGGATATGAGTTAAATAATGAGCCTGTTGAATTTAAAATAACAGATCAAGGACAAGTAGTCATTAAGGTAGTAGAAAATAAGAAAATTATAAAGGGTGCCTTAGAAATTAAGAAAGTAGATACTGATAATAAAAATTTAGCACTTTCAGGAGCAGAGTTTATAATTAAAGATGTAAATGGAAATGAAGTGGCTAAGGGAACAACAGATGAAAAAGGTATAGCAAAATTCGAAAACTTAGTAGCTGGAAAGTATACTTATGAAGAAATTAAAGCACCGGAAGGATACGAATTAAACGGTAAAGCAATTGAGTTCGAAATAACAAAACAAGGTGAAATAGTTACCAAGGTAGTAGAAAATAAAAAAAGTGAAGATAATACAACAGGAAAACCAGAAACTCCAGATGAACCAAATAATCCGGAGGATACAGAGAAACCAGAAACTCCAAATGAACCAAATAACCCAGAGGATACAGAGAAACCAGAAACTCCAGATGAACCAAATAACCCAGAGGATACAGAGAAACCAGAAACTCCAGATGAACCAAA
>CAUWDH010000039.1:0-37964 GCA_963557775.1 uncultured Sarcina sp.
TTCCTTTGCTACTTCTTGTAAATAATCAAATGCTTTTTTTCCTATCCCTTTTGATCTATATTTTTCTTTTATATATAAATCTTCTAAATAAATTCCTAATCTACCTTTAAACGTAGAAAATATATTAAAATAAATAATATATCCTGCTATTTCATCATTTACCTCAATAAATCTATGTTCAATTTTTTTAGTAATAAAAATAGCATTTCTTAAAGATTCTATATCTATGTTAGTCCTATCATATCCATTTATATATGTTGCAAATTCTTTTATATTGCTTATAATTTCGTTTAATTCACTTTCTGTACTTTCTCTAAATATAACCCCATCCATATTAATTCTCCCTTACTTTTTAATTTTAAAAAATATTTTTTCTAAGCAAAATGTTAATAGTATACCAACTAAATAGCAAATTAAATCTGAGAATAAAAAACCATATCCTAGAACTAGCCCCCCAATAGTAGTATTTCTTATACTATTTATTAATTGACCTTGATAAAGTTGAGAAAATTCTATTAAATACGAAAATATTAATGCTAAAATCATTACTTTTTTGCTTTCTAATTTGTTAAATACAAAAGCAATTCCTAAATAAACCATCATGGCCCAAAGTGTATCTCCTGAATAGTCTGCTATAAATTTAGGCAAATACATATAAAACTTCCTAGAACTTAAGCCTAAACATATAACTAATATAAAAAGTAAAATATATACATTTCTATTTCTCAATTTATTTAGTTTCATAAATAAGTAACTCCTCTAGATACAATTTATCCTTGTTAAACTATATATAACCATTTTATCATTTAATCTATCTAATATTTGTAGTATATTTTTAATTTTATGTTAATTTATAATATAACATAATCTTAACTTAGGCCAGATTTTCACTCCATCTCAATATCTAATAACCTTTATGTAGAAATCTTAACGCTAATAAGATAAAACTCATTATCCTATGAATAAATAAACTTAGTAAGAAAATACTATCTCTTAAAAGTCACTACTTATTACAATATAATTTGGGGAATATTAGAAATTTCAATATATGAAAGGAATTTATTTATATGAAACTTTAAAAAAATAAACTTAAGCATTCACTTGCCATATTGTTAATTTTTCTTTCTTTATTTACTAATTTTACTTTTGTTATTCCTGTTTTTGCTTTAGATATAAATATTATTCTTGATAATAATAATATTGGCTTATCTAAACATTTTCGAAAAAGTTCAGATAAAATATAGATGATATAAATTATACAGGCTTAAATGAATTAAATATATCATATAGTGCACGATTTTCAGAAAATGGTTTATCATTAATAAAAAAAGAAATTAATACAGATAATAAAATTATAGTAGTTGATTTAAAAGAAGAATCACATGGCTTTATAAATAATATACCAGTAAGCTGGAAAAATAATTTAAATAATGCTAATGAAGGTCTGTCTAGAAAGGAAATATTAAATGATGAATTACAAAAAATAAATAACTTGAAGATAAATGATTATATAACATTAAATAATAATGGTTCTATCCTTGTAGAAAGATCTTATAGTGAATATACTTTATGTATTAATAATTTATTTTATATCCGAATGCCAGTTACAGATGATCAACTTCCAAAAGAAAATACAATTAATGATTTCATAAAATTTGTTCAAAACACTCCTAAGGACTCATATTTACATTTTCATTGTAAAGCAGGAGTAGGTCGTACTACTACTTTTATGATTCTCTATGATATAATGAAAAATTACAACACTGTTCCTTTAAATGATATAATTATACGACAAGTTAAATTAGGTCACTTAAATAATAAAGAACTTTTAGATTTTACTTCTGGTCGCCGTTTAAATTTCTTTACTAATTTTTATAATAGATGTAAAGAAAAAAAATTATAATAAATTTTAAATTGATTTAAATAAAATATCGGATATTAAGTATAATCTTCTACTTAATATCCGATATGTTTTTTAACTTATTTAACAATACAGTTTACTTAATTATTTTCCACAACACTTTTTATACTTTTTCCCACTTCCGCAAGGACAAGGTTCATTTCTTCCAACCTTAACAACTCTTACCTCTGGGCTAAATTTTTCTAATTCTGTATATCCTCTATATTTCCATAAAGGTATTCTAGTATACACCTTATGTAAAGCATCACTAAATTTCATTTTTATTTCAGCTTGTGGTTTTATTTTTGAAAGTATAAATGTTTTTAATTCCTCTTCACTATGCAATTGAGAATACATGTAGATTTCTTGTTTCATTTGTTCTAAAGCTTCTTCTGGAGCTTCATAATATTCCTTCACTACATTTATTAAAGGCATATAAATTTTTTTATTACCTATATAAAACTTCTCTGATGCTTTTAAAAGCTCATTAGATGTTAATTTTTTAAATTCTTCATCTTGTAAATTTTCATTCTCTAATAAGTTTTCAAAATCTACAGAGTACTCTAAATACTCACTCTTCCACTTATTATCTACATATAATCCATCTCTATTTATGTCTTCTAACATCATAAATAAAAGTCTTATATCATCTTCATTTAAATTTTCTTCTGCTGGTATATTAGCTATAAATTCGTCTAAAGAGATGAACCCATAATAAAATGTCATTCCTTTAAATAAGTTAACAATTCTATCATTCTTCTCTAAATCTTTTTTATTTATTTCTTTTATAGCTTCTAGTACTTCAGTTGGTGCAACTAAATATATATTTTTTTCTTCATCTGAAGCTAAAAATAACATTCCTAATCTCTCTAAATAAGAATTATCTTTAAATGTTTTATCAATTTTCTTATCTAAAATACCATTATTCATTAAAAGGACTTGTAAATCTTCATATACAGTACTATCTATCTTTTTAAATACGTCTACTACAGCATTTTTATAATTTTCAACTACTGTATTTATTAGATTATCCTTTTTATCTGAAGCTTTAAATTTAATATCTAGAGTACTTAATATATTCTTCAATTCATCTCTTGTACAAGCTTTTAATATTGTTTCTAAATCATTGCTTATTTTTCTTTTTTGTGCTTTACTTTTTCTTTCTTTAGCTATTTTTTCAAGAGCTTCCATCATATCTTCTACTGTTTGCTCTGCTTTTTCTTCAATCTCTTCCATTGTACTTTTTAATTTATCCTCCATTTTTTCCTCCTATGTTTACAAATTATTAAAATTTATCTAATAGACACTTATTGAACTATCTTATTTTCCTTATAAGTAAGATATGTACAATCTTGCCTCTTAGGTTCTCAGAATTAATTTTTTATTAAAATATACTTCTGAATCAAATTTTATTTCACAATTGCAATTATGATTATATCTCATTATTGGAAACTTTAAAATACTATTTTCACTTATACTAGTACTTTTTTAACTATTTTCGTACACTAATTACATATTTTTCATTCAAACTTTATTAACATTTAATAGAAGTATTATTAACACTATGTATTCCACTAATATACTTTGGAAACAAACTTCTATTTTTTGCTAACATTCCCCCTATAAATGGTATTCTGGGAATTTTACTATTTTCAAATAACATCTTAGTTACAATAATTCTATTATTTTTCCAATAAAAAAATCCTCCTAAAACTATAACTATAATCCCTATAGTTACGCCATATTTAACCACTTTATTTTTAGCTCTCATAAATTATTTAAGTCCTCTTTTATTACATTTTAATTAAATTGTACTATATAATACCTATGAATAAATCACCAAAACAAACCTTGATAAAAAACTATATTTTTTCTATCATAATATAAAAATAATATCTTAACTTATTCAACCTTTTTTATAAGCAAATAAAAAATATGCTTCCTTTCTATAACAATAGTTTTTATTATTTCAACTATACATTATAAGAGAAGCATATCTTTTAAATAGACTTTATTTTCTTCTATACAGATAGTAATATTTCTTCTTTTGCTGTTTCTTCCTTGCTTACTTCTTCATTTTTAACAGTTTTGGTAGCTATGATATTTACTCCTGTCCCTAAAACATCTTTTATTAATATTTCTCCAACTTTAACTGGTAATTCTACTTGTATACTATTTATCTCCTTCATTACATCAAAGATCATTGCTTTTGGTATTGGATTTTCTGTTTTACATGGTATTACATCACCATTTTTTATTCTAGCTGTTGAAGTCACTATTCTTGTTGGATTTTTAACTTCATTTAATCCATATATCTCTCCTCTTTTACAGGTATTCCCTATAACTATTGAATTTTCTGTATCTACTGATAAGTGACATCCTTTTGGACATACTATACAAATTAACTCTCTCATAATCCTACTTTACCTCCTCTAATGAAATTGTTAAAGTTCCTTGATTAGGGTTTAATCTATCCTTAAGAATAGTTATTCGTTCCATTTCAGCTGGAGCTAAATGTTGCTTCTTAAAGCTTTGTACAATATTATTATCCTTATCTCTCACAACTATATCCTTATTTTTAAATACATCTCTTACTCTCATAAACACTGTAAGATTTCCTTCTAAAGCATCAATATCAACTTTTTGAGGAACAGTATAATTTATATTAGCTCCATTTTTAAGTTCAACAAAGCTTTCTCCTCTTTTTTTACCCATTATATACTTAGCTGCATTCCTACCTGCATTTTTTGACTCTTCTGTAACAAAGTCTACTAGGTCATGTACATGAACTACATTCCCACAAGCAAATATTCCTTCAACAGATGTTTCCATACTTTCTGACACAACTAATCCATTTGTTCTATTATCTAATGTAATTCCAGCATTTTTAGATAATTCATTTTCTGGAATTAAACCTACTGATAATAAAAGTGTATCTACATCAAATTCAATCTCAGTGCCTTTAATTGGCTTTCTATTTTCATCAACCTTAGCTATAATAACTTTTTCTAATCTTTCTTTTCCTCTAACATCCACTACAGTATGTGATAAATATAAAGGTATATTATAATCATCTAAACATTGCACTATATTCCTTGTTAATCCGTTAGAATATGGCATAAGTTCAACCACAGCCTTAACTTCTGCCCCCTCTAAAGACATTCTTCTTGCCATTATAAGTCCAATATCACCTGATCCTAATATAAGAACCTTTTTTCCTACCATATATCCTTCCATATTAATATATCTTTGAGCTGCTCCTGCTGTAAATATTCCAGATGGTCTATCTCCTGGCATATTTATAGCACCTCTAGTTCTTTCCCTACAACCCATTGCTAAAACAATTGCTTTTGCTTCTATAACTAAATATCCCTCTTCTGTATTTATAGCATGGACATTTTTATTTTCATCTATATCTAAAACCATAGTATCTAATTTGACTTCAATTTCTCTTTCATTAACAAGGTCTATAAATCTTTCAGCATACTCTGGTCCTGTTAATTCCTCCTTAAAAGTATGAAGACCAAATCCGTTATGAATACATTGATTTAATATTCCCCCTAATTCCTTATCTCTTTCTATTATTAATATATCTCTTACTCCATTTTCATAGGCTTCATATGCTGCTGCAAGTCCTGCAGGTCCTCCACCAATAACAACTAAATCATATTTCATAACTCCATCCTCCTACTTTGTTCTACCTGTTAATATATATGAATTCTTTCTATCTAAATCTATATCCTTTATTGCAACACCTTTTTCCCTTGCTATTATTTCTTGAACCCTTGGTCCACAGAATCCACCTTGACATCTTCCACAGCCTGGCCTACATCTTCTTTTTACTCCATCTATAGTGGTTGCTCCTAAAGTTCTATTTATACTATCTACAATTTCACCCTCGGTAATATTTTCACATCTACAAATAATTCTTCCATATCTACTATCTTTCTTAATAAGAGCTGCTTTTTCCTCTTGTGAAAGATTCATAAAGTGGATTTGCTCTCTAGTTGCTTTAAAATCCTCCTTATTTTCTAAAGTTAATCCACTATTTTCTAAAATTTTAACAACATCTACAGCTATAGCTGGCGCTGAGGTTAATCCTGGAGACTTTATACCTGCAACATCTATAAATCCTTTAACATCCTTAGTTTCTTCAACAATAAAATCACCTCTGTCTGCTACTGCCCTAAGCCCTGCAAAATTTCTAACACTTTCTCTAAAATTAACTTTTTTAGTTGTCCTAAAAGAAGTTTCTTTTATAAATTCTAAATGTTCTCCCTCAGTTTTAACATCATCTTTATCTATAATATCAGTAGCATCTGGTCCTACTAAGAGATTTCCATGAACAGTTGGAGTTACTAATATTCCTTTTCCAAGTTCATTAGGACATTGGAATATAGTTTGCTTAATAAGTGAACCTTGACTCTTATCAAGTAAAAAATATTCTCCCCTTCTTGGAGTTATCTTGAAATTTTCCTTTGCAACCATATTGTGAATTTCATCAGCATAAACACCAGCTGCATTTATAACATATTTGCTTTCTATAACATCACCATTATCTATACTTATAGTGAACTTATCTTTATCTTTATTTATAGCTACAACCTTTGAATTTAATCTAAGTTCACCACCATTATCTATGCCATTCTCCATTAACGCTATTGTTAATTCATAGATACCAACAATTCCTCCTGTTGGTGCATATAAAGCACCTATAACTTCTTCATTCAAATTTGGTTCTATTTCAAATACTTCATCTCTACTTAAAATTCTTATTCCATCAACCTTATTTTCAATACCTCTTTTATGCAATTCATCAATGACTTTTAAATCATTATCATTAAAAGCTATAATAAGAGAACCATTTCTCTTAAAAGGAACTGAAAGATCAGAACATAGTTTATCAAACATCTTATTCCCTTCAACATTATACTTAGCCATAAGAGTTCCTGGCTCTGGGTCATATCCTGAATGGACAATAGCTGAATTAGCCTTTGTTGAACCCATAGAAACATCATTATCTTTCTCAATCACTACTACATTTAAATTATATTTTGTAAGTTCTCTAAAAATAGAAGCTCCTACTATACCTGAACCGATTATTGCTACATCATACATGAAAATCTCTCCTTCTCTCCCATTTAATAAAATAAAAAGAGCCAAACCAAAAGGGCATAAAAATACCGCTTTTGTGTTTAGCTCTCATCTCTCTTTACACAAGTTAATTACTTTAAAATTTATTTAATTTAATCGTTTTCTTATTTTTATTATAACATAGTAAAATAAAAAAATCTAATATTAAATTTACTTTTAACCCTTTGTTAATATTTTACTTCTACTCTTCAACTATCTCTCAACATGATTCATCTTATTTTTATAATATTATTCATCTTCAACTTTTTTATAACCTAAATACTTCATTCCACTTTTGAAAATTATTTTTAATCTTTATATTAATTAAATTAAAATTAATATTAAAATATCAATTTATTATTTTTAAGTCAATTTTATTTTTAAGTCAATTTTATTTTTAATAAATAATTTTATATAATTAAAATAATAATAACCTATAAATACATATTATTGAAATAAATCTAATATAGTACTATATTATTACTATACTTATTTAATATCTTAAATTTTTCGCAATAAAATAACTATAAGTTATAGACTAAAGATAAAGGATGTGTTTCAATGTTAACTATAAACAATATTAATCCTACTGCTATGGTTCAAAAAATACATTACAAAAATAATAATGTTGCTATTAATGCTCTAAGTAATAGTGTACCATTATTTACAGCAAAGATTGTCAATTGTAAATATACACATTTTACTAAAGAAGCAACTAGCAATTCTTCAACTTTAGCATTATTACCAGAAGGAACTGAAGTAAACGTTTTAGGAATGAATAATAATTTTTATAAAGTGTCTTATAAAGGAAATATAGGTTATATAAACTATCAATATTTATCAGAAACTACTGGAAATAATTTTAATGGACAAGTTACCTACGATAATCAACATATTATATATAACGGTGAATCAATTAATCAATTAAATGAAACTTCACCAGCTATAGTCAACATGGCTAACAAAGTCTGTGCTAATGCTACTACTAACATAGAAAAAGCAAAAGCTATTTATGTTTGGATTGCTCAAAATATTTCCTATAGTAAAAGTATAGAAAATGCACTAGACAATAATACAGCAACTCCTAATGAGTCAACAGCTACTTATACTTTTAATCATAGAACAGGAATATGTGAAGGTTATGCTCAATTATATGCTGACATGTGTAGAGCTGAAGGTCTTCAAGTTAGAGTAGTAAGCGGTCTATCTAATGGAGGCAGTGGAGATAACTGGGGTGGACATGCATGGAATCAAGTATATTTACCTTCTTTAGGAACTTCTACAGGATGGGTTAATGTAGATTGTACCTTTGCATCAAGCGCATATACACCACGTTCAGAAGGTGGAGCAGGGATGTCTAAAAGCAATACAAGCTATATACTAAATCCAAATACAATAACAGAAGCAGTAACAAGTGTAACTACAAAACAAGTGGGAAACACTATATACACAACAACTAATTATAAAACTTGGGGAAATCTAGATTATTTTAATAATCCAGAAAATTTCAATAAAAGTCATATATATCAATCAATTGCAAATCAAGGCTTTGCTACAATAAGAACAAACCATATTACCCCTTCATATTCTAATTTTAATAAAACTACATCTAATAATTTATAATACTTTAGTAACAAAAGACAGAGATGATGTATCAAATTACGGATACATCATCTCTGTCTTTTTATAGCTATCCTAACAAATAAAAAATACATATTTCTAAAGTAATATAAAATAATATATTTATTTTACATAAATTTATTTATTTTCAAACAACTAATATCTATTCTATATATTATATATAATATAAATATATGTAGTTAACCAATTATATTATAAAAAGAATTTATAACAAGAGGTGATCTATTATGTTCTTATGGATTATGATTTTTATTGGAACTTTACTATTTGCTTTAGGTCTTTATAATCTTATAAAAAATTATAGAATAGGAAAATACAATAAAAAATATGGTCTTATTTCTTATACAGGCTTCTCCACAGCATTAATTGGTGCTCTTTTATTAATGGAACCAATATTTATAAGTTTACCAGGAAATTTATCTACAACATTACCATGTTTCATCCCTCTATTCACTTGTATCATATTAAGCCAATTATTATTAAAACCAACCTTTTTAAAAAATAAAAAATAATTTATAAATTATGTTAAATAATTAACTTTAATAAATATATACTTAATTCAGGTGAAATTTTGACTCAATCTGAATACTTAATGATAATTATCTGATTAATAAGTAAAGGGACTAACTCAAAGTGAGATAGCCCCTTTTATATTTTTAATTATTAATACTGATTTAAAACAGAACCTCAATTTAAAGCTATATTTTTAAATTAATCATCAAGCTCCCAATCTCTTACTCTTGAAACCGCCTTTTTCCACTTCTTATAATAAGCTTCTTTCTTTTCTTCCTCTAAATTAGGCTCAAATTCTTCACTTGCAAACCAGAACTTCCCTATTTCCTCTTTATCTTTCCAATACCCAACAGCAAGACCAGCAAGATATGCTGCTCCTAAAGCAGTAGTTTCTGTTATAATTGGTCTTATTACTTTTTTACCAACTATATCTGACTGGAACTGAAGAAGAAAATTATTCTTACTTGCCCCTCCATCAACCTTAATGCAATTTATATCATATCCAACATCCTCTTTCATAGCTTCAAGTACATCTCTTGTTTGATAAGCTATAGATTCTATAGCAGCTCTTATTATATGATTTCTATTGGCACCTCTAGTTAAACCTAATATGGCACCTCTTGCATACATATCCCAATATGGGGCACCTAACCCTACAAAGGCAGGAACTATATATACTCCTCCATTATCTCTTACTTTTGTTGCAAAGTATTCTGTATCTGCTGCATCTGTTATTAATCTTAATTCATCTCTAACCCATTGAACTACAGCTCCTCCCACAAATACTGAACCTTCTAAAGCATATTGAATTTTACCATCTATTCCTATAGCAATAGTTGTTAATAATCCACTTTTACTTTTTACTAGTTCTTCCCCTGTGTTCATTAATAAAAAACAGCCTGTTCCATAAGTATTTTTAACATCACCTTTATTAAAAGCAGCTTGGCCAAATAACGCAGCTTGCTGATCTCCAGCCATACCAGCTATAGGAACTCTAACACCTCCTTTGGTTCCTAAATTTGCATATCCATAAATTTCAGAAGAGTTTCTAACTTCTGGAAGCATTGACTTTGGAATATTCAATTCCTTTAATAATCTCTCATCCCACTTTAATTCTTTTATATTATAAAGCATAGTTCTAGAAGCATTTGTATAATCTGTTACATGAACTTTTCCATTAGTAAGTTTCCAAACAAGCCATGTATCTATAGTACCAAATAAAAGTTCACCATTTTCAGCCTTTTCTCTAGCTCCTTCAACATTATCTAAAATCCATTTTATTTTAGTTGCTGAAAAATATGCATCTACAACTAAACCAGTACTTTCTTTTATATATTCTTCAAGGCCTCTTTCTTTTAGTTCATCGCAAAACTCTGCTGTTCTTCTACATTGCCATACAATAGCATTATATATAGGAATCCCTGTGTTTTTATCCCAAACTACCGTTGTCTCCCTCTGATTAGTTATTCCTATTGCTGCTATATTTTCTTGGGTTATATTACTTTTCGCTAATACCTCTTGTAAAACTCCATACTGAGTTGCCCAAATTTCCATTGGATCATGTTCTACCCATCCCTCTTTAGGATAAATTTGAGTAAATTCTTTTTGACTTACATTTAAAATATTTTGCTCTTTATCAAAAATAATTGCTCTTGAGCTAGTAGTTCCTTGATCTAAAGATACTATATACTTTTCCATAATACATCCCCCTCAGAAATAATATTTAGATTAAATTTTATACTTATCCAAATTTTCCTTTTATTTAATAACAAACATATCACATAATTAAAATTAATTAAAATTCAATTACTATCCATCAACTAATTTTACTTATTATTGCTAATAACTACAAACTAAAAACTACCATTTTTAAATTTCTTTATATCATTTTTTCTTTTAAAAATACTTTAAAAATTACATTTCCCATATCTTTTCTTTGGTTGTAGATATACAAGTTGCACCAGCATTAAGTGCTTCTATAACATCTTCTTTATCCGAAATTAATCCACCAACTATTAATGGCTTTTTAATTTCTGTAGACAAATCTTTTATAACTTTAAATAATAAACCTGGTAATATTTCAATAGCGTCACACTCCTCTACTAAGTGCAATTTAGTACTTTTAAGTGACATACTATCAATTATAAAAAATCTTTGTATAGCATAAAAACCTAGTTTTTTAGCAGCTTTTATACTTTGCGGTTTTGTACTTATTATTCCCTTAAATTCCGTATTTTCTTTTAAATATCTAAGTGATACCTCTTTGTTAGTAAGTCCCTCTACTAAATCTATGTGTATTATTCCAACCTTTCCTGATTTATTTATACTCTCACTAATATGACCAATGTTAAGTATATTACCAAAAAGCACAAAAATAACACTTACTTCTGTTTTTAATACTTCCTTTAATTGTTCTTCATCTTTAACTGCTGCTACAATCGGATTGTCCTCTAAAATCCTTCTAAAGTTTAACATAGTTGCTCCTCTCACATCTTTATATTTAAATTATCTTTTATATAAATGCAGATTTAATTCAAATAGAATTTTAAATCCATTTCAATGCTTAGTCGTTGTTATCTAAAAATGTAAGGTTGTTTATCTCAACCTTATAAATGATAATAATATTAAAGTAAATAAATTAACTTTTATTAAAATAGCTACATAAATACTGAAGTATATAATAAAGCACCTGCTAATGTCCCACAAATTGGTGCTACTACAGGAATCCAAGCATAAGACCAATCAGAATTTCCTTTATTTTTTATAGGTAATAAAAAATGTGCTATTCTTGGTCCTAAATCTCTTGCTGGATTTATAGCATATCCCGTTGGGCCACCAAGTGATAGTCCAATTACAAAAATTAATAGACCTATTGATATAGCAGAAAGTCCATCAGCCATTTTTACAGCTCCAAGTCCTAAAATTCCAAACATAAGTATAAATGAACCTATAAATTCTGTAATAAAATTCCACTTATAATTCCTTATAGCTGGTATAGTTGCAAATACTCCAAGTTTTGCATCAGCATCTTCTGTTTCTTCAAAGTGTTTGTAATAATTAAGAAATACTGCTACAGCTCCTAAAAATGCACCTATAAGTTGTGCACTTATAAATATAGGAACTTCTGTCCATGGCATTGAACCAGTAGCTGCTAAAGCAATAGTAACTGCTGGATTAAATTGTGCTCCACTCACATTAGCAAAGATAAACACAGGAATAGCAACTGCTAAGGCCCACCCAGCTGTAATAACTATCCACCCAGCTCCTTCACCTTTATTTTTTTTAAGAACTACGTTAGCTACAACTCCATCGCCTAATAAAATTAGTATAAATGTCCCCATAACTTCTGCAATAAACTTACCTCCCATTTTTCTCCCCCTTAAATATTAAAATAAAAAAGAGCTAAACAAAAAGAAAGTCCCTTCTTTGTGTTTAACTCTAATTCTCTAACACCATTATGCGACCTAATGTATTCCTTTTCATGCTATATTTATATTATACTTATCAATGAAATTATTTACAATATTTTATTATAAATAATCTGTAAATTTAATACAAAATTATTCCGAATGATATATAATTCTAAAAATTGTAATACTATCAAATAAAAATACCTTTTATTTATTCTTTAATTTAATAACTATTACTTCTAGTTTTTATATCCTATATAATAGACATATTTATTTATTTTCCAATCTATCTATTTTTTCAGATAGCTTTTTAATTTCTTTTTTTAATTTCTTTATTTCTTCCTCACAATTACAAGTACTCGCACTTGTACTTGATTGTCCTGAAGAACTTTGACAAGCAGAATTACCTATATTTTTATTTCTGATATCATAATAATGACCTGGACCATTTTGAAAATATTGTTGTTGAGCATTATAAGTCAATATAACTTGACCTAATAATTCAAACCAATTTCCAATTGCATTTTGAAGATTAAAGGGCAAATTTTGAGCAGATATAAGACCAACTAAGGAGCTTAGTGTTGCAAAAAAACTAGGATCTAAATCTTGAAATCCTCCAGGCATATCATTGCACCCAAATCCACTTACACCATCAAAACTATTATCACTATTATCAGTATTATTAACATTATTCATATTATTAAAATTTCCATAATAGGAATTAAAAAATTCTTCAAAATTCATATTACACCAGTATAAATTACTATATCTTATATTTATTCTAATAATAAAACTCTATAACCATTACCTAAAAATAAAATTAAAATTATTTATATAATATACCAAATAAACAAATAAGAACCATCTTAAACTAATGTAAAAACTTTAGTTTAATATAATTCTTATTTTTTAAAATCTATTAGTTTTTTAAAACGTAAACTTAATTTTGTTTGAATTCTGTGTTTAGTCAAACTTATTTAAAAGAACAATATCCTTTATCCTCTACTTATAACTAAAAATATTATAGTCTTTAGAATAAGATAAAATATATCTTATTAATCTTAAATTTAATATTGAACTCCCTTCATTGTTAAGCCATGAGCATAGGCAGTATGACCAGCTTTTGCTCTTTCTTTCGCCTCAAGAATTTCCTCAATATCAATTGCCTTTCTTTCTCCCATAGCTACTTCTATTAACGTACCCATTATTATTCTAACCATATTTTGAAGAAAACCATTTCCATTGAATTCTACTTCTATTATTCCATCTTTTTTACTTATATTTATATAGTTTATAGTTCTTACTGTAGATTTTTCCTTACTTTTCATTGTAGTAAAGCTTTTAAAATCATGTGTTCCAACTAAAATTTCAGCAGCCTCTTTCATAGCATCTAAATCTAAATACTCTTTGATATAAGTTGCATATCTTCTTGCAAAAACATTTCTGTATTTATTATTATCTATTCTATAAACATAGGTTTTTGAAACTATATTATATCTAGCATGAAATCTTTCACTAGCTTCTTTTATTGATTTTATCACTATATCTTCTGGCAAATACTCTTCTAAATATTCTAATATCTCTTCTGAATTCTTTTTTGTATTACTAGTAAAGTTAGCTATATAACTTTCTGCATGTACTCCTGCATCTGTTCTCCCACAACCAATCACTTTTATTTCTTCATTTTCCATTTTACATAACACATCTGTTATTTTTCCTTGTATAGTTGATGTGTTTCCTTTTTGAATTTGCCATCCTTTATATCTTGATCCATCATATTGTACTTCTATTTTAAAATTTTTCATTTTTATCCACCTTTATCTCTTATTTTTAATATTTTTTTGTAACTTATGGCTATATTATATTTTACTATATTATCTCTTTAAATAAAAAGCAATCCATTTTTATCTTTTTACTACTATTTTTCTCTATTTAAAATCATATAGTCTTAAAATTCATTTAATGCTATGATATAATTTTTATGCGAAAGAATTCTAAGATCTTTTACCTAAAATAATTTATTTCTGAGAAAAGCCATTAAAATTAACTTTCATTTCACAAACGGAGGAAAAACAATGACAGAACTTAACCAAAAAAAGACCATAAAAAAAGGTAGGCTTATAGGAGCTATAATTATTATAGCTATAATTATTATAGCAGCAATATCATACTATTTTATTAGACATTCTACTGTTAGTATTGATAATTCATCTACAGTAGGTGATTCTGCTACTATCGGCTCTTATAATATTACTGTGAAAAAAATTAAAAATACACAAACTTTAGGTAAAACTACTTTAAGCAAAACTAACACAGATAACAACTTTTTTGTTGCTTACGTATCAGTAGAAAATACTTCTAAAGAAAATATTCCAGCTTTAGATTTAAAAAAGGATGCATTCACATTATATTCAAATGGAAAAACATACAATGTAGATGATCCTACTACTATGGAGATTTCTGAAACAAATTTAACTGACTATTTAGATGCATTTTCTAAAGACGGTGTTCTAAAGCCAAATGTACAATATTCAATTCCTATTGTTTTTGAAACTGAAGGCCCTATAAAATCAGGTGATCTATATATAAATGCAGATAATAAGCAAATTGATTATAAAATAGAAAGTTAATACAAATAATAACCTAAAATTATGATTTCTACTTCCTAGAAATTTATTAATTTTAGGTTTTTTATTTAGTAATTAATATTATTCAACTCTTTTATAAGCTTAGAGTAAACAAATTTTCTCTTAAATACAGAACTCTAAAATTTAGCTAATATAAAAACTTCATTTGAATTAAGTCTTAAATTATTTTATTTCAAAGCACATTGAATGATTTTAAACACTTTTGATTATTTTTGATTATTTTTGAAATGTTTTGGTTGATTTTTATATTTTCTTATCTTATAATTGTATTGTAAACAATTACTTTTGAACTTCTACTTGATTCAAAAGTAAATTTTACACATTATAAATATTTTGAATAGGGGATAATATTATGCTCACAGAAAAAAGACATGAAATAATCTTATCTTTATTAAATAAAAAAAGTTTTGTTAGTTTAAAAGAGGTATTAGATGCCACTAATAGTTCCGAATCTACTATTAGAAGAGATTTAAAATCCTTAGAAATAGAAAATAAACTTAAAAGAGTTCATGGAGGTGCAAAATCACTTTCTCGTAATTCTATTGAAGCATCTTATAATGAAAAATCTTCTCTAAATATAAATGAAAAGAAATCTATAGCACTTTTTGCTAGTAATTTAATTGAAGATGGAGACTGTATCTATTTAGATGGTGGAACAACAACTTATAGTCTTATAGAATTTTTAAGTACAAAAAAAGATATATTAGTTGTTACTAATGGAATACATCATATAAATGCTCTCCTTGATAATAATATAAAGTGTTTTATGGTTGGAGGTAACTTAAAACAATCAACTAGAGTAGTTTTAGGTTCAGAAGCTATAAAGTTTTTAAATAAATTTAGATTTGATAAAACTTTTTTAGGTACTAATGGTGTTCACCATGAGCTTGGATTCACTACTCCAGATATAGAAGAAGCTTCTATAAAAGAAGCTGCTATAAAGTTATCTAAAGAATCTTTCATTCTATGCGATAGTACCAAAATCGATACTATATCTTTTGTAAAATTTGCTGATATAGACCAATGCACTTTAATAAGTACCTCAAATGAAAAAATAAATAAATTTAAGAATTTAACTGATGTAAAGGTGGTAGATTAGCTATGATATACACATTAACATTAAATCCATCTATAGATTATCTAGTAAATGTAGATGATTTTACACTTGGAAAAGTCAATAGAGGAATCTCAGATAACAAATTTCCTGGAGGAAAAGGAATAAATGTCTCTCGAGTATTAAAAAATTTTCATAGAGATAGCATATGTCTTGGTTTTATTGGTGGATTTACTGGAGAATTTATAGATAGCTTTTTAAAATCTACAGGTATAAAAACAGATTTTATTAAAGTTTCTGGCGATAGCAGAATAAATGTAAAAATAAAATCTTCAAAAGAAACAGAACTAAATGGTTCTGGGCCTGAAGTAAGTAATGATGATTTAAATAAGCTTTTTGAGAAATTAGATGTTCTAAATTCAGAAGATACTTTGGTTTTAGCTGGAAGTATTCAAAATTCTCTTCCTAGTGACTTATATCTTAAAATCCAAAAACAATTAAAACAAAAAGGAGTTAAAGTTATAGTTGATACCTCAGGTAAACCTCTACTAGATGCAATAAAACTAAAACCATTTTTAATTAAACCAAACAATCATGAAATTGAAGAAATATTCAATGTAGAAATTAATAATGATGATGAATTAATATATTATGGTAAAAAATTAGTTCATATGGGTGCTGAAAATGTAATTATCTCCTTAGGAGGTAATGGCGCTATTTTAATTACAGAAAATAAAGTTTTTAGAGGTAATGCACCTAAAGGTATTGTAAAAAACTCAGTGGGTGCTGGTGATTCTTTAGTTGCTGGCTTTCTTTCAGAATATATAAAAGATAAAAACATAGTAAATGCCTTTAAAATGGGTATTGCAACAGGTAGTGCTAGTGCATTTTCAACAGATTTATGTACTAAAAATGATTCTATAAATCTTCTTTCTGAAATAAATATAAAAGAAATTTAAGGGGGGGCTAAATAATGAAAATATCAAATTTATTATGTAAGGCAACAATAAACTTAGATTTAAAAGTTGAAAATAAAAATGATGTTATAGATCAAATGGTTGAACTTTTAGATTTTGCGGGTAAATTAAATAATAAAGAAGAATATAAAAAAGAAATTTTAATAAGAGAAAGTCTTAGCTCCACTGGTATTGGTGAAGGGATTGCTATTCCTCACGGTAAAACTTCTGCTGTTAAGGAACCTTCTCTAGCTCTTGGCATTGTTAAAAATGGAGTAGATTATAATTCAATAGATGGCGAACCTGTCCATATAGTATTTATGATAGCTGCTGATGAAGATGCTAACGCTGATCACTTAGAAACCTTGTCTAAGCTGTCAGTACTTCTTATGAATCCTGAATTTAAAAACAGCCTTTTGTCTCTTAAAACTCCGTCAGAAGTTTTAGAGTTAATTGATAAATTTGAAGATAATGAAGAAGAAGAAAAAGTTATTCCTTCTACTACTAATAATAAATATATTTTAGCCGTGACAGCTTGTCCAACTGGTATTGCACATACCTATATGGCAGCTGATAGTTTAAAGAAAACTGCTAAGGAACTTGGTTATGATATAAAAGTTGAAACCAATGGTTCAACAGGGGTAAAAAATAAACTTACAGATGAAGACATCAAAAATGCTGATGGCATTATAGTAGCTGCTGATAAACAAGTTGAAATGGCTAGATTTGATGGTAAAAGAGTTGTTATTGTTCCAGTTGTACAAGCTATGAAAAGACCAAAGGAACTAATAGAAGAAAGTCTTTCTGGAAAAGCTCCAGTATATTCAAATAAAAATACTTCTTCTACTCCTTCCGGGAAAAGTGAAAGAACTGGTTTTTATAAGCACTTAATGAGTGGTGTTTCAAACATGCTTCCTTTTGTAGTAGGTGGTGGAATTTTAATAGCTATATCATTTATGTTTGGTATTCATTCTGCTGATCCATCTAGTTCACAATATAATCAACTTGCTGCTTTGCTAAATACAATTGGTGGTAAAAATGCATTTGAATTAATGATACCTGTTCTTGCTGGATTTATTGGAATGAGTATTGCTGATAGACCTGGATTTGCTCCTGCTATGGTTGGTGGTTTTATTGCTGCTAATAGCGGTGCTGGTTTCCTTGGTGGATTAATAGCTGGTTTCCTTGGTGGATATAGTATTGTTTTATTAAAAAAATTATTTGCAATCTTACCAGAAGCTTTAGATGGAATTAAACCTGTATTACTGTATCCTTTATTCGGTATATTAATAACTGGTATTGTAATGTACGTAATTGTAGTTGGACCTGTAGGTGCTTTAAATAACAGTATGGCTCATTGGCTTAATGCCTTAGGAACTGGAAATAAAGTCTTACTTGGTTTAGTTTTAGGAGCAATGATGTCTATAGATATGGGAGGTCCTTTAAATAAAGCTGCTTATGCTTTTGGAATAGCTCTTATAAGTACTGGAAACTATTATCCTATGGCTGCTATAATGGCAGGTGGAATGGTTCCTCCATTAGCAACTGCTATAGCCACTACATTTTTTAAAAATAAATTTACAGCTGATGAAAGAAAAGCTGGTTTAACAAACTATATAATGGGAGCTTGTTTTATAACAGAAGGAGCTATTCCATTTGCTGCGGCTGATCCACTAAGGATAATCCCTTCTTGTGCAATTGGTGCTGCCCTAACTGGAGCTCTTACAATGCTTGCGAATATTCAATTGCCAGCACCTCATGGTGGGCTTTTTGTAATCCCTGTTGTAATGGGAAATCCTTTATTATATATCCTTGCAATAATTGCTGGATCTGTAACTTCAGGAATATTAATTGGAATATTAAAAAAAGCACCTAAAGAAGCCTAATTAAAAAGAGTACTTCAAGTAGATTTTTTCTTCTTTGAAGTACTCTTCTTATATAAAGTCAAACTTGATTTAAATAAAATTCTAACTTTATCTATCATTCATTAAAAATTCTCTAAGAACTTATATCTATTTTTCTGTTTTATAAAAAATTAAAGATTATACCCCTACTCATCAAATAAAATAATAATAAAATTTATATATTAAGTTTTTAAATAGCTTCTAATATCTTCAAAGTTTTATAAGTCTTATATCTATAAATCAATGAAGCTGTAGTTCCTTTTAAAATACTGCTTATTGTAAAACTCATCCATATTCCATTTAATCCAAAGAATTTTATTAATATCATAGCTATAGGAATTCTTGCTATAGTGAAAATTATACTTATCATCGATGGAATACTTGGTTTTCCTATTCCAGTAAATACACCATTAGAAACCATCTCTACCATACTAAATACTTGAGACACTCCAAGTATTTTTAAATAATTGCTTGCCATATTTACTGTTTCAACATTTCTTACAAATATCCTTGCTAAAAAACTAGAAAATACAATAAATAATATTGTTGTCATAAATGAGTATATAGCACCTATTTTCAATGCAGTTATATATCCTTCATTTACTCGTTTATATTTTTTAGCTCCAAAATTTTGACCAGTAAAACTAGAAATAGCTCCATTTAATCCTCCAATAACCATATAAGTTATTGATTCTATTTGCAATCCTATCTTTTGTGCTGCAATGGCATTGTCTCCAAAAATAGCAATAATTTTTGCAATTGTTATATTAACTAAAGTAAATATTATTCTTTGAAGAGCCATAGGAAATCCCAATCTAATTATTTCAATTCCTTTTTTGTATTTAACTCCATTTTTATAACTAAATTTCAATATAGTCCAAGCCTTAATATTAAATAATAAGAATATTATAAAATTAGATATTAAAGTTGCTATGGAAGCTCCTAACACCCCAAAGTGACATAAGTATATTAATATAGGATCTAAAATTATATTTAATATAATTCCTATAGCACTTATCTTTAAAGAAGTTTTATTATCTCCAAAACTATTTAATATTCTTATATATAAAGTGTTAAAAAATGAAAAGAATAACATAGGAGCACTTATAGCAAGATACATATAGGAATTTTTTATAATATTTTCGTTTCCTAATCCAAGAAAACTTATAAAGTTTTTCCCAAAAATAAATAAAATCAGCATATATATTATTCCAATTATTAAATTTAATATAAGCCCTATATTTATATATTCCTTTGTATTTGATTCATTTTTTTCACCTATAGAATGTGCGACTTTTATTCCTGTTCCTATAACTACAATAGCATTGATTGAATATCCTAAACCTATAAAAAAACTAGAGGATCCTACAACGGTTATTACATTACTTCCAAGTCTCCCTACCCATAACATATCTATTAATCCATATGCAAATTGTAGTAAAGAACTTCCCATTATAGGTATTGATAATCTTGTTAATACATTAAAAACATTTCCTTTTGTTAAATCTATCTTCTTCATAACTCCCCCTAACCTTTAAAATAATAATATCATAAACATAGATAATTATCTATGTTTATTTCATAATTTATCTATATTCAATCATCCTTTATAATAATTATAGAATATCATCAATTAATTTTCTTTCAATATCTTTTTAATAAAAAAAAACAGATGACTATTTTTACTCATCTGTTTATCTTTTCACTTACACTTCTGTTTGCCTTTTTATTTACATTTCTGTTTGTTATATAGTTTGTATAATTGTATCTATAATTGTTTATTCCATTATTTTTGATTCTACTTATTTTTTTATTATGTTTAAAAATTCATTTTCATTTAAGATTTTAATATTTTGCCCTTGTTCCTTCAAATAAAGTGCTCTTCTAAACTTTGTGCTCATTTCTCCAAACATCAAGTCATCTAAGTCCTTTGAGTTAGTTATAAGACAAGTTGTTTTTTTTGTAACAGAACTTCCAGTAGTTCCCCCTAATTTTCTTATTATAGACATAGCTTCTCCTCTAGTCATCGTTGAAAGTTTTCCTGTAAACACAACAACTTCCCCTTGAAAAACATTTCTAGATAACCCTTCGTAAAATGACTTTTTATTATTAATAGGTGTCCTTTTAGAACTTATTAAAGCTCTCCCTTTAACACTAGAAGCTTTATATTTACTATCATCTACCATTCCAATTGATATACTTAAACTTTCAGATATTTTATTAATATCTGAACTTCTTAATTCTTCCGATATATTAAGTAAAATATTACTACATGCTTCTGCATCAGCTAAGGCATTATGATGATTAAATTTAAACCCTAAAAACTCACTAACTGTATTAAGTCTTGCATTGTCTAAACCTCTATAAAAGTTTTTAGCAAGTTTCATTGTACATATGTAATTAAAAGAAGGGACTTCTATTTTATATAATTCTAAAGTTCTTCTTAAAACAGCTATATCAAAAGAAGCATTATGTGCTATAACTAAACTATTATTAAAATACTCTTTTATTTTTTCCCATACTTTATCAAATTCTAATTCATTTTCAACCATTCTTGGTCTTATTCCATGAATACCTATGTTAATAGGCAAAAACCTCATTTCTTTTGGTTTTATTAAATGATATATTCTATCTACTATTTTTCCGTCTTTCACTACTACTATTCCTATAGAACAAGGACTATTTCTCTTTTCATTAGCTGTTTCAAAATCTATAGCAACAAAATTCATCAACTTATTCAACTCCTACAATAATTATATATTTTTCCTCTAAATCAAATATATAATAGCACAATTTCCTCCATTGTTAATACTTAATTACTATCTTCATAAATTTCTTACTTTTTCCTCATCTTTTTTCCTTTCCCTTATCAATAATTCATTTATTATCTCTCTTCTAAAAATTTACCTAAGAACCTATTGAAGCCACTAATATACCACCTTAAACAATGAAATATCTATTAGGAAAATGTATTAAATTATCCACAAAATTATTCTTATGTATCCTTAACAATTCTTAAATTTTATTGCATTAAATTCATTCATTTTTTTAATAAAATGAATGAAATTTGTCAATTATTCATTTCTATGTTACAATACTATTACGGCACACATTGTGCTAGTTATAATTTCAATATAATTTTCACTTTAAATTCTTTATAGGGATTTCCCTATTCATTGATAGATAAAATTAACTATTATATCTACCATCTTCTGAATACGTTTTTTAAATTGAATTTAAATATATTTTACTAATACTAGTTCAATGTGTGTTACATATTTAAAATTATAAGGAGGAATTCGATGGATAATTTTAAAGGTATTAGTAAAGGAGTATTTTCTGCTATTACTTGGGCCATTACAACCCTTATTTCTGGCATAGCACTCTCACTTCCACCTTTTTCAAATATAAAATATAGTCTTATATTTACGCCTTTAGTAGCAGTATTTTTACATGATTTCATTGGATCTATATGGCTAATTTCATACTTTACTATAAAAGGAGAGCTTTTTGATTTCTTTAGAGCATTTAAAAGTAAAAGTGCTAAATATGCTATTTTAGTTGGTTTATGTGGGGGACCATTAGGTATGGGAGGATACTATTTATCTATTAAGTATATAGGTTCTTCATATGCAGCAGCAATATCCTGTGCTTATCCAATTATGGGTGCTATATTAGCAGCAATTTTTTTAAAAGAAAAATTAAATAAAAAATCTTGGCTAGGATTAATTCTTGGTATAATTGGAGTAACACTTTTAAGTGTTAATGGAAATAATGGACATATGAATATAATAGGAATCTTATTTTCATTATTGCCTATAATTGGGTGGGGATCTGAAAGCGTTCTATGCTCAATAGCAATGAAAAACAATGAAATAACACCTCTCCATATGTTACAAATACGATTTATCACTTCAGGAGTAACCTTTGGAATCTTTGTTCTACCATTTATACATGGTTATAATCTAATTGGTAACTTAATTATTACCAATCATTATACATTAATTTTATGCTTAACTGCATCATTAATGGGTGTTATATCACTATCTTCTTATTACTCCTGTATTAAAGATATAGGTCCAGTAAAATCTATGATTTTAAATATGACTTATGTAATATGGTCATTAATATTTAGTGTATTACTACTTCATTCTAGTATAACATTAAATAAAATAATATATATATTTATAATATTAACTGGTTCTATATTGGTTATATTAAATAATTCTAATAACGAAGATATAGTTCCTACTATAAAAATTGATAAATTTTATAATGTTTTTACTATAAAGAGTTATAAAAATAAATCAATTCATACTTATACTAAATTTTATAAACATGTATATAGAACTAAGAAAACTGCAATTTTCGTTAGAGCTAATAATTATACAAGCAAAGATTATATTAAATCTAATTAGTATAAAATGAATTGACCTATTTAGAATATAAAACAATATATTTATTAGACAGCTAGAACTGCAATTCTAGCTGCCTTTTTATTATATTACAAGAATATATCATATCACAAAATTCCTTAAGTTTAAATATTATTTATAATAATATTTCTTCTTTTCTGAAACTTTAATTATTTACTAGAAGTGTCAAAACTTTTTATTATATCTGATACTTCATTAATTATTTCATCTATTTTATTATTAGTCCCCTCCTTA
The DNA here is from genome assembly GCA_963557775.1 of uncultured Sarcina sp. Taxonomy (GTDB): domain Bacteria; phylum Bacillota; class Clostridia; order Clostridiales; family Clostridiaceae; genus Sarcina. The sequence continues at coordinate 23,830 of CAUWDH010000039.1, forward strand.
TCTACAAAATTCACCTCATTATCTCCCTTTTCTAACTTCAGAACCAATGTATATTGAACTTTTGTATTATTATCTGACGTAGCTTCGTGATTAATATCATTTTCTTTAAGATATTGTATAAGCTTATTATCTCCAGTCATTATTTTTACATTTTCTATTCCTTCTACTAACTCATTATCATAAGTATCTAATTTATAAATAAGTTCTTTTACATTTTCATCTTTTAATTCTTCAATTTCTACAGAATATTCATGTTTAGTTAAATTCTTTTCCATTATTTTTACCATCCTTTGTTTTTAATCTTACATCACTTATATTATCTACCTAATATAGTTTTTTATTAAGAAAATTTCATAATTTAATCTTTTTACTATCTTCTGTGCTTCTTTAACTGCTAATACCTTTCCATGAGGCTTCGAAGTTTCTCTATCTTTATTTGCTATTAACAAAATATCTATTCCATGTTTAGGAAAAAGTTCTTTTTTATTTCTTAGTTTCAATAAATACTTATTTTGTAAACAATTCTATCTTTATTTTAAAGAATTTTAATAAAATTAATTTTATTATCTTTTTTTAAATATCTATCTTCTTTTTATATATTTATTTATTTTTCAGGTACATTTTATGATAATTTTCATAAATATATTTATATATTTAAAATTAATTTAATTCATACATATTTACACAATTAAAAATTTTTGTATAATACAAATACACTTATTTTTTATTATAATATATTTTTTGCTATTATATTTTCATGATAAATGTATAATTATTATAAAAATTAATAATTATACATGTGATTTTTTTTAAATTTAATTGAATTTATTTACTAGGTAAAGTACTTTCAATTAAACATCAACAGAACTTATTTTAAACCATAATTATAAAACAAACATGACTATTAATAGCTACTACAAACAATAAGTGTCTGAAAATAAACAAAGGAGAAAAGAAAATGGAGAAAAAAACAAATAGAATTCTTATTCTTATAGGAACTATGTTAGCTCAATTAGGGTTAGGTACTCTATATACTTGGAGCTTATTTAACGCACCTCTATCCCAACTACATGGTTGGAGTTTAGAGCAAGTTGTTCTTAGTTTTTCTATAACAAGTTTTTGCCTAGCTATAGGTACTTTATTTGCAGGTAAGCTTCAAGAAATTTTTGGTATAAAAATTGTTGTTGCTGCTTGTGCTATCATTTTGGGAGTTGGACTTGCCTTTGCACCAAAATTCAATAATTTAATCGAATTATATATTTCAGCTGGTGTAATAGTTGGACTAGTTAACGGTATAGCTTATATACTTACCTTATCAAATTGTTTAAAATGGTTCCCTGACCATAAAGGTGTTATATCTAGTATATCTATTGGATGCTACGGATTAGGAAGTTTAATATTTAAATATGTTAATGCTGACCTTATTAAAAGTACTGGAATTGTACATGCTTTTATGTATTGGGGATTAATGGCATTTATTCTTGTATTTATAGGTGCTTTATTCCTAAAAGACGCACCAAAAGCTGTTGCTTCTTCAATAAATTCAGTTGCAAAAGAATTTAATTGGACTGAGCTATTTAAAGAACCATCTGCTTACCTATTATTTATAGCTTTCTTTTCATCATGTTTAAGTGGCTTATATTTAATTGGTACTGCAAAAAATATAGGTATTTTATTTGCCCATCTTTCACCAGCAATGGCAGGAAGCGCAGTTGCTCTTGTAGCTATATTTAATACGCTAGGAAGATTAATACTTGGTAGTCTTTCAGATAGATTAGCAAGAACTAAAGTTTCAGCTTTTGCATTTTTATTAATGTTTATAGGAATAATAATTCTTTTATTTGTACCTTTATCTATGACAACATTCACAATATCTATAGCTTTAATTGCATTTGCATTTGGAGGAAACTTAACAATTTTCCCTGCTATAGTAAGTGAATACTTTGGACTTACTAATCACAGTAAGAACTATGGTGTAATATATCAAGGATTTGGTATAGGTGGTCTTCTTGGTGGAATTGTAGCTAACGTTATGGGTGGATTTAAACCAACATTTTGGTTAATGCTTTTTGTTGCTATATTATCAATACTAATAATGACATTTATAAAACCACCTAAAGTTAATAGAATTAAAGCTTAAATAATAAGACCTACTAATCAAAATAAAATTTTGATTAGTAGGTCTTTACTTTACTTAGGTATTCCTGTAATAGTAGAATTATTAGGATTTTTACTCCATGTTATAAACCCATCGCTATATATAGAAATACACGAGTGTTGATTATCCATTTATAGGAAATATCACCCTTTCTGTAAATGGATAATCAACACTCGTAAAAAATAACAATAAAAACATAATTTAATGTAAATAAAAATTTAATTGTTTATGTTTAATAATTTAATAAATACATCAAGAGCAATGAGACTTAATATAACTTATGGACTTTGGGCAGTAGTTTTACAAGCACTATTTATGCATAGCAAAATGGACTATAAATTATTGTTAGCAGCAATTTTAATAATTATAGGAGTAATTTTAGGAGTTGTTCGAAAGAAATAAATAGTAGAAAGTTAATATAATCTCTGTCTTATATAAAAATATATATACTTGAATTATTTTAAAGTTATAAATATATTTATAATTTTAAAATAATATCTTGATATAATAAGTAGTTTTTAAATATTATTACAAACTTATTTTAAATTTTCATAAAAAATGGGGCTGTATTAAAATCAATTTTGATTAATTTGATACAGCCTCTTCTTATTTCCTATATTCTTCTCTCCTATCATTCTATATTTTAACAGGTTATTCATTATTCCTTATATATTACTCATAATCTTTATCATTATATAGCGATATTATATTTCAATTTCAGTGCTATAAAAAAATTCATTTAACTTATACTTTCAGCTTTCTACTCAAAGTTTATTTTTAAGTGCTTTATTCCTTTTAAAATTACTTAAATATAAATTATAAACTCCTCAAAAAAAATTGTTAACTATCTTTATCAATATTTATACTTCATTAAAATTTATCTTAATATTAATAATAAAACCACTCTTTTCACTTCACATTTTAATAGAAATTTAATTAATAATTTAATATTTCTTTAACATTTTTTTGGAAATAAATCCCTAAATAAATGCCTATCATTCGCATTATTACTTACATTAAATTATTTATAATCTAAATAATAAAGAAAAATTTTAATATTTTACTTTCTAATTAACAAAAAGTTAACTTGATTATTAACAAATTTGGTACTAATATTTTACTTGAAAAAAATCTATTAATTGATAATGCTATTTCAATTAATATTTTTATAACAAATGAAAGAAGGTTTTCAGAATGCATATTCCAGACAACTATCTAAGTCCATCTACATGCGCAGTTATGGGACTTACAATGCTTCCAGTGTGGAAGCACTCAATAACAAAGGTTAAAAATGAAATTAGTAAGAAAAAAATGCCTCTTTTAGGTATTTGTGCTGCCTTTTCATTTCTAATTATGATGTTCAACGTTCCTACTCCTGGTGGAACAACGGCTCACGCAGTAGGAGCAGTTTTAATTGCATTAATACTTGGTCCATCGGCAGCTACGATTGCTGTAACAATAGCACTTTTAATTCAATGTCTTTTCTTTGGTGATGGAGGGGTACTAGCCTTTGGTGCCAATACTTTTAATATGGCATTTGTTATGCCTTTTGTAGGTTATTATTTATTTTCTTTCTTAAAAAGAATTTTTAAAAGTGAAAAAGGAGAATTAGTATCTGCCTTTATAGGTGCTTATGTTGGGCTTAATGCTGCTGCATTCTGTGCTGCTGTAGAACTTGGAATTCAACCACTATTATTTAAAGATCCAACAGGACACCCTTTATACTGTCCTTATCCTTTAAGCGTTTCTATTCCTGCTATGGCATCTGCCCATGCAATAATAGGCCTTATAGAAGGTGCTGTAACAGTAGGTGTTTATGCATACATAAAAAAAGTTTCTCCTGCCACAATTCAAACAAAACATTTTACTGGAGAAGCAAAAGAAAACAATAACTTCTTATTTAAATCACTTCTTGCCTTAATAGGTGCTATGGTTATATTAACTCCTATTGGATTAATAGCATCTGGTTCAGCTTGGGGTGAATGGAGTTCTGATGAATTACAAACAATGGTTGGTTATATCCCTAAAGGAATGGCTCATGGTTCAATTTACCATGCTTTTGGAGATGGATATGGCTTTAGTGGAATGGGAGATATTTCAGGATATTTATTGTCTGCTGTTCTTGGTGCAGTTGTTTTAATAATTATTTTTAAAGTGCTTGGCTCTTTAAAGAAAGATTGAGGAATTGACAATGACTGATAAAGATTGGTTATTAAAAAAAGATAATTATGTTCCCAAAAATGATAAAGATAAATTCATAAATAAAACTATAATATCATTAATTGGAGTATTATCTAAGATTAAAAAGAATAGTTTAGCTAAAGATAATATAGTTTACAAAGTAAATCCTTTAGCTAAGATTTTAGGTTCTTTATTAATTATAATTATGTTATCTTTATCTAAAAATACAACTTATACATTTATAATAGGTACATTTATAATTGGAATCTTAAGTATTTTAGATGGTGATGATATTTTAAGAATTTTAACTGTTAGTATTATAATTCCTATATTTACTCTTATAATGCTAATACCTTCTATGTTATTTATGAACAATTTTTATAGTAGTCTTATATTAGTATTTAAAATATTTTTGACTGTTACTTTAATGAATATTTTATCTAGTACAAGTAATTGGCACAGTATAACAAAATCTTTAAAATCACTTTTTGTACCTGATATATTTATACTTGTTTTTGATATAACATTAAGATATATATTTTTACTTGGAGAATTCTCCTTAGACATGCTTTATTCCTTAAAATTAAAATCAGTAGGTGTAAATAAAGAAAAACGTAATTCCTTATTGAGTGTAATAGGTAATTTATTTTTAAAATCCAAAAATATGGGAGAAGATGTTTATTCTGCTATGGAATGTAGAGGATTTACTGGTGAATATAAAAGCATAACAAAATTTAATTTTAAGTATATAGATTATATATATTGCCTTTTATGCATTGGGATATTTATATTATATTTTATATATCATTAAGATACTTAGGAGGAAAAAATGATTGAACTAAAAAATGTGTCATTTTATTACAATGCAAAAAATAAAGCATTAAATAATATAAACCTTAATATAAAAGAAGGCGAATCAGTGGCTTTAATAGGTCCTAATGGTAGTGGAAAATCAACTTTATTAAAATTATTAAATGGTATTGTTTTCCCTAAAGAAGGTACTTATTTATTTGATAAAGAGGAAATAACTGAAAAAAAATTAGATAAAGGAACTTTTGCTAAGTTATTTCATAAAAGAATAGGCTTTGTTTTTCAAAACTCTGATGCTCAATTATTTTCATCTAATGTTTATGATGAAATTGCTTTTGGTCCAAGACAAATGGGACTTACTGAAAATGAAGTTGAAAAAAGAGTTAATGACTGCTTAGAATTATTAGATATTGAACATTTAAAAGATAGAGAACCATATAATTTAAGTGGTGGAGAAAAGAAAAGAGTTGCTATAGCTAGCGTTCTTTCTATGAATCCTGAAGTAATAGTGTTGGATGAACCAATGAATGAAATTGATCCTAAAGGGAAGCGCTTTTTAAATGAGTTTTTTGTAAAACTAAATCAAAGCGGAAAAACAATTATTTGTTCAACTCATGAATTCCATTATGTTCAAGGTCTTTTCCAAAGAGCTATTGTTTTCTCTGAAAATCATGAAATAATACGAGATGATGATTTCAATACTATTATTAATGATAAAGAATTTTTAATAGAACATAATATTATATAATATAAACAGAGGAGATGTACCAAACTTACTAATACATCTTCTCTTCTAATTTCTAAATTTAAAGTTTTACAACTTTCTCTTATCTATGTATTTTAAAATTACATTTTTATTTTAAATATATTTTTCTCTCCCTAAATATTAATGTTTCTAAAGCTACTTTACTTTTTTAATGAGCTCAAATTCCTCTTTATTGTAAAAGATATAACTACTCCTTATTTTTAAATTCATTTATTAGACGTAAAAAAGAAAAAAGTTCACTTCAAAGTTTAACTTTTATTTCTTTTTTAATTAAAATATACAAAAATATCTATTAAATAATCTAAAACTTTGATTACATATCTAAATTTCAATAAATTTTTTTAGTTATTTTTGAAAAGTTCAACAAAATTGCAGTTTTTTTTAATATGCTATATACTATTTATGAAATATTTTCTAGTTATACACTTATAAATTACTATTTTAAATTGAACAAATGAAAATTATTATAGCAAAGGAGAAAGAAATGAAAATTTCAAAAATAACATATGTAATAATTATCTGTCTATTCGTAGGTGCTTTTGGTTCTTACTTATTTAGACACTATATTGTAAAAAATCCAAAAGAAAATTCTAAACTTCAAGTACAAAGTGCTGCCACAGAAAATCCATCAAATACACACTATACTAACAACCCTGTAAACACATCTACAGGACTTCCTGAAAAAGCCGAAGTTTTAAGCACTTTATCTAGTGGTGCCATAGTTTATGATTCTTCTTCTTCTACTAAACCTTATGGCGTTCTAAATAGTAAAACCATAGTTGATATAAAAGGGAAGTCTGGAGATTTATATAAAATAACTTATGATAATCATGATCTTTATATAAGCAATAAAGATATAACTTTCAATATAGCCTAATAAACTTCTACTAAAATTTAGATGAAATAAAAAAGTTCTTCTAAGTTTTAGTAGAAGTTATTTATATCTATGACTAAATTTCTCTAAAGTAAATTATCTATTTGTTACACAAAATAAAAGATTAGATAGAAATAATCTAATTGACACTTCACACTAATCCTTTAATATCTAATCTATTTATTTAAAAATATATATCTGAAAATTCAACCTGTGTTCGTACTATAAGAGAATCCTTTTCACCTTTTATTTCATGATCTTCTACTTTTAGCTCATCTAATGTTCTTATGGGTAGCTCTATTATAAACTCACTTCCCTTTCCTAATTCTGATTTTACATAAATATCTCCTTTGTGCATATTTACAAATGATTTAACTATAGAAAGACCTATTCCACTTCCCTCATTTCGTCTCATAAAACTTTCATCTACCTGTACAAATTTTTCAAAAATTTTATCTAAGTTTTCTTCCTCTATTCCTATTCCGGAATCTTTAACTGATATCCTAACTTTTTCTTCAATCTTTTCAATATTAACTTCAATTATTCCACCTTTATGTGAAAATTTTATTGCATTAGAAAGTAAATTTAAAATTATCCTATCAATTTTATTAGGGTCTAATGTAGTATAAATTTCTTCATCACTAGTATCAAACACTATACTAAGTCCCTTTGTTTCTGCATAAGGTACAGCTGATTGAACTATACTTTCAACTAATTCTACGGTATTTATATTTATAAGCTTAAAGTCCATAAATCCACCTTCTATTTTTGCTGTATCAATTATATTATTTATTAGTCTAAGAAGTCTATAGCAATTTTGATTTATTATTGATAAATTATTATTAATATCTACTTCTTCATAATTACTTTTATTATTATCAATTTTTAACTTTATTAATTGTATTGCAGACATTATTACGCTAACAGGTGTTCTTAATTCATGACTTATATTAGAAATAAAATGACCTTTTGATTGACTTATTTCCTCTGCCAATTGTTTAGCTTTTAGAAGTTCTTTAGTGTATTTTATGCGATTTACTATAAAAAATATAAGTGCTATTATTATACTGAACAATCCAAGTAATAATATAGATGTTGGTATTATTACTGTTTTATATTGTTCCCAAAAACTAAGAGGTTTGTTTAATATAATAGATTCTGAAGGCAAGTCTTTTTCTTTTATATTAAAATCCTTAAGTCTATTATAATCAAAGATATATTGATTTACTGCTTCACCAGCAATATATCTTTGTTCATTTTTTTTTCCTAATAAAATATTTTTAGCCATTCTGCCTGCTTCTTTTCCTTGATTAAAATGGCTTATTGTTTTGCCTCCAATACTACCTGCTCCTATTCCATAGCTTATTATATTATAAATGGGTACCTTAGTAGTATTATAAATTAATCTACTTACTTCATCATAAGTACTTACTTTTTCTTCTTTAAAATTCACAGGATAAAACATTAAAACTGCATCATCTTTTGTTATTTCTTTTGTTATTTCATCCATATTTTCTAAGTCAAACTCTCTAGTATTTATTGACTTAAAATTATATTCTGTATATAATTTTTCGCATTCCTCTAGGAATTTTTTTGTTCTCCATTTTTCATCATACCTATCTAAAAACACTATGTTTTTTACATCCTTATGAAATTTTTTAATTAAAGCTATATTCTCATGTACTGATTCTATTTCATTTACTCCAAATACATTATCCATCTTTAATGCTTCTTCTATTAACTCATCATTACTTACTCCAAAAAACACTATTGGAATATCTTTAAAAAGTTCATTTCTATATTTCACTGCAAAGTCTAAAGCCTCATCATCACCTAAAACTACTGAACTAAAATCTCGATAATTACTAAGTTTATACTTTAACAAGTTATAAAAATTCCATTCATTTTCCATAGTTGAAAAAGCCCTTAAATCCATATATTCTATTTGTAATTGTATATCTTCTCCAAGACTATCCTTTAATCCATTAACTTGATCATTAAAAGTGACAAAGCCAGGATTATTTGAACTTATAAATAAAATTTCTTTCTTATCAAGTGCATACGCACTTTTTTTGCTAATAATTCCAATTACAATAAAAAATAAAATACCTATCTTTACTATTTTTTTATCTAACCTCATTTTCACCTCATTAATATTAAATTTATCTGCTATCTAAGTTTTTTCTCCTCTAACTTTCTATACACTAAAATAAACAAATACTAATTCCTAGATAACCTTAACTTAAATTTAAATAATATCAAAATTTTAGTTTATATTAACCCTTAAATATTATAACATGTTATTACATTTTTCTACATAATTAGAATTAATTATTAATAAATTGTATTATAAATACAAATATATTTTACTTTTTTCTCTATATTTAAATTAATATTCTTTATAAATCTAAAAAGAAATAAACATAAAATCTTCTTTATTTAACTAAAAAAACTATTGCAAATCTTGATTTCTCAAGATTTGCAATAGTTTAAAATTAAATTTCTTCACCATTAGAACCTATTACTCTCTTATACCAATAGAAACTTTTCTTTTTCTTTCTTTCTAAAGTTCCATTTCCTTTATCATCTTTATCTACATAAACAAATCCATATCTTTTTCTCATTTCTCCAGTAGATGCTGATACTAAATCAATACATCCCCAAGGTGTATATCCAATTAAATCTACTCCATCTAATATAGCTTCTTTCATTTCTTTAATATGCTCTCTTAAATACTCTATTCTGTAATCATCAATTATTTGACCATCTTTTTCAACCTTATCTACTGCACCTAATCCATTTTCAACTATAAATAAAGGCTTTTCATACCTATCATATAATTGATTACAAGTTATTCTTAATCCCATTGGGTCTATTTGCCATCCCCATTCTGAAACTTCTAAATATGGATTTTTAACTGTTGAAAATACATTACCATCTGTTAATATACTTGGATCAACACTTGCACATCTGCTTGAATAATAACTAAAACCAATATAATCTACTGTATTATTCTTAAGTATTTCTAAGTCTCCATGCTCCATTTTTATATTTATATTATTTTCTCTAAAAAATCTTTTTCCATAACCAGGGTATTCTCCCTTAGCTTGTACATCTATAAATAAATAGTTTTCTCTTTCTATTTCCATAGCTCTTTGAACATCTTTAGGATTACAACTATATGGATAAACTGCTCCAGCAGCTAACATACATCCCATCATGGCATTAGGAATTATTTCTTTTAAGGCTTTAGTAGCTAAAGCACTAGCCACTAATTCATGATGAGCTGCTTGATACTTAATTTGCATTTGATTATCTCCATCTTTGAATAAGATTCCAGCTCCCATAAATGGTAAATGTAATAGTATATTTATTTCATTAAAGGTCATCCAATATTTAACCTTATCTTTATATCTTTTAAATATTGTTGTTGCATATTTTTCATAGAATCCAACTAATTTTCTATTAGTCCATCCACCATAATTTTCTATTAAAGCAACAGGCAAATCAAAATGACATATAGTAACTACAGGCTCAATATTGTGTTTTATCATTTCATCAAAAACTTCATCATAAAATTTTAATCCCTCTTCATTAGGAGTTTCATCATCTCCATTAGGGAATATTCTTGACCAAGCTATAGAAATTCTTAAACATTTAAATCCCATTTCTGCAAATAAAGCTATATCTTCTTTAAATCTATGATAAAAATCAATGGCTTCATGGGATGGATAAATTTCATTTGGTAATGGCTTTAACTCTTTTATATTTCCTAACATAACATTAAATCTATTTTCACCAGCTGGACAAAGATCAACATTGCTAAGACCTTTTCTCCCTTCTAAATATGCACCTTCACATTGGTTAGCTGCTAAAGCTCCTCCCCATAAAAATTCCTTTGGAAATCCTAAATTATTCATATAATATTCCACCCTTCTAGTAACTTATATCACTTAATTACTTGTAATTCCTTCTTTAATATAATCTTATCATAAAAAAAATGTAGAATCTCCTTCTATGTATGAAAGGACTTTCTACATTTGAATTAAAAATCAAAAAATGAAAATTCAATTATCTTAAAAGGATACTTAAGTTAATTTTTTTATTTCTTCCTTGTATTTTAGATAATATCTATTAGCTAATATATCTAAAAATAATTGTAATTTGTATCTTCCATTTTTTGCATTATTATAATCTCCAAGATAAATAACCTTATCACATTTATTAGATAACTTTAAGGCTGGATTTTGAGTGACTAAAACTACATTTCCTTTATTATCTTTTATATCATAAAACATTGATCCCTTAGTATGAAGATAATTACCATCTACAGAAAAAATAATAGATAATGTATTTTCATCTGTCGTTTTTGCTAGTTCTTCTTGTTCCTTTTCTTGTGCTTTAAAATTAATAAATTTCCCCATATTTAAAAATAAAAATTGAAGATGTTCAACTAAAGCTCCTGTTATTTGTATTCCAAAAAAAATAACCTTCTCATAACTATGTATAAGTTCTATTAATTCATCAATTTCCTTTAAATCTATTTTCTCTATAAAATTTTTCAAATCTAAAGTCATAGAATCCACAAAGTTATTTAAAATTTCTCTATCATTATAATTATCAAATTTCATATTCTCTAAACTATCTTCTATTATTTCTTTCCCTAATTTTTTTCTCTGTAATAACTTTTTCTTTAATTCATTAAAACTATCACAATCTATGGTCTTTGCAAATCTACTTATAGTAGATATAGAAGTATGTGCCTTTTCTGCTAATTCTCCAATTGTCAAAGTTTCTATATCATTATATACACTCTCCAATAGTGCCTTTGCTATATTAACTGAAATATCTTCTTCACTTGTTGTATTTATAATTATCTGTAAGTGATTTATCATATCATATGCCATTTTTTATCTCCTCTGTTTTGTACTCTATTATTACCCATATGAAAATTATACCATTATTTTTTCTCTCTATTAAGTCTCTTTACATTCTATTTATAATAAGTCTTATAAGTAAAAAAATATATATAAACTATCTTTGTATTTAATAATGCTATTAAAAATTTAATCCTCATCTAATTTCTATAATAAAAAAATAAATACCAAAGACATTACTTTCCAGCTGAAAATAATAAAGACTCTGCATAGAATTGTTTTTACCCAAATCTATATAGAGTCTTTTTTTCATACATATATCCCCATTCTAAAATATTAAATAATTATACATGTAACCCCTGTTAAATTTTAATATAGCATTATTTAATTATTCTTTACGATATTTCTCTTCAAGAATCAGTTGAAATTATACAGTAACTTCAAAAATTAATTTCTCATCTAAAATAATCTCTTTATCACAATATTCCTTATTTTTATTAAAATTAAATATAAGTAAATATCCTTCATGCAATCCTTCAATATTTAAGTAATCTACCAATTGATTAATTCCTTTTTGATGAGCTTTTTCACCATACCATTTTTTCATTTCTATTATATACTTATGAGAATTATATGTTATAACGACATCTAATCTTTTTTCTTCTGATATTTGTACTTCTTTAAATTCAAAACCTACTCCATTGATAATTGGCTTAATAAACGCCAAAAATAATAATCTTCCATGTGTTTCTAAGAATTCAACATCCTAATCACTATAATTTTCTTTCATAAATTGTTGAAATTTCAATAACACTTTTCTTATATCTAATCCATTATCCATAGTTATAAAATTCTTTTTGAAATTATAATTAGACATTTCTTTATCATTAATTTTAGAAATCATATAATTATAAATTAATTCTGAAAAGATAATATTTGCTACTTTTACATATCCATTTTCATTTTTCAAGTATCCGAACATATAACCTAAATTTATTTCTGGATTATACATTTCAAACTTTTTCTCAACATCAAATATTAATAATGACTCTATCAATTTATATAATTCATTATTGTTCTCTAAATTCTTAATTAGATCATCAAATAATGTATTATGTTCATTCAATAAACTTTTTATTGCTACATGAATATCTTTTATTTCCCATACTCTCTTAATATCACCTATTATATTTTCATCAACTATCTAGCATATCCTACTAACTAAAAATGGATAACCTGAAGTAAATTTATATATTTCATTGCTCAATTCACTAATATTCATATTTAATTTATTTACTTTTGAATATTCTAATAACATGCTCCCTATTTCATTTTCATTAAAACTCATGTCAATATCAAAATTTACTGCTATATTCCAAGGTAAGTTATACATTCTTTCTTCATCATCTCTAAGTTTTAATTTAAGATTTTTGATATCATAAACACCAGCTAAAATTACAGATTTAAAGGAGGTATCTCTTCCTTTTTCTCTTCTCATATACTTAGCTCTAAGCATACCTAAAAAATTTAAAAATAACTTATTATTAGCAGATTTATCTACTTCATCTATTAACAAAATAATTTCTCTATCTGATGTTATATCTGATATTAATTCTGATAATTCACTAATGTTGTCTACTTCTCTAAACTCATTTAATAAAATCTGATCATCTATTGACTCTTTCATCAAATCAATAAATTCATTACAAAATAACTTGCTATCTTCAAATAACTTTTCATCAATCCCCTCGAAACTAATATCAATAACAGTATATTTATTTTTTAATTTATTATATAATTCATTTAGTGTAGTAGTTTTACCATATTGTCTTGGTCTATTTATAACAAAATAAAAATCACTTTCTATTAGATTCTCTATTTCACTCAATTTATTTGATATATCTACCATATAATGTTTTCTTCTAATACATATCCCTGTTGAATTAAATCGTTTCTTCATAAAATCTTCTACTCTGAAACATTATTAATTTCTAAAAAATTTTCAATTTCATTTATTGTTATTCCTAAAGATTTAGCTATTATTTCTTTCTCTAAACCAAGCTCTAAAATATTTTTTATTTCAACTTTAGTTATCATTTTTTTTAGACCTAATAATAGATATTAAAATATCTAAATTTTTCTCAGTTCCAAATATATTTTTAAATCATGAGTGTTGATTATCCATTTATAGGAATTATAAATATTTCTGTAAATGGATTTTTTTCAATATTAAGGATATCAAAATTAATAACTCACCGTTGATATTTAAATTCAGAAATTTTCTAAGAAATGTGGCGAAACTTAATCTCGAAAACCTAATATTTTCAATGGTTTCATTGTGAAAAAATTTTAGTAAAACATAAGCTACTAGAGCAATAAATATCTGATTATAAACAGCGTTTTCCGTTGTTCCGAATAAATTTGTGACATTTAGATTCTGTTTTATAAATCTGAAAAAACACTCTACAT
>CAUWDH010000040.1:0-37124 GCA_963557775.1 uncultured Sarcina sp.
ATAATAACAGCAATGCTCAACAAAACAATAATAATAACAGCAATGCTCAACAAAATAATAATAACAACAGCAATGCTCAACAAAATAATAATAACAACAGCAATGCTCAACAAAATAACAATAATAACAGCAATGCTCAACAAAACAATAATAATAACAGCAATGCTCAACAAAGCAACAATAACAACAGCAATGCTCAACAAAATAACAACAATAATAACAATGCTCAACAAAGCAACAATAATAACAGCAATAGCCAAGTAAGTAATGGAAATGTAACTGGTCAAGAAATTGTTAATTATGCTGAACAATTCTTAGGAAGACCATATGTATGGGGAGCTACAGGTCCTAATGCATTTGACTGTAGTGGATTAACTTCTTATGTTTATAGACATTTTGGATATAATATAGGACGTACTACTTATACTCAAGTAGATCAAGGAACGCCTGTATCATTAAATAACTTACAACCTGGAGACTTAATATTCTGGGGACCAGCTTCAGCACCTTACCATGTTGCTATATATATTGGTGGAGGAGAATATATACAAGCACCTCATCCAGGAGAAAATGTTGATATTTCATCATGGAACTTAAACAATATAAGCGCTGCTAGAAGAATTCTTTAATTCAAATATTTTGAATAAAAAAAGAGGATGTATCTATAATTTGATACATCCTTTTTGTTTTTTGTTAGCTTCATAGGTAATATAAATTAAGAAGCTGATTTCATATAGCCCTTTTTATTTTTCATAATTACTTCTACATAAATTATAGTTTATTTTTAGTTTATATAATATTATCTTTATTTTAGGGAAAACTAAAATATGTTCAATATGTAATTTTAGGAGGCCTAAATTGAAAAAATTAATTCATTTATTTATAATATGTATTATCCCACTTATTCTTTTTTCTTGTTCAAAAAAAGATAATTCTGAAACCCCAATTAATAAATCTACATTAGAAAAATCCTTTTCTATAAAATCAGAAAGTGCTAATGATAAAGCAGATATATTTTTTAAAATCAATAGTAATAATATAAGCAATAATAATATTATTTTAAGCATCTATATAGATGATGATTTATTTATAAAAGAAACCTTAAGTCCTAATTTAAAAAGAAGTCTAAATTACTCTTATGAAATTCCTAGAACAAGCCATATAGTAAAAATATATGTAAATAATACAAATAAATTTTCAATCCCTTTTAATAATACTTATAAAAATCAACTAGTTACTATAAATTACAATAATAATAATCAAATTAATGATGTTACTGCAACAGTTTCTGATATTAAGTAAAAGGTTTATACAAAACATATGATTCATTAACTGCAAATAAAATTTTAACTTCTTATATATTTAGTAGAAATTTATATATTTTCCTATAAAAAATCATTATTTAATATTTTATTATATATAATGATTTTTTATTATATATATTCTTCTATTTATTATTAAAATAATCCTTTATTATTGTTTTCCTTTATAAATTTATTAATTTTTTTATTTGAAATTTTAATTTTCTTACTTTATAATAAAGCAAGAATTACAACAACAATAAAGGGGAAAACATATGAAGAAGAAAAAAATTATCCCTATAGTAATAGCAATTATCATCATAATTATATTAATATTTATTGGGATTTTTTCATTTTATGGAAATAAGAATAATAAAAAAGAAGTTGCTTCAAAAAAAGCACCTGTTACAACTAATGTAAGTAAAAACACTAGTGATTCTTTATCATTACCAAAACCATTATTCACTGATGAACAAAAGAATGAATACTATAAAATTTCTACTGCTATCAATGATATTGGTCTTCCAAGTGACTCTTTAGTTACAAATCTTGATAATTATAAAGTCATTGATGGTGTTAAATATTTTGATGCTTATAGTTATGCTACTAGAACATCATTTAAAACACCAATTATACGAGAAGATGCTAATAATAATTTTGCTGGAGAAGTAAATCATTATAACTTAGTAGGACTTAATGGTAAAAAATTAGAAAGTTCTTCTGTCGCCAATTCAGAAGATTTAAATAACTTATCAAATGAAGATAAGTATGTTCAACTTTATAAAATAGCTTCTGAATATATCGAAGGATATACAGCAAATTATCCTAATATTCAAGTACAAGCTAATGATAATTATGAAGGAAATCTTAATGATATAACTGACCTCAAAATTGACTTAAATGACCCTAAAGATATAGCAGGTCATAAAACATATAAAGTAGTAGTTGATATAAATAACTTCCATACTCCTATTTATGTTTCTCTTGATGGTTATATATATGTAAGTAGTCCAACTGACTATGAACAATTATTTTTCCCAGGCTGGTTAAATCAAAATGTTCCTATACAAAAATCTTAAAAAAGTGAGTTGTATCATCAATTATGATACAACTCACTTTCTTTTATTCTTATTTTATTAAGACATTCTAAATATACTCCTATATAGCCTTGAAGATCTATATAATTATTAAAACTAAGTCCTGTTATTTCTTCTATTCTATTTAATCTATAATTTAAAGTATTTCTATGTATATGAAGTTCTTTAGCCACTCTATTTCTTTCTCCATTTTTATTTATGTATACTAATAAAGTATTTAATAGTTCATATCCCATGTTCTCTTCTAAAATTTTATTAATTATCTTATCATTATTAAAATCTATCTCTCTTTTAATATCTAAATTTAATCTTTTAATAAAGTTATTTTGTTGTTCTAACATAAGCTCAAATACTGCTATAATTAATTTAGAATATTCCCTTATACTTTCACACTCTCCAACAACAGATATATATCCTATAATCTTATTAAAATAATTAATTGGTTCTATTATTTCAATTATTTTCTCATTATCATTTATTTCTTCTATTATTTTAGATTTTTTTACCCTTAAGACTTTATTATTTTTACTATTAATTAAATCACTATCAGTAGAGCTTATAGTTACTCCTTTGTCATTTATTATGCTTACAGTACATAAAGTTTGCCCTTGCATTTTTTTTATAAAATTATTTATTAACTCTTTATTTAACATAACCTTCACCCTAATTTATTTTTAAATCACTTATAATTTTACCTTAATTTAAGTCAAATTACTAATTATATTTAAATGTACATTTCAATATTATCTCTCTATAATTCTTATGAGGCTATATTAACATTTTAATATAACCTCATAAATTAATTATATTTAATCAATTTCATATTTATTGAAGCCAATTCCTATAATTATAGCTAATAAAGCTATAATTATACCAAATATAACTGGAGTATTTATAAAGGTAAAGTAATATCCTATTATTGATGTAATCATAACTAATAAGCCTGCTATAAAAAAACTACGTCCTGTCCAATTTAATAATTTTTTTTCATAGTAATTCTTTTTATCATCGTATTCCACTAACATAGAGATTGATTTCTTTTTAAATATAAAAAATGATATTAATATGAAAAATATCCCCACAATAGAGAATAAAATATTTCCTAAATATGCTTCCATTGTATTTATCCCTTCTCTTCTTATCTTTATATAATATTCCAAACTGTAAAATTTTGCTTATAATATATTAAATTTTTATTTTATAATTTACATATTTAATCTTTTCTTGATAAATACTAGTTTTATATAGTTATTAAATATTAAATTTTATATTATACAAAAGGAGATTTTAAAAGTGAAGGTTTTACATAAACTATCTTTCTTTTTCTTATTAATAGTATTAGTATTGAATTTTAATAAATTTATCTGCACCTCCACTTCTGATTACAATCTAATAAAGAAACCTATTTATAAATACTTTGATAATGAAAAAAGTAACTTTTTAACACATAAGTCTACTATTGATTTAAATAAAATAATAGATGAATCTTTATTAATTGAAGATTTAAATTTTAAATACCTCTTTTTTTCTAATTGGAATTCTTCTTTAAATATTGATTTTTCTACTTATAATTATGACTTACAATTTATTAATTTTTATATTAATAATAATAAAGCAAAAGTTCATTTAATTAGAAATTTAAATTGTTCACTAAATAATATTGACCAATTTAGTTCTTCCAATGAGGAGTATATATTTTTCCTTAATAAGCAAGATAATAATTGGAGAATTTGTGAAATAGCAATAAAAGAAGAAAATGAAGATTATTTCTTCACCTTAAAAAAAAGTAACTCCTTTAGAACATTACCTACCTATAAGTGGAGACAAAAGTTTGACAACATAGATAATATCCTAAATGACTATTTATCTCTAAGAATAACAAGTGATACTAGAATAAATTCAACAACTAAAAAATATAACATTGATAAAACTATAGATTATGCTCTAACCCATGCACTAAATTACAATAATTCTTATAAAAATTTTGATGGCATTGGAGGAGATTGTACAAATTTTGTATCACAATGTTTACATGCTGGTGGTTTACCTTTAAGCTCTACTTGGAAACCCTATAAAGACAGTTGGATTAATGTAAATCTTTTAAAAAATTACTTAATTTATAATTCTTTAGGTGTTGAATCTTCTACTATTAATGATGATATTATTGGATCTACAATACAATTTTATAATAGTGAATTAAAGCGATATTCTCATAGTGGTATAATCACTTCAAAATTAAGTAATGGTGATTATGGTTATTGTGCTCATAGTTATGATAAATTAAATTATCCCCTTAGTTTATCATTTCCTGTAATTTATAATAAAATTAGAATTATTAAAATAACTTATTAAAATTAGCACTAAATTACACAGGTCTTTATTTAAATTGTTTAAGATGTGTAATTTGGTGCTAATTCTTATTCAACAATTATTATTTAAATTTTTCAAATTACCTATAAACATAAACTTAATTTAAAAACATTTTAGTGCTTATTAGTCTATCTCTAAAAGCGTGAAGATACTATATTTTATTTATAAAAAATAGAATATTATAAGCCTCTAACTATGAAATAAATTTAAATAAGCAGCTTTATAAAAATTACACTTAAATTAAAACTATCTTTGATATAAAACTGCATTTAACCATTACTTAAGTTTATAAGTTAAGTTTTACAAATATAAACATCTATGTTTGTGTTTTAGTTTACTTTGATGTTTATGTTTTTATTTACATTTGTAATTATGACAATCTATATGTAATTTATTATTAAAATTATTTTTATATCTTTATTTATATTTAAGTATACATAAATGTAAATGTATTTGTTTATGTTTATGTTTATGTTTATGTATCTATTTTATACTTTTTTAATCCCTTTATTTATCTAATTTAAGAACAATAAAAAATTTTTAAATATATAAAAACACTCTCTTAAGATGGGAAGAAAAGAGAGTGTTTTTCATTATATAAAGAAAGGAATGTGTGTATGAAAAAAAGCATGATCTATAATTTTATATTATGCCTTTTTTTCTGTATTGTTACTATTATTCTTATAAAAATTTTTATATGTAAGTTATTTTTAAAACGTGAAGTATCTTAATAAAAAAAAGGAGAATATATCTGTATTTTGATATATCCCCACTCAAATTGATAGAAATTATCTAGCTACCTACATATAATTGTTCTAAATAAATTATTTATTAAGATTACCATTTACATGTACATCCATTTGTGGATATGGTATATTAATTCCTTCCTCATCAAATTTTAACTTTATATTTTCTAATAAGTCAAACTTAACAGTCCAATAATTTTCTCTTTTAGTCCAAACTCTTACAGTAAAATTTAAAGAACTATCTCCTTGCTCACAAACAGCTACAAAAGGTTCAGGTTCATTTAATATTAATCTATGTTCTCTAATTAATCTATATAAAATATTTTTAGCCTTTATTAAATCATCTTCATAACCTATTCCTATGACTAAATCAACCCTTCTAGTTTCTTTAGTAGAATAATTGATTAAACTTCCATTAGAAAGCTTTCCATTAGGAATTAAGACTTCTCGATTATCAGATGTAACTAGATATGTATAAAAAACACTTATTTTCTCTACAGTTCCTTCATATTCAGCATTTTTAATATAGTCACCTACTTGAAATGGTCTTAGTATTAAGATTAAGACACCACCTGCAAAGTGAGATAGACTTCCTTGAAGAGCTAGTCCAATAGCAAGTCCTGCTGACGCTATGGCAGCTGTTAATCCTGCTAAATCAAAACCTATATATTCTAGTAAAGAAATAATTAATAATGCTCTTAATACAATTTCCATAAATGTTTCTAAAAATGATGCTACTGATGGATCAAAGTTTCTGCTTTTTAAAACTTTAATAAAACCAACAACAAACTTTCTTATTAATTTCCACCCTATAATTAAAAGTATTATAGCTATTCCTATTTTTAATCCAGAGGTACTTAACCACTGTAAAAATAGCTTTAAAATATGTTCCTTCACTTTAATTCTCCTTTATCTTTAGTATTTTATTATATATAAGATAACTCATATACTTTATAAATATTATCATCAAATTACACATATATAAAGTCTTATTTTTATTATGTGTAATTTGGTGATAATATATATTGATTATTTTCTTCACCTTACACTATCTTCAATGAAAATTATAAACGTAGATTTAATTCAGATAAGTTTTAGCTCCACGGAATACTTAGTGATAGTTATCTAGAATAAAAAATTCATGAAAACTTTATATAAACTTATATTTATCTACTTTCTATTAATTAATCAAAAGCTATATGATAATCTCTTATTCTTATTTTTTCGATTATCTATAATTAAATACTATTATAAAAAAATATTATCATCAAATTACACAACATTTTTAATTATTTCTCATCTTTTTATAAAAATTAAATAAAATATTTTTAATAAACTATTTATTATTCCTCATTTATAACAAATTATCACCAATTTACACAAATAAATTTAATTTAAATAGCTATATTGATGAAAAAGTAGGTTTAGCACCATTTAACACATGTAATTAAATATAATTATAAATTTAATTATATTTAATTAAAATCTAGGATGTCCTTATGCTATGATCTCTGTTTTATAATACTTATTATCTTTTAAAATACCTCTAATTTTAATAAATTTTATTAGTGTGTGTAATCTAGTGAAAATTTAAATCAAAAGTGTAAACTCAAGAAAAAATACTCATTATCTATTTTGCTGTGTAATATGGTGAAAATTTTAATGATAATAAAAAGGCCTAAAATTAAGCCTTTTTATTAATCTTTATTAAAATATTTTTCATCAATATTAGAATATGGTTCAATAAGTCCTTTTAAAACATACCCCTTAGCTTCAGCTTCATTTTTTAATGTTTCTTTTCTTAGTTTATCATCAACTAATCTTAATAAAGCTTGATAATAATTAAATTTATGCATTTTAAAATGCTTTTTAAGAGTTTGATTAGTCACACCATAATGATGAAGCTTATTTAAAACTTCTTCATACTCATTGTATTTTTCTAGTAAATTTTCTTCTTCTAACTCTGAATCTGTTTCTATATAAAGTTCCTTAGGGAAAAATAAAGTAACACCTTCTTTAGATTTCTCGTAATTACTTATAAAACCAACTTCTAATAACTCATTAAGTGCTGACATAAGTCTCTTTTTTCTATAATAATCACTTTTTTCATCAGTTAGTGGTATTCTATTATATAAGGTCTCATACTTTAAATACATTTCTGTTCTGTTATTTCTCCATTTATTAAGAATTAAGAAAACCTTTTTGGTTATTCCGCCCTTTAATTTTTGTCTTAAAGACTTACTACTTAATTTTGCATTTCCAAAAAATAAATTCTTTATAAAAAACTTATCAATTTTTACTGAACATTTATCACTAATGGAATTTGGATCAACCTTAAATTTATGCTCCCCATTTTTTTTATAAACATATTCACCATTTTCATCTGTTACAGGAATATATTTATATCCACTATATCCATCTAAAATTCCTATTTGGAAAGTTGCATCTATAATGTATTCCTTCTTTATAGGATTATAAAGTCCTCCTTGCCCTGTATTCCATAACTTACTTTGAACTAATATTTGTATAGCTTTAAATAATTGCTCCTGTATAGTCTTAGAATAACTCTTATATCCCATTTCTCTTGCTAATTGTCTATAAGTAAAATAAACAGTATTATCAATCTCATCTAAATAAGATATATCATCTAGGGTATTTATTTTTTCTGAAATATCAACTTCATCATTTATTTTTTTTATAGCTTTTCCTATAGTATTAATTTTATTATCATTGCTTGCTATGTATAATCTAAATAAAGCCAATAAAACATCATAACAATATTCATTAGGAACACCATATTCAGCATGCCCTAAAACTTTTAAAGCACGTTCTTTACCTTCACTACTTTCCCAATTATATGTTATAGATGAAATCACATTTCCTTTTTTTGGTTTATAATAGTATATAAACGGTAAATCTATAAGGTTATTTTCAATATAATCTTCATCAACCTTAACAACAATGGTTTGAGGTTTCATCTCTACAACTTCACTCTTCATCCCTCTAATTTCAAGGCTTTTACCCACTTATCCACAACTCCTTTTTTATTAGCATACTCTATTTAACCTTCCTGTGTAATTTGATGATAAAAAAAAGCTTATTTTTAAAAGTTATCCACAGGTAAAATAAATCTATAAAGCTAGTATTATCAACACTTTACACATAAATTTTAATTACAAATACTATCTAACCTGTGGATATGTCTCTTTTTTTTCATTATATCATAAAAATGTGTAAGGTGGTGAAAGCCCTTGTGTAAATTCATGACTAAAAATGTGTAAGCTCATGGTAATCCACAGTGGCCTTTGTGTAAATCCATGATAAAAACTGTGTAAAACCATGATAAAAAAAACTTGCTATATAGCTTCTTTACTTACTTTAGCCTTCCTATAAGCTTTTTATAAGCAAAGCTTATATAAGCTCTTTATAAGCATTAAAAAGATAAGCACTCTAAATAAGATAAATTTCTAAAAAAAAATTTTTTCTTCATCTTACACAATAAACAAACTTATCAAACTTATTAAACCTATATAATAAGTTTAACCTAATGATAAAGTTGAGACTTTTAGAGGGGACTGTTCTTATTATCAATAACTCATTGAAAAATAAAACTATAAAAAATAACATCCCTATTTAAATTAAATATAAGCCTTTTAGAGAGTTTTTTCTTTTAAAAGTACATCTACACCAAATACAAATAAAAAGCTTTTTAAGGACCTTATAAAGCTTATATGAATATTTAATTAATAAACTTTTTCTAATGATTAGTATTTATAATATTCTAATACTTTTATACCTAAAGTAAATAAATACAAATATATAAATACTTTTATTTTTAATAAATATAAATTTAATTAAAAAATTTCAATTTCACCACAATATTTACTAAAAAGTATAACCTTATTTATCTCTTCTTTTCAAAAAATTAGAAGTAATATAGTCTTTGGTTGTTAGGTAAATTTACTAATAATATTTAGACAAATTAATGATTAAAATACACTTAAGTAAATAATTTCACAAGTGAAAATGTAAACATATTTATCAACAAAGAAAGTTTATAATAATGATTCTAAAAAAATTATTATTGTTTGTAAGTTATAATAAATTACAAAATTGTTTAATAAAATGTAATTTATTATGTAAACATAATTTTAAATTTATATCTTTATAAACAATATGAATATATAAATATAAGTGTATGTAATTATATTTACATATACACAAACACAAATGTAATAAAATAAATATTATTTATATATGAATTTAAAAAGGTATAATGTAAAAATATTTTTTATTCATGTTAAATAAACTTAAAAACATAAATGTTTACATAAATGTAAATGTAATTACAAGCAATTTATGTGTAATCCAGTGATAATAAGCATTAAGATAATAATGGTGTGTAATTTAATGATAATAATATTGAAAATTAATTTAATATATAAACTTTATATTTTATAACAAATTAATATTAAAACTTTAAAAGTATAAATAAAATTATCAATAAACAATTATGTAAACATTTGTGATTACAATGGTTGAATTTTTTTTAAAGAGATTTATTTAATAAATATTATCCTCAAAATTAAATTTTATCATTAAATAAATAGCATTAGATTACACAGCAATTTATCATTAAATTACACAAAAAAATAAATTTTATAATATATACTTAATTATATTTTATATAAAAATAATATAAAATTACATACAAAAACGTTTGTGTTTACATAATTGTTTATATAGAATTTGTTGAATAATTAGTAAATAAATCTATTTTCTTTCTTCAAATTGATAAATAAAATTTAATGAAAAATTAAAATCTATCACAAATTAATTTTTGTATTATATGCTATAATTTTCCTTGTAAATTATATTTATTATTGAAAAGGATTTATATTTTAATGAAAAAAATATTTATTTGGCTATCTATTCTATTTAATGTAATCTTATTTTTTAAAGTTATAGTGATAACATATAATGTTGATTTTTATAAGTTTAATGACATAATGACTTTGTTAATTATAATATTATGTAGTTATTTTATTTGTAGTGAAGAAAAAAAAGAAAATGAACTTTCAAAATTATTTGATGATATTGATAATTTAGAGATTCACAATAACAAGCTAATAAAGGAAAATGACCAATATCAAAGTGTAATCAATATGTATATGAGAGACTTGTACAAAAATGATAGTAAAAGGTTTAATGAAAAATATAATTTTGCAGGTATTAATACTGGTTTAATAGCCTTAGATAGTCTTTTAAATTCTAAATATTTCATTGCAAAAAGTTATAACATAAATATTAATTATAATATTATGAATAAGCTAGATAATAAAAATAATATTGAAACATCGGCTATATGCTCTATTGTAGGAAATTTATTAGATAATGCTATTTATTACAATAAAGATTATGAACAAAAAAATATTAATTTATACATAGAAAATAAAGAAAATTTAAAAATTATTGTGGAAAATTCAGTTGGATATATTCCACCTTCTGTAATGTCAAAGATTTTTTGCAAAGGATTTACCACTAAGGGACAATATGGTGATGGAATGGGTTTATATATAGTGAAATCTATAGTTGATAATTACAAGGGGACAGTTAGACTTAGTAATGAAAATAATTTTTTAAAGTTTATTATTGAATTACCATTAAAGAACTGATATATGGTAATTAATTCCTTGGTAAGATGTTTTTGTACAGAAATAGGACAAGCAAAGAGTGAATCAAGTTTTAGTATATATTTAAGACAATTTAGTTAGTTAAATGTACTTTTTAGGGGATAGACCTTAAAGAAAGATTATGAGTAAAGTATTATTTAATTAACTAAAGGAGGTGGTTAAATTGTGAGGTTAGCTAAAGGAACTTTGAGTGTTAATATAACTTTTTTGATTCTATTAATTTTTTTTATTAATAATGAGGTTACAGGGATTGCCCTTCTTGTTATAGGGTTTTTTATAGCATTTAACGGTGTTATATCAGCAATAGGATTTTATAAAGCTATTTCGTTGTCTAGAGAAAGAGAACTTATGGACAATATAAAAGATTTGGAGAATTTAAATAGTAGATTAAGGAGACAAAGACATGAAGCCTTGAATCATATACAAATACTTAATGGATTGATAGAACTCGGCGAATTTGATGAAGCTAAAAAGTATATATCACCTTTATTTGAAGAGATAGCTGAAATGAAAAGAGGAATAAAAAGTGGAATAGGTAAATTAGATGCATTTATACTAGGTGAAATCACTAAGGGAAAGGAAAAGAATATAGAATTTAGGATAAATATAAATAGTTCTTTAAAGGAAATTATAGTTCCAGAAATAGATTTGTGCTCTATGTTTAAAGAATGTCTAGGAAACTCATATCTTTCATTAACTTCAAGTGAGTTAGGAAAAATAAGTATTGATAGTAGAATTGATGAAAATGATAATAGTTTTATAATAAGGTTTTGTGATAATGGAAGAGAATTACCTAAATCCATTAAGAATGAAATGAATATTATAAAGTTAACAAGAGCTTATAAAGAAAGTATTAGAAAAGGATATGGATTTAAGCAGTGTAAAAATATATTAAATTCATTAGGTGGACATATAAGGTATGGGTACTGTAATGGTAATGTTATAGAGCTAGTTGTTCCAAATGTAATTTTAGAAGTGCAAAATATTAACTTGGAGGATATTAAATGATAAAGGTATTAATAGTTGATGATGAGCCAGGAATGAGAGTTCTTTTAAGAAAAACAATAAATAAGGTTAATGGCTTTGAAATTGTTGATGAAGCTGAAAGTGGAGAAAAAGCATTAGAAATAATTATAGATAAGAATGTTGATTTAGTATTTTTAGATGTAGAGATGGGTAATTTAAATGGAATTGATACAGCTAAAAGTCTAATGGCTATAAAGCCAAATATAAAGATAATATTTGCTACAGCATATGGAGAATATATGGGATCAGCTTTTGAAGTTTATGCCTATGATTATTTATTAAAGCCTTTTAAAATTGATAGAGTATTTAGAACTTTAGATAAATTTAAAAAAGAATATGATGAACATTTCTATAGAAAAGAAAGATGTTTAGAGAAAATAATGATAAAAAATAAAGAATCTAATAAGATTTTAAATAAAAATGATATTGTATTTATTAGCCGTGAAAATGGAGAAACAGTAATTTATACTACTGATGAAAAATACAAAACATCAATGGCATTAAATGATTTAGAGGAAAAAATAGATCATAATAATTTTCTAAGGGTCCATAAATCTTATATAGTAAATAAAAATAAAATAAAGGAAATATATCCTTATGGAAGATGGACTTATATAATTAAATTCTATAATTTAGAAGAAGATGCTTTGATGACACAAAGTAAATATGAAATTTTAAAGGAAGAATTTAAATGAGTATAGATAAAATACCACTTTTATTTATTAATGTATTGCTAGCAATCATATTTTTCTATAGTGCTTATGATGTAGCTATAAATAATAATTTTTTTTATTATATTGATAGTAGAAAAATTTCAAAGTTAAAAGAAAATAAAAAAGGTTTAGGTGAAAAATTAGGATTAGTTTCCTTAATATTGGGTTTTTCTTTTTTTATTTCAGCTATATATATATTAAGAGATGATTATACTTTAGGAATTTATATAGTTTTACTTTTCTTAATATCAATAGGAGCAATAATAAGTATAAAAAGTATATTAAAGAAGCATTTACATGAAGAATAATTGATGTAGTACTCTGGAAATGTAGTACTCTGTATAGGAATGTAAATATAAAGTTTATATAAGTTAGTTGTAAGAACAATAAATATTACTTTATGTAGATAAATAGAGAAAATAAAATATCTACATATAAAAAAATGTAAACACAAACAGAAATGTAAACATTGATATTTTTATAATAGTTTTAAAGGAGAGATATATTATGTTATTTACAGGATACCTTCCAATAATAATTGTTAAAGTTAAAAATGAGACTAATGAAGTTATTGAAAGAATAAATATAACTTATGATGGATGTAAATATAAAGCACCAGCAATAAAAAAAATTAAACCAAATGAGAGAAAACAAGTCCCTATTGCAACAGTAAATCTAGGGAGACCTATAGATTTAAAAATGTTTATAAATGAAGATTTAAAATATGTAATAAAGGAAAAGGTTAGAGAAAAAGACAAATATAATTTAAATGTTATTATAAGTAAAGTAGATTATAATGGAGCTTTAGAATTTACTTCAGAAATAGAGAAGGAAGAGATATAGCAAATAAAAATAATTGTGTTTACGTATGCAAAAATGTTTACAAAACCACAATTAATTTTATTGAGGGGTTTATAGTAATGAGAAAATTAGGGGTTATATTGGCTACAGTAGTTATTACTATTGGAACTTTTATTGGGTGTGAGAATAAAAATTTAACAGAAGTTGAAGGATATTTTTGGAAAGCAACAAAAGAAGGTAAAGAAATATATTTAGGAGGAACGATGCATCCCTCCCCTATTGAAGTAAATTATTTAAATGAGAAGTTTAACAATATAATTAATGATACTGATGCTATTGCAGTAGAAATTGATATAAGTGATAATGAAAAGATAAAATTAATTCAAGAAAAGTCATCAAAGCTCTTATATCAAGAAGAATACAGATTAGAAAAGGAATTAAAGAGAAAAGAATTAGAAAAGTTAAAACAAATTTATAAAGATTTAGGTATTGATTATAAAACAACAACAGGATTAACGCCTTATGGAGTTCAGATGTTTATTGAAAATGCAATAATGCAGAAAATAAATTTCAGTGGAGAAAGTTGTGATTCTATATGGGCAAAGGAATATAAAGCAAAGAAAAAGATTGTTTCAGAATTAGAAAGTGTAGATTTTCAGATATCGTTGATAGAAAAGACCTATACTTTAGAACGCTTAAAAGATTTATTAAATAAGGAAGAAAATAATAATATTTTGGAATCTAGTAGTAAAGTTATAAAAGAATTATTTAATGCTTTTAAGGATGGAGATTTAATTTATCCAAAGGAACATTTAGAAAAAATTAAAAGTGAAGATGAAGATAATTACAATAGATTAATCGTAGAAAGAAATAAAAAAATAACTAATGACATAGAGAAATACATAGAAAGTGATAAAAAGTATTTTGTTACAGCTGGATATCTTCATTTTATTGGTGATGACAGTATTTTAGAAGTTTTAAGGAATAAAGGATATCAAATAGGAAAACTATAAAGTAAGAAATCTAGGACTATCTCTAAATACAAAATTTTTATTTAGAGATGGTCTTTTTATTTCATAGATAAGGGCTGTAATATTTCTATTTTCTATAAACAGAACATAATTAAATTTATCATTATAGATAAGGATCACTACTCATTCAAATGGAATCAAAATGCCACTTAAATTAAGCTTATCTTTATTTTAATAAATCGAAAATCCCTAGTTGTTAAATAAAAATATTTTACTAAGAAGTAGATTATTTTTTAGAGGGGAAGATGAATAGTTGACTATATATAAAGGATAAGGCTAAGTTATAAACAACTATAAATACACAAACAAAAAAATAAACGTAAACGGAAACAAAAATGTAAACATTAATAATTACGTTTCTGTTTTTATAATAATGATTTTTAAATCTTATATTTATGTTTTATGTTAATTAGGAATTGAATTGCTAAGAGCTATTGAGAAAAATAAATAATTATAATATAGTTTAAATAGCAATTCTATAATTGTCTTTAAATCTGGATATATTTTTAGATATCTTGGAAATAATCATTTCATTAATTTAAATAATAAAATCTATTGCAACTATATTAGCATCAATTAAATAATTATATTTATTAGTAATTATGATATTTTAAAATTAATAGACAGCATATATTTTAATAAGGTTTTTCTTATTATCAAAATTTTAGTTGTTTGAGCTATATTATAAGTTGATTAACTGTAAATTTAAATATTATAAATTATAGATATTTAATGATTAATAAAATAAATATAAACATAAATGAAAACGTATATGTAAACGGAAGTGTATATGTGTACAGAAACATAAATGTATATAAAATAATAGGAAGTAGCTAGATACCTACTTCCTACTAAAGTTAAATTTAAAAATTTTTAAGTTTTTTATTGTAAAAATTTAATGAGTATAGTGAAGGAATTAGAATCCAAGAAAAAAAGAATATTAAAGCTAGATTAGTGTTATTGAAGTAAGCACATAATAACATTAGTATTCCACATGGAATTGATAGATAACCGATTAACCTATGAGCTATTCTAAAAGTATCCTCATCCCTAATTGTCCATGGTAATCTAAGTCCTATATATCTGTTAAAGGGGATTTTAGGAGATAAATTTCCAAAGAATAATATAAATAGAGCTACTAAAATTACTTCAATACTTTCTGGTAGTGCACCATTAATAGATTTCATGTTAATAAATAAAGAAATTATAAGGATACTCCCTATGGTAAAGTTATTTATTAATCTTACTGTTTTAATTTTAGGATTATCTTTTGACAGATTTAATATTTTACTAGCTTTAATATCAAATAGGATTAATGAAAGAATTACTAAAAAAGCAATAACAGAACTACCTACTTCTCCCTCAGGAACTAATACTCCAATTAATAAGATTAAAATTGAAGAAACTAAAAATACTATTTTTGTAAAATCAAATTTTTTCATTTTTAAAACCTCTCTTTAAAATTTTAATAGATTTTAGTTAAATAAATTTAAAAAATTACTTAAAGCTTCTTGAAGGACAGAGGTATTAATTGAATAAATTACAAATTGCCCTTTTTTTTCTGAGGTTATTAGCTTTGCTTCTCTCAATATATCTAAATGTTTAGAAATTGATGGTTTACTCATACTAAAGTGCTTAGCAATTTCACCAGCATTCATATCTTTTGTATTTAAAAGTTTTAAAATTTCTCTTCTTGTTTCATCGCTTAATGCTTTAAAAACTCTACTCATTAAATTTAGCTCCTTTTATTAAACAGATATTTAGCTAATTAGTTAAATATCTATATTTACATTATATGTATTTATTCCCCATTAGTCAATTAAAGTAAATATATAGTTAAGTAAGTTTAAATGGCTATTTAATGAGGTTTAAAAGTAAATATGAAAAAAATGTCGAAAAGTTTTTTTATTAAGTTAATAACAAAATATTGAAATAATGTAATTATAGTACTATAGTTAGTTATATAAGTAACTAAGTGATTAACTAAGGAGGTGTGACCTTGCTTTTAAGTATAAGCGATGATATTCCAATATATTTTCAAATAGCAAATGCAATTAAAGATGCTATTTTAAGTGAAACATTTAAGGACGAAGAACAGATTCCATCAACTAATGAAATATCATTGAATTACAAAATTAATCCAGCTACTGTTAGAAAAGGATTTAATATTTTAGTTGAAGAAGGGATTATTTATAAAAAAAGGGGGATGGGCATGTTTGTTGTAAAAGGAGCTAGAGAAATTCTTATGGAAAGAAGACGAGATGATTTTTATAAGGAATATATATTAAAACTCATGGAGGAAGCAAAAAAACTTAATATATCAGGAAATGAAATAATAGCTATGATATCAAAGTATGACAATAAGCAATAGATACAAATTAAATAAGGGGGAGTAATAATGAGTAATTTAGAAATAAAAAATTTAAAAAAGAGTTATGGAAAAACTGTAGTTCTTGATAATATAGATGTTTTTTTTGAAGAAAATAAAATATATGGATTATTGGGAAGAAATGGAGTGGGTAAAACTACACTTTTAAATTTAATAAATAATAGAGTTTTTAGGGATTCTGGAGAAATATTACTTGATGGTGAGGAGATTTACGAGAATGATAGAATGTTACAAAGGATGTATTTGAGTAAGGAGCAAAATCTCTATCCTGAAAATATTAAAGTTAAAGATATATTTAAATGGACAAATGAATTTTATGAAAATTTTAACATGGAATATGCATTAGAATTAAGTGAAAAATTTGACTTAAATATAAAGAAGAAGTTTAAAAGTTTGTCCACTGGATATAAATCAATATGTAAAATCATAGTGGCTTTAGCAACAGAAGCAGAAGTAATAATGCTAGATGAACCAATTCTAGGACTTGATGCAAATTATAGAGAACTTTTCTATAAGGAATTAATGAACAATTATATAAACAATCCTAAGACTATTATAATTTCTACACATATTATCGAAGAGATAGAAGACATAATAGAAAATGTAGTGATAATACATGATAAGAAAATCATTGTTAATAAGGAAATAAGTGAACTTATAGATAGTGTTTATACAGTTTCAGGTATAGGAAGAAAAATAGAAGAATTTATAAAAAATAAAAATTGTATTGAAGTATCAGAATTTGCTTCTATTAAGACAGCTATGATTATAGGAGAACTAAATGAAGAACTTAGAAGAGAAATAAGAGAATATAATTTTGAGTTAGGAAAAGTAAAACTTCAAAAATTGTTTGTGGCTATAACAGAAAATGGATGAACATTTTAATGGTAATTATAATAAAAAATGTTAAAGAAACAGAACTATAGGTAGGAAGATTTATGAGAAGTTTAAAAGTAAGTAAATATATATTCAAAAAATATATATCTATATTAATATTATATTATTTTATTTTAATTATGGTATCTTTGATTCAATCAATGGTTTTTAAAAATGGATTTTTTAAAAATATCAGTACTACAGAGAAATTTATATGGATTATATTTCTTTCTATAGGAGTAAATACTATAATGGAAGATTTTGATTTTATAAGTGGATTTAATTTAAAAAGAGGTGATTATTTAAAAGGTGTTATTTTATGTGTTGTTCCATTATTATTCTTAGGATCATTTATTGAGCTAATAATAAATAATATAACTGCTGAAGTATTACAAAGTAGTGAGTCATTTCTTGATTTAATATGCTTAGAATTTAAAAATAATATAATTATGAGTTTTGGCAGTTATAATGTTTTTAAGTTCATTATAGTGACTTTCATTAATTTATTTAGCTTTTTTATTGGTGTATTAATAGGTTCATTAATGAAGCTTTCTAACAAAGTAATTAGAAATATTATATTTTTTATATTTCTGCTTGGAACCATATTAATAGTAAATTTTGCGAGTACTGAAATACTAGGTATAGCTAAGATAATTATTATGTTTTTTTAAAATTTTAGCATTATAGCAAGTATCATGTTAATACTAGTATTAAGTGTTTTCTATTATCTATTAAAGGTACTAGTGAAAATATAGGAAGGAATAGATTTATGAGGTGGAAAAGTGTTTTAAAGTATAATTTAAGGTGTTCGGCAAGTGATATATTATCTTATTATTCTGTGTTTATAGGCTTTGGAATAATTTTTATAATTGTAAGTGAAATTTATGGAGCTAATTTTGAATTTTTTGGACTAGATGTTTTTACTAGTCTTGTAATTTTTATAATAGCTATAGAAAGTTCTAATAATAGTCTTAAACTGACTCATAGTTTTAATGTTTCAAGAGCTGAGTATATAAAGGGAACAATAATCTTTTTATCATTATTATCTGTTGGAACTGCAATTTTAGATGTGATAATAAATAGAATTGCTAATATATATATGAATGTACCTATGGTGGTTGATATAAATTATGGGGAATATTTAAAGCATGGAACTTATTTAGAAAGCTGGAAGGCAATTATATTAATTTCAATTATACATTTTACAGCTATTGGACTAGGTTTCCTATTAAGTAGTTTTTATAATTTTTGTAGTGGATTAAAATATGGAATAATTGTAGTGATTATAATATTTATAAGTATAATTTCTTTTAGTTTCTTTTTAGGAGAAGTAATATTTTTTATAGCTAAGGGACGAGCTGAAAATTTATTAATAAATATATTTTTAGATTTATGTATAGGAAGTGTAATGATTCTTTTGGGAGGAATTTTAACAAAAAAAACTGTTATTTTGAAGTAAGTATTAAATTATAAATAAATCTTAGGAGAGATTTTATTTAAAGTTTGATTTCATTTGAAGTTTAGTGATTCTTATCTAGAAATGAAAGTTATGAAAGTATAAGATGAGTATTGTAACTACTACTTAGAAATAAATTAGTTTAATAAATGTAAAAGTCGAATTTAGTATAAAAATGTTTCACGTGAAACACTTTTAAGTTTTTTATCTGATATCTATGACTAAGTATTCTGATGGAGTCAAAATTTCAACTGAATTAAGTCTATGTTTATAAAGTTATTTAATAAGTAAACGTTTGTGTATACATTGATGTAAACAATTATAATTAAAACAGTAATTTTACAAAATATTTATATCAAATACATGAGATTATGACATAATATAGCTAAGCAATGACAGGAGGGTGATATATGACAGATGCAAAAAGAGAAGCTAATAAAAGATGGAGTGAAAAAAATAAAGATAAAGTAAGATATTATAATTATAGAACAAAAACAAGATATTTTCTGAAAAATTTAGCTACGGTTGAGGATTTAGATGAAGTACAAGAACTTGTAAATAATAAAAGAAAAGAACTTAATCAATAATTTTAATATAAATTATTTATAAACAAGGCTTAGATAATTTAAGCCTTGTTTTACATTTTTATTTACTTCTTATGTGTTTCTTTAAAATTAATATGCTTTTCTATTTCTGATTTAATATCTTTTAACATCATAATATAACCATTAGATAGATTGTTTGAATTTGCTGCTTTTAATTTTTCATCTATATAAGTCATTACATCTGAATTACTTTTTTCTACAGTATTCATTACATCATCTAAGGCATTAATTTCTTCACTCATCTCTTTTACATTTCCCACTGAAAGGAAGTATTCTGGTGGAGTACAAGCTTCAAGTTCTATTTTCATATTTTCTAATAAACTTAGTAATTCTTCTTTATTCATTTGTATTTCTCCTTACTATATCAATGAAGTAGTATATCCCTCTTAAACTACTTTTGATAATTTTTATTATTGATTTATAAGTAATTTTAATTTACTTATAAATTTAAAATGTAATACTTTTTAGCTTTTTCTTAAATTAAGTTTAGGGTTATCAGATAATCCTTTAAAAAACTTTAAAATCATCAAAATTATTTTTGTAAAGTCTCTGAATTATTAGATAATTTTTAAAGCAAACTTAATGTAGTTTTTTCTGAGTTCTCTTTTTCTTAAATCATTATCTGAAATAAATTTAATTGTAGTATAATAATTTTTTATATTACATCTTAACTTAATAATAATATAAAAATTGTAACAAATCAATTTAATTTTCATAAATTGTAATTTAATAGCTATAATACATAAATTTTAAATTTTTATAATTTAAATAAAATTAAATTAATTTTACATATATTTATTTAAAAGATTAAGAAATTTTTAAGAATTTTCTTTAGTTAATATTTAGAAACAAAATTTATTCTTTATATATAAATATTATAATTTTTTGTAATTTAATAAAAAATAGATAAAAAATATAGTTAGGATGTAAGAAATTTATGAAAAAAAATAAAGAAAGAAATTTTTCTATAATATTTTATTTATTTTCATTCACTATAGCTATTTTTATATTTTCTATTGGAAATTCAGCTATTAATTTTGAAATGGATAAGATAAAAAGCTTTAATAAAGAGAATAATAAGATTCTCAAATTTTCTTTAAGTGAAAGTTTAACTGTAGATAGGCTTAAAGAAATTTTAAAAGAAAATAGGGTTTCTATAATAATAAAGAAAAATTTAGATGGAACAGCTATATATCTTGAAAGTTATTTAAAAACAGATGGGTATTACTATGAGGAAGATATGAAAGTAGGTAAATTTTTTTCTAAAAATGATTTTGAAGGCTCAGAGAAAAAAGGACTCAAAACAGAAAAAAACAAATTAGAGGATTCTATAGAAGTTAAGTATATTGACTCTAAGGGAAATGAAAAAAATTTAAGTTTAAAGTCAGAGGGAACAATTTTTAGTAAAGAAAATAAGATAGTTGTACCTACAAAGATTTTTATTGATTCCTTTGAAGGTATTAATTTAAATGATAGTGAATTAAAAATAATAATAACAGGTGAAGTGAATGAAATAGAAGAAGCTATAGAAACTATCAAGGAATACATTAAAAAACTAAATGGTGAAAATTGTTTAGAAGTAAATGATTATTTTATTGGGAATAGGTCTGAAGAAGGTAAAATTCTTAAAATAATATCTTATCTAGTAGTACTAATTGCTATAATAAACTCCTTTGCCATATGCTCACTTTGGATAGATTGTAAAGAAAAAGAAATAGTTATGAGGAAAGTAGTAGGTGCTTCCAATATAGATATATTTAAGTTATTTTTTAAGGAACTTGGAGTAATAGCAGTTATATCATTAGTTTTGGCAGTAGGAGGACAAGGGATTTTATCTTATTATTATGGCGGTTATTTTATGTTTATAAAAGTCAAAGTTACATTTATTAATATAATATATACAATTATATTTACATTTTTAATTACATTAACAACTACAATTCCATTTTTAAATAAGATAAATAAACTTAATTTAGTCGAAATGCTTAAGGAGAATTAATTTAAGATAGATAAATGAAAGTTTTAGATAATAAAGTTATGAATCTTTTAAAAGAGATAAATAAGAAATAAAAATTAGAATAGTTTATGAGATAAACATAGAAAAGTAATTTATATACTTATAAGATTAGAGTGTGGAAAAATAGTAAGTAATGATGGGTTAAAAAAATATAAAAAAAAATTATGGGGGAAGAAGTAGTGAATGCGTTAAAGTCATTAAAGCGAATGGGGAAGTTAGGGTTTTTGGCAATTATACAATTAGCTATAGGGATTTCCATATTAAATATAATAAATAATTTTGGTTCAAGTAATAAGGCAAAGACTATAACAAATTTTTTTGATTATGAAAATAGTGAATTTTTTATTGTGGTTGATCCAGTTTTAGATAGGCTTAATGATGAACGAAAAATAAAAGATGAGGATTATGATAGGAATGCAGAAATATCAAAAAGAAATAAGTTTTTAGTTGAAAATAATTATAGGATATATTCGATTTTAAATAAGATTAAAGAAGAAGGTCTAATAGAAAATGTGATAATTTATAGTGGTGTAGGAATAGGAGAAGAATTATTTAAAAAACTTTCAGAAAAAAATTTAATTACAGGTAATGCTTTTAATGAGATTAGATATGAAGAAATAGTGTTAATTAATGATGGCTTTTTAAAGGAAGATAAAATTATTATTAAAGAAGGAAGAAATTTGAATTCAAGAGATTTTAACAAAAGTTATAAGAATGGTAATATACCTATTCTTATAGGAGGCAACTTCAAAAAAATTTATAAGATAGGTGACATAATAAAACAATCATCTTATTTAAAGTATTCTTCAAATGAGAATGAGGGAGAAAAAGAAATTGAATTTAATCTTGAAGTGGTTGGTATTGTAGAGGATGAAAGTGTATTCACAACTAACTGGATTCATGATAAATTTATGGAATCAGGTGATTTATTAAAATCAAGTATAATAGTACCAATGACAAAGGACATAGGTAGATTTTCATTAGATTCTGTTATATTTGATTCTTCTAGTGAACTTTATGGACCTATTTTAAAATTAAATAAAAATGTAGATAAAAAACTTTTAGAAAGAAGAATAAAGGAACTACTATCAGAGATTAGTGAAAATGAAATTAATTTAGAATTTAAGCTAACTCCTATGGCTACTAATAATGAAATTATAAAATTTTTATATAATGATTCAACTAAAATTATAATTACAGGAATAATAATTATTGTTCTTTCTATTATAGGATTAATAACAATTATTTTAGGTGAAATAAATAAGAGAAAAAGAGAGTTTGGGATAAAACTTGCAGTTGGAGCAACTAGAAAGGATATTGCTAAGGAGTTAATAAAAGAAATTTTTATATTAACACTTTTTAGTACAAATATTTCTTTCTGGTTTATGTATTTAGTAATCGGTACAATAAATCTTAAATTTAGTTTTTTAATAGCTAATTTATTTTTAATAATATTACTCGTTATATTAATTTCAATAATACCAATTTGGATGATAAAGAAACTTAAAATTATAGATCTTATTAAAATTCAAAAATAGTTAATACTTTAATTTAAAATATAAATTTTTAAAAGTTAATTTTATAACTACAAGTACATATGAGTATAAAAACGAATACAATTATGTACACAGTTACGTAGATAATTACGTATACACAAACGAATGTGTAAACATAATTGTATGTGTATATATAGAAAAACAGCCTATTTCAATAAATAGAAATAGGTTGTTTTAAGTTTATATATATTTTTAGTTGTATAGAAATTAAAATTTAATTTAAACAGAATTTTTAATATATTTTTTAGTTTGAATTAAGAGTTTTTCTTTTTTTTATTATAAGTAACTAAATCTACTATTGTTCCAAGAACTATTCCAGAACAAAATCCAATAAGAATTTTATCTAAAATAATTCCTATGGCTAAACCAAAACCAAGACCAGTGGCAGCATAAGTAATAGAATATTTGGGTTCTTCTTTCACTATAAGCACCTTCTAAAATATAAATATAGTTTATTATATTTTTTTAAAATAGAAATAGTGAAGCAATAGAAGTAAAGTTAATAAATTTCTTTTGTAATTTATATATTTTTATATGTATAATATACAATATTTCTTCAAGAAACTTGTTTTTAAGTAGGAAGTAGTTCACAATGTATGATATCTTGAAAGAAGGTAAATATTAATAAATTAGATAATATTTCTTTAAAAGACTTTATAGCAGAGAGTGGAAGGTCTATAAGAAAAATACGAAATGAAAAGAATTTATGTTTAAGGACGTGATAGGTATGATATTTTATTTTTCTGGCACGGGGAATTCAAAATATATAGCTAAGAAATTAAAGGAATTTGATGATGATAAATTAATTTCTATGTCAGAAGAAATGATTAAAGGAGATAATAATTATGAATATTTCTTAAAGGAAAGTGAGAAGATTGCTATTGTTTATCCAATATATGCATGGGCTCCCCCAAAGCCTGTGTTAGATTTTATAAAAAGATTAAAATTAAACAATTATAATAGAAATTATATTTATGCAGTAGCAACCTGTGGTGAAAATACAGGGGAGGCTATGAATGTTTTATCAAAGGCTTTAGAAAAAAATAATTACAAATTAAATAGTGGCTTTTCTATAGCTATGCCAAATAGTTATGTAATAATAGGTGATATTGATAGTGAAGAAATACAAGAGAAAAAAATTAGAGAAGCTAATAAAAAAATAAAAGAAATTAAGGAAATAGTTCAAAATGAAAGCAATGTTTTTCAAGTAGAAAAAGGACCTTTTCCAAAAGTTCTTACGAAAGTAGTAACTCCTGTATTTAATAAATTTGCTATAAATCCAAGAAAATTTAATGTTTCGGATAAATGTATTAGTTGTAAGAAATGTGAAAGGGTATGTACTACAGGAAATATAAAGGTTGATGGAAAGCCAGTTTGGGGAGATAATTGTTGTCAATGTTTAGCTTGCTTACATTATTGTCCAACAAAGGCAATTGATTATGGAAAATCAACAGAAAAAAAGGGAAGATATTTCTTTAAATTTAATGAATAAAATGAGAAATAGAATTACCTCAAAATAAAAAATTCATAATTAGAGAGAATTCTATTGTTTAATATAATATTCTTATTTCATAGATGAGGCTATAATACTACTATTTGCAAATAGGTGTATTATAGCCTCATATTTTATAGGTAATTTTAAGTATCATTTAAGTGGAGTCAACAACTCCAACTGAATAGTTTATATTTGTAAAGTTATAGTGATTGTTCAAAGTTAAATAAATTTATAGGATCATATTTTTTCTTTATCTCTTTTAGTTTAGAAACATTTTCACCATAATATTCTTTCTCATAATTATCTAATTCTTTTATAGGGAATGCTATAAAAGAACCAGCTGTTATTGGTTTGGTGTAATTAGTAAATTTATCTACAACCCATGCTTTATTTATTTCAGCAAATTCTCTTCCTTCCCAAACTGATTGAAGTCCTAGTATAGCATCTGCATCTCTATAGTAAAAAGAAGCAGAATCTTTAGGTGTTGTTTTTATATTTCCTCCCATTCCATATAGAGAAAGTGCTGCATAAATTGAACCTTTTGGTCTTTCTTCTAAAATTGATAGAAGATTTTTAACTTCTTCTTCTGTATAATCTCTAGTTATAAATCTACCAGTTGATTTATAGCTTTCATAATCTGGATGAGCATCTTGAATATCTCTATTTATTTGCAATACAGATTGATATATAAATTCAGACTCTACATTTTCAAGTACATTTAGAAATGGTTTAAGGACTTCTTTTGCTTCCTCTGAAGTACCATAAAAGATTCCTGTAATATGAGATCCACTTCCTTTATCTAGAGAATTATATGTACTTAGCTTACAGTTAAATCTATTATCTATAGTTTTGAAATATTTTTGCCATGTAAGAAATACTTTAACTTTTTCTTCAAGAGAGATGTTGAAATAATCTATATGAATTAAAGTAGCATTTTTTATTTGATGAGTAAGCTTAAAAGTAAGTTTAGTTACTACTCCAAAATTACCAGCTCCAGCACCTTTTAATGCCCAGAATAAATCAGAGTTTTCTTTTTCATTAGCAATTAATATATTACCGTTATAATCTATTAATTCAGCTTCTAAAAGGTTATCAGAACCAAGGCCTAAGTATCTTGCAGAATAGCCCCAACCACCACCTAGTGTAAATCCAACAGCACCAACAGTAGGGCAACCTCCTCCAGGAAAAGCATAACCTTCTGAGCAAATTGCTTCATAGACTTCTCTATTTCTAGCACCAGCTTCTATAGTAGCAATATTATTTTTTTTATCTAAAGAAATAGCATTGATTTTACTTACATCTATTACTATTAAATCATCTCCTGTTGAAAATCCTTCATAGTGATGACAACCTGATCTAATTCTAAATTTTAAGTTATTCTTTCTTACAAATTTTATTGCATTAACAATATCACTTTTATTTAAGCAATAAATAATGGCACTAGGAAATTTCTCTATAGCTCTATTCCATGAAAGTATAGAATTTTTATATAAAGGATTATTTTTAGTTATTATTTCACCTGTTAATTGTGAAAAATCTATTTTTGTCATTAAAAAAATCACCATCCATTAATTTTTAAACTTCTAATCTTTTTATAAGTACAGTTTTTTCTTTTCTTATATAATACTCTTTTATGTAGATGTAGTAAATAAGGTACCTTAATGTATCTTGATTTCAATACAGTAACTTACTATAAAATAAATAGCTTTATTATAAATTGTTTGCTATAAAAGTTTTTAAAATATATTTTTTATATTTTAATGAATAAGTTATGTAAAAAAATTAAAAACTTTGTATAATATAAATGTACTTATTACTAGGTTTTATTTTTGGTATAAATGTTAAATAATTATCATTAATTTTATAGTATAGGTATCTAATTTTTATAAAAGTAGGTGTAATTCATGTACAAAGGAAAAAATTATTGTGAAAAAAACTATGAAATAGTATTTAAAGATATAAATGAGGAAGGAAGATGCAAAGTAACAACTATGATCTCATATTTAACAGATATAGCATTAGCTCATGCTGAAGCTGGGGGATTAGATTTTTTTGAAGAGATAAAAGATGGGAGAAGTTTAATTTTTGTAGATTATAGTTTAAAAATAAACAAATATCCAACTTATAGAGAAATCATTACGGTAAAGACTTATGTTGAACTTATGGAAAAATTTTATGCTATAAGGAAATATTATGGTTATAATTCAAAAGGAGAGCAACTTTTTGAAGCTGAAGCTTTAGGTTTAACTTTTGATATAAAAAATAGAAAAATGTTGAAGGTTCCAGATGAGTATTTTGATTTATATGGAGTTGAAAGAAAAAAATATCCTAAACCACATAGAGTAAAAATAGCTGATATAAATGAGATTACTGAGGAACATGAGTTTGAAATAAGACATACAGATAAAGATAGAAACAGACATGTTAATAATACAAAATATGTTGAATGGGCTGTAAATGTCTTTTCACATAGAATCTCAGATTTGTACAAAGTAGAATCAATAGATGTGAAATTTGAAAGAGAAATACAAACAGAAGATTTAATAAAAATTCAAGGACAATTAATAGAAAAAGAAAATGGATACGAAGCAATATATAAATTTATTGATACTAATGATAATAAAGAAACAACAAGGATGAAAATTAATTGGATTAAAAATGATAATTAAGTAAAAAATTATTTAAAAGTTGTAATTTGTTTATCTTTAATTTATAAAGAGTGGAAATATTATAGTGACCATAAGGAAAAATTTTACGAATCAATATAGTATAAGAATAGGAGTTGTGAATAAAGTGAATCTTAATGAAAAACAGCTTATTATTGCTAATACTTTAGACAAAAATATTTTTTTGGCAGCTCCTGCTGGAACAGGAAAAACTAAAGTGTTATCTGAGAGAGTTTTCAATATAATAGAAAAAAATCTAGCAAAGGAAGAAGAAGTACTTTGTATAACTTTTACTAATAAAGCTGCAAAGGAAATGAAAGAAAGAATAGAAAATAGACTTGGGGGAAGTACTAAATGTACAATCAAAACCTTTCATAGTTTTTGTCTTGAAGTTATTAGAAATAATGCTAAAAATAATACAGATATTTCAACTGACTTTGTTGTTTTTGATGAAGAAGATGGAAGAGAAGCAGTTAGAAAGATTGCAACTATTCAACAAAGTGGATATGATATAGCTTTTATAAATATAGCTATGATGCACAAATTTATAAATCTTGTAAAGGATTATAGACTTAAATGGGGATTTTTAAGTAATGATGAAAACCATGATTATAAGGTATGCATAAACAATTTATCACAACCAAATTTTAAAAATTTAGTTGTGGATTGTTTTAAAGATAATGGTTATGTAAATATAAAGCTAATGAATTATATGCTAACTAATGGTGCATTTTATATTTCATTTTATAATAAGCAACTTAGAAGTGATAAGGCTTTAGACTTTAATGATTTAATTACTTTTACCAAATTACTTTTTAAGAATATGGATATTGTTAATTATTATAGAGAAAAATATAAGTTTATAAACATAGATGAAGTTCAAGACACTAGTATGGTTGAGTATGAAATTATGGAGAAACTATTTAAAGGTGATAAAAGTAAAAATATCTTGTTATGTGGCGATATATTTCAAACTATTTATAAATGGAGAGGATCTGAGCCAGAGAAGATATTTGAAGCTTTTAGAAAAGAATGTAACCCTCTTGAAGTAGCATTTGATAAAAATTATAGAGCTACAAAAACTTTAACAGATGCTAGTATGAATTTTTTAGGGAATGTTTTTAAAAGTAAGGTATCTGAAGTATATAAAGATGGAATTACTTCTTATAATGATGAAAGTGGTGAAAAAATTTCTGTAATAGCCTATGAAAATTTTGAAGGTGAAGCAATAGGTATATTAAATATTTTTAAAGAATTAGCTTTAAAAGGTGAAGATTTAAGTAAAGTTTGTGTACTTACACGAATGAATAACTACAATAAGGAAATAAGTAAAGTTTTAAGTAGACTTAGTATAAATGAAAATTTTGAATTTATATTAGTTGATGAATATAAATTTTTTAGAAGAGCTGAAATAAAGGATATTACCTCTATATTTAAAATACTTACTAATCCTTATGATACTGTGAGTCTTGAGAGAATTTTAAAAAGATTAAATACAGGAATCGGAAAGAAAATTCTTGAAAAATTAGAAACAAGAGAGTTTAGGTTGGCAAGAATAAGACTTTCAGATTTTATAAGTGATTATACTGCGAGTGGAGAATTTTATACTAATCTTTTAAATGCTTATGATAAGGAGTCTTCTGACGGAAATATAGTTATTTTTGATGTTGAAAGTACAGGAACTGATGTTACAAATGATGAGATAATTCAAATAGCAGCAGTGAAAATTGACAATAAAGGTAATGTTATAG
Source organism: uncultured Sarcina sp. (assembly GCA_963557775.1). Lineage (GTDB taxonomy): Bacteria > Bacillota > Clostridia > Clostridiales > Clostridiaceae > Sarcina. The sequence continues at coordinate 29,590 of CAUWDH010000040.1, forward strand.
ACACCTATGAAAGATTTATAAAGCCTAATAAATCTGTTGGAGCATCAGCTAAGGTTCATGGATTTACTGATGAATACTTAGAAGAACATGGACTGAATAAGGAAGATGTTTTAAAAGAATTTAGAGAATATACTAGGGGGAAGATAGTAGTTGGTCATAATGTACAATATGATATAAATATTTTTAGAAGTGAACTTAGTAGATATAATATAGGAGAACCTTTATTTAAAGGCTTTTATGATACATTAGATATTTATAGAAGATTTTATCCAATAGAGCCTAATCATAAGCTTGAATATTTAAGTAAAAGGTTTAAAACAAATCATAAACCAAGTCATAATGCATTAGATGATATAAAAGCTACCACAGAGTTATTAATTATGGCTATTGAAGAAAAAATAAGACCAACAACATTTGAGAGAATGAAGCTTATGGCTGATTTATATAAAAATTTTGAAGAGTTTAGAGAAAAATATAGAATTCTTTGTGAAAAATCTTATGACATAAGACCTTATGAAATGATTTCAGAAATACAAAAGCACTTTGATATTATGAATAAGTATCCTGTTCATGAAAGAGAAGAACGTTTTAGAAGAATAAGAAACTTCTATAAAGTACTTGAAATTTTAGATGAGAAGGATAAATGTCCAAGAGATGCTTTAATTTCATCAGTAGAACTTACAGCATTATCAGGAGGAGAAATCGAAGAAATTCTCTCAAGTACACAAAAAAAACCAAGGATACCTATAATAACAGTTCATCAAGCAAAGGGACTTGAATATGATACAGTAATAGTAGCAGGGCTTACTGATGGAAAATTTCCATTATATAATAGTGATTTAGATGAAGAAGGAAAGCTTTTTTATGTAGCCATAACAAGAGCTAAAAAGAGATTAATTTTAACTTATCCAAATAAGGGAAAAAATTATCAAGGTACAGAGTATAATACGAAAATAAGTCCTTTTATAGGAAGAATAGATGAGGATTTTTTAGAATTTAAGTAATTAGTGTGTATAAAGGGATTATTTAATAATTAATATTTTAATTTTTAAATTTAAATTAGTCATATTTATTTATTATGTTAAATATATTAATAATGTAGTATTAAATTATAAAACATAAAACTTAAAAGAAAGTAGAGAGTTGTACGAAAAACTCTCTATTTTTCTTTTATAAACGTAGACTTAATTTAGCTAGATAGAGTTTTGATTCCATTTGAATACTTAGTCATAGCTATCAAATAGAATTATCTTGTTTATTTATTAAAATTTTTTAATTTGTTTTTATAGAGATGGAAAATTATAATTAAATTTAAAAGACTAAGTAAAAAGAAGTGTGATATTTAATGAATTTTAATAAGCAAGAGAAAGAAAAATTGTCTTTTAAAGCCTTAGGAACAAATTGTGAATTTATTATTTATGCTTCTAATGCTAAATATATAGGAAATATAGGAAAGAGAGAAGTAGAATTTTTTGAAGAGAATTTTTCGGCCTATGATTGTAATAGTGAAGTAGGAAAAATAAATAAAAATTCAGGGAAGTTAACTAAGGTATCAAGAGAATGTTTTGATTTGATTAAAGAATCAATTTTTTATAGTGAACTAACAGAAGGTTTTTTTGATATAACTATTAAACCTTTAGTTAATCTTTGGTCCATAGGAAAGGAAAACTTTAATATACCAAGTAATAAAATACTTAGTGAGTATAAAGAGTTAGTTGATTATAAAAAGATTGAACTAAGGGACTTATCTAGTGAAATAAAACTAAGTAGTGGTCAAAGTATAGATTTAGGAGCTATAGCAAAAGGATATATGGCAGATAAATTAAAGGATATATTTATGATGTTAGGCGTAGAATCAGGGTTAATTAATTTGGGTGGAAATATAGTTTTAATTGGTTTAAATATAAATAAAAAACCTTGGAATATAGGAATTCAAAATCCCTTTGGAAAAAGAGATGAACACATTGGCATTATTTCATTAATAGATAAGTCAGTAGTTACATCGGGTGTTTATGAAAGATTTTCTATAAAAAATAATAAAGTCTATAGTCATATAATTAATCCTAAAACAGCTTATCCAATAGTAGGAGACATACTATCTATAAGCATAATTTCTAATAAATCTATAGATGGAGATGGGCTTAGTACAGGATTATATATTCTAGGGATAGAAAAATCTTTAAAAATATTAAAAAAATTAGGCTTGAATGGAATTTTTATTACAAAAAATAAAGAAATAATAATTACGGAGGGCATAAGAAAAGATTTTATATTAACTAATGAAGAATTTAAAATAGTATAGGAGAAATTGATGAAAAAGAAATTTAAATTACAATATTTAAGAATTTTATGTCAAATATTTTTCTTTATTTTTTATCCAGGATTATTTGCATTATTATTTGCACAAATGGGAAATGTAGTATCAATCTTAGTAACTGGAAAAGCAAATAAAGAACTTATCTTGATTAATATACTTTTGGGAATTATACTTATTGGATTAAGTATTGTTTTTGGAAGGTTTTTTTGTGGATGGATGTGCTCTTTTGGAGCAATGAATGATTTATTTTATTACATATCTAAAAAGTTATTCAAATTTAATTTTGTAGTAAGTGAAAGAATAGATAATATATTAAAATGGTTAAAATATTTAATTTTATTATTTATTATCATTTGTTTTTGGATACTTGGAATGAATTTTGCAAATGAGTTGAATCCATGGAAAAGCTTTGCTGAAATAGCTAAATTACCACCAGCAAAGCCAATGTTTACAGTAGGATTAATATTTTTAATAATAATTATAATAGGATCTATGGTAATAGAAAGATTTTTTTGTAGATATTTATGTCCTTTAGGTGCTATATTTACTTTATTTTCAAAACTTAAAATAACAAATATATATAAGGAAAGATCAGTTTGTGGTAAGTGCAGGGCTTGTACAGCTACTTGTTCTATGGGACTAGCCTTGTATAAGGAAGATAAAGTTAAAGAAGTTGATTGTATAAGTTGTTTAAAATGTGTAGATATATGTCCAAAAAATAATGTAAATCTTGGAATTAATAAAAAAACTATTAATGCTATTATTGTTACATCTATTTTCTTAGTGTTATTTTTTATACTTTATTTTATAAAAAATTCTATAACTACAAAATTATTAAAGAATTATAATCCTATAAGTTCAAATAATAATTTTAACATACAAAAAAATACTAATGTTGTTATAGGAAAACCAACTCAAAATATTTATAATGATGGGACTTATTATGGAACAGCTAGAGGATATAAATCTAATATAGAAGTAAAAGTAACTATAAAAAATAATAAAATAGTATCTGTTAATGTTGTTAGTATAAATGATACAGTAGGATATTATGAAGAAGCTGTTCAAATAATTCCAAAGGAGATTTTAAATGCTCAATCACCAGCAGTTGATGCAGTAGCAGGAGCAACGCAGTCTTCTATGGGGATTGTAAATGCAACTAAAAATGCACTTCTAAAGGCAATTGGTGGAGGAAGTGAAGATAGTAATGAAAAAGCTACGTTAACATCACTGAACAATAGCAATAATGGAGGGCTACCAGTAGAGAAGGAAACGGCTACAGTTGGGAATTCTACAGTAACAGTTGAGGTAACATTATCAGGACAAATGATAGAAAATGTTAAAGTTGTACAATTAAATAGTGATGAAAAAAATTCACAGATAGCAAAGACTATAATTCCTCAGGAAATTTTAAGCAGCCAGTCTACTAATGTAGCTAGTGTAAATGGTGCAAAAAATACATCAGAAGCTATAATAAAAGCTGTTAATAATATAATTAATAAAAAATAAAATAAATTTTTATTAGTTTTGAATAAATTAAAAAATAAAGGAAGTATATCAAATTGAATTTAAATTTTAATTTGAGGTACTTCCTTTATTATGTTTATTTAAAAATATAAAAAGGTAACAAAAAAAAGCATTGAAAATATAATGATAATAAAGAGTAATGCTTAAAGTATTATATGAAAAAAAACTTATAAGTATTACTAAATTTTAATGAAATAGAAATATACTTTAGAAAGGAGATTAGGCAATTGGTAAACTTAAGAATAACAAAGAGCTCTAATATAAGTTATTTGTTTCTTGGAGCTTCAAACAGAATAATTTATTCTCTAGTTATTGAAAATCTTGGTGACAGTAAAGCTACTTGCGTAAGAGTAAAAGATATACTAGAGGAGAATGCAAGGATTATTCCAGATACAGTTAAAGTTAATGGCTGTGCTGATGATGTTCTATTGTGTGATATGAGTATAAGCGTAGGTAATATTGAACCTGGTGGAAATTCAATAATAACTTATGAAGTTGAAGTTTCAAAGAAATGCATAAAGAGCAGTATAGCTAATAAGGCAGTAGTAAGTTATTGTGATAATGAATGTGGAAAAAGCTGCAATAAATTTGTTGAAGAAAGTAACTTGTTAGTTGTTCCTATAATTGATATTGATGTTAAGTTAAAGAAAAGTGTTGATAAGGTTTGTGCAAAGGTTGGAGAAATATTGAGTTACACTATGATAATTAGAAATGATAGTAATATTATTTTAGATGACGTAGTTTTAAATGATAAAATTTCATCTGACTTAGAGCTTTATCCAGCATCTGTGCTTATTAATGGAGTTCCACAATATTTAGAAAATTTAGATAATGTAAATTTAGGTTCATTAAATCCTTATTCAAGTATTATAGTTCAATTTAAAGGAAAAGTTTTAAGGATGCCTGAAAATAATACTATAAAAAATGAAGCAACCTTAACATTTGAATATACTGTATTAGAAAATGGAATAGAAATAGAATCAGAAGGTACAGCTTGTAGCAATCAAGTTTGTACAAGAATTCTGGAAAGATATTATTGTTGTTAAGAATAATTTATAAAACAAAAGGAGTTTATTATGAGAGATAAATATATATATAGTAGTTGTAATGATGGTTTTTGTAATAATAGATGTTGCAATAATGAATGTCATTCAAAAAACTCAGCATGTGGGTGTAAACAGTGTGTTTGCCCTCCAGGTCCAGTAGGTCCAAGAGGGGTAACAGGAGCGACTGGTGTAACAGGGGCAACTGGTATAACAGGAGCAACTGGTGTAACAGGAGCAACTGGAGTTGGATTAACTGGTTCAGTTCCTTTTAATCCAGTTGATGCACCTAATTATCCAGCAGGATTAGTTGTAACTTACAATGGTAGCACTTATATAACTAATGTAGCAAATCCACAAGGATTACCAGGTAGTTCACCAGATTATACTTTATTAGCTGGTAAAGGAGAAACTGGTGCAACAGGAGTAACTGGAGTAACTGGAGCAACTGGAGAAACAGGAGCAACTGGAATAACTGGTCCAACAGGAGCACCAGCAACAGGAGTAACAGGAGCAACAGGAGCAACAGGAGAAACTGGAGCAACAGGAGCAACTGGAGTAACTGGAGCGACTGGAGCAACAGGAGCAACTGGAGTAACAGGAGCAACTGGAGTAACAGGAGCAACTGGAGAAACTGGAGCAACAGGAGCAACTGGAGTAACTGGAGCAACAGGTGTAACTGGAGCAACTGGAGCAACAGGTGTAACTGGAGCAACTGGAGCAACAGGTATAACAGGAGCAACAGGAGCAACAGGTATAACAGGTATAACTGGAGCAACTGGAATAACAGGAGCAACTGGAACAGCTTTAGATGCATATGGATTTTTCTATGCAAATGCTCCATTTAATGTAGGAATAACATTATTAGGACTTGCAACAATACCTTTAACTCAAACTGGAATTGTATTAAATGAGAGTTTAGCTGGTGGAGTAGCTACAGTAACATTAGCAGGTGTATATCAATTAGATTATTATATTGTATCAGGTATTAATGCTATAGTAGGTGCTAGAACAGTATTAACAGTAAATGGAGCAGAAGTTCCAGGATCAGGATATTCAATTCTTGTATCTTTAGGTTTAGGTCAAATAATAGCAGGTCAAGCTATTGTAAGATTAAATGCTGGAGATACAGTAGGAATAGCAGCTGGAGGAGTTCTAGGAGTATTTGCAGGACAATCTGCATCATTAACAGTTGTAAGATTAGATGATTAATTTAAATGGAAGAACAGCAATAATAGTAGGATCAGAATCAGGTGGATTTGCTGCAATAGGTGTAGGTAGTGTACTAGCAGGACAAGCTATAATTCCAATGGCAGCTGGGGATTAAATTGGAATACTTGCGTCAGCTACTATTATTGCAACATTTATAGCTGGTAATATTTCAATTACTGTTACTAGAATATCAGATTAATAAAATTTAGATAAAAATCATAGGGCTATCTTTTTAGATAGCCCTTTTTAAAATCTAGCTAATTTCAAAAGAGATTTCTAATTTTATAGAATAAGAATAAATTGAATAGCTGTGTAAATATGTTGATTTAGTGTAGAAATAATTATATTGAAATTTAATAATAATATCTTTAATTGATATAAAATATAGAAATATTAGTAAATATAATTAGCTTATTATATATTAAATTAAAGAAAAAGGAGGTTATTATGGAAGATAAGTCATCAGGAAGAAATAGCTATGATGAAAGTGATTATGATAATGAATGTTATTTTGAGAATTTAGGATGGAGAGGGAAACAAAATGTTTGTCCTCCAGGTCCAGTAGGTCCAAAAGGTGGAACAGGGGCAACAGGACCAACAGGAGCAACTGGAGTTGGATTAACTGGTTCAGTGCCATTTAATCCGGTTGATGCACCTAATTATCCAGCAGGATTAGTTGTAACTTATAATGGTAGCACTTATATAACTGATGTAGCAAGTCCACAAGGATTGCCAGGAAGTTCACCAGATTATACATTATTGGCTAGCAAAGGCGAAAATGGTGGAATAACAGGAGCAACTGGAATAACAGGAGCAACAGGAGTAACCGGTGCAACGGGAGTAACTGGAGTAACTGGAATAACTGGTGTAACTGGAGTGACAGGTGCAATAGGAGCAACTGGAATAACTGGTGTAACAGGAGTAACCGGAACAACCGGAGCAACTGGAGAAAAGGGAACAACCGGCGTAACTGGAATAACAGGAGTAACTGGAGTAACAGGAGTAACTGGAATAATGGGAACAACAGGAGCAACCGGAACAACTGGTGCAACTGGAATAACTGGAGCAACTGGGGTAACAGGAGTAACTGGAATAACTGGTGTAGCTGGAGCGACTGGAGTAACAGGAGTAACCGGAACAACCGGCGTAACTGGAATAACAGGAGCAACAGGGATAACCGGTGCAACGGGAGTAACTGGAGTAACTGGTGTAACAGGAGCAACTGGAATAATGGGAACAACAGGAGCAACCGGAACAACTGGTGCAACTGGAATAACTGGAGAAAAGGGAACAACCGGAGCAACTGGAGTAACGGGAGCAACTGGAATAACTGGTGTAGCTGGAGCGACTGGAGTAACAGGAGCAACCGGAACAACTGGTACAACTGGAATAACTGGAGCAACTGGGGTAACAGGAGTAACTGGAATAACTGGTGT
>CAUWDH010000041.1:0-36861 GCA_963557775.1 uncultured Sarcina sp.
GAAAAACAGCAGTGGTAAGAAAGCAAGGGGAAATAATGCCATCACATAGAAATAAAGAAGTAAGCTGGAGAATGATTCAACACTTACCTAAAAAGTTAAAATAGTAGAATATTAATATGGGGAAAAAATTTTAATAGTTATAGTAAACGTTTAAAATAGGTAAGCAGGAGGAAGAAAGAATGATAGGAAAGAATATATTAACAGGAGATACTTGTCCAGTATCAGGAATATGGAGAACAGAAGAACATGGAAAGACAGCTGTTGCATTAAAACAAGGGGAAGTAATGCCTACATACAGAAATAGAGATGTTTCATGGACTATGATACAACATCTCCCGAGGTAAATTTAATCTAAAAAGAGACCGATTTTCGGTCTCTTTTTTAGTTTAATATTTCTTTTTTATTTATTAGTATTGTACTTACAAAAAATGAAATAAAGAATAATAAGAATGAAGCTACAAAAGCTATTACAGCAATATTATTTATATTAAGAGAGATGGCTTGAGAAAGTTTATCTAGTAAAGAACTAGCACTAAAAGATATAGCAAGCATAATCATTGTAAAAATAGTGGCTGAATTTTTATAAGCAAATTTCAAGATAACAGGGATTATTATACCTACCATACATAAACATATGCTTATTCCAAATAAGAAAGTTATTTTAAATGAAAATAAAGGAACTTTTCCTATGGAGAATATAGTATTTCCTATAAAACTACCTATAGAAACTAATAAAACTATACCTAATATTGATATTAAAGAAAAAATATATTTAGAAATAATATATTCTTTTTTACTTACAGGTAGTGAATAAGTTAAATAATTACCTTTTGAAAGTTCATCTATATAAAATGAACTAATGATGATTATCATAGTTAATATATAGTAGGATAGAGTTATAAACCTAGGGATAAATATACTATAAGCAATAGCCATAATTGTTAGAAATAAATACCTTGGATGAAGAAAATCAATTGTTAAGAATTCTTTTTTTACTAAATTAATAATATTATTCATTAATGATTCCTCCTTGTATAATAGAGCATAAGATGGTCTAAAGTTGCTTTTTCATAATTAGCCTCATTACCAAAAAAGTTGTAGGCATTTTTAAAGTTAGAGCATAGTCCTTCAAATCCAAAACTATTTTTACTTATAGAAATAAATAGTTTTTCACTTTCTGAATTTAACAAATGTAAAGGTCCTTTAATAAGTTTATGGTTTTCTAAAAGCTTGTCTTTTTCTCCATTTAAGATAACCTTTCCTTCATCAATAAAATATATATAATCAGCAGATTTTTCTAAGTCACTAGTTATATGAGTTGAATAAAAAATTGATAAGTCTTCGTTTTGCATATTATCATTGAGTATTTCTAAAAATTCATTTCTTATAACAGGATCTAAATTTGCTGTAGGTTCATCCATTATAAGAAGTTTAGGTTTATGACTAAGGGCAATAACTAATTCAAATTGTTTTTTCATTCCTTGAGATAAATCCTTAAATTTTTTATTTTCATCTAAATTAAATTTTTTCATGTAGTTTTTATAAATATTATCATCCCAATTTTTATAAAATGGCGAAATTATTTTCTTTATTATTTTTAATTTACAATCTATAGGAAATCCAGAATTAATTCCTATATAAGCAATGTGTTGTTTAATTTCAGTTTCATTATCTAACATTTTTTTATCAAAAAGTGTTATTTCACCACTACTAGGAATTAACATATTCATAATTAATTTTATAGTTGTTGTTTTACCAGAACCATTTTTTCCTATAAATCCTGTAATATAGCCTTTTTTAACTTCTAAGTTATCAATATTTAAATTAAAATTTCCTAAGGTTTTTTGTAGATTATTTAATTTCACTGCATTCATTTTTAGCCCTCCTCATAAATGATTTTTAAAATTTCTATACACTCGTCTAAAGATAGATTTATTGATTTTGCTATTTTTATAGAATTTGTTAGGTTGTCTTCGAATTTTGAAATTCCAAGTTCTCTTAATCTAGAACTGTTTTTCTTTGCTACAAAGGAACCTTTACCCGCAATAGTTTCTATTAAACCGTCTTTCTCAAGCTCTTCATAGGCTTTTTTTGTTGTTATAATACTTACTTTAAGTTCTTTAGCTAAAAATCTTATAGAAGGTAAAGCTTCACCAGCAGTAATAGTACCTTTTAGTATAGAACTTTCTATTTGATTTTTTATTTGCTCATAAAGAGGAACTGAGGAAGTATTTGAAATAATTATATTCATGAACCTAGTCTCCTTTATAAATAATTAAAAATTATGATTTAGTTTTTTTAGTATTATGAATAAGTCATAGATTATAAGAAGTAAGATAGCAATTCCTAAAAGATTGAATTCTATTTTAGAAGTAATTATTGAGTCTATAATATAGCTAAGTATCAAAAAGAGAAGAATTTTATTCTTATGGAATTTTAGAAAAAATAACATAGAATGATTCAAATATATCAACCTTTACTCATGAACTGTTATTTGCTGTATATAAACAGTATATACAGTTTATGGTTAAATGATACGATTAAAGGATTAAAATGTAAATAAAAAGCGTTCGACAATTTTCGTGTTGTAAAATTCCTTTGTTATGGTACATAGTTTATTTAATTAAACAAAATAATATATAATAAAAATATGGTTGTTTCAAAGCAGCCATATTTTTTTAGGAGTTTTAGTGGAGGTATTTTATATGAAAAAGGTTAGGTTATCTGGAATAGCTTATGAAAGTTTAGTAAATGGACCAGGACTTAGAAGAGTTTTCTTTGCTCAAGGATGCAAGCATAATTGCAAGGGGTGTTTTAATCCAGAAACTCATGATTTTAAAGGTGGAGAGGAATTTAATATAGATTTTTTAATAGATGATGTAAAAAGTAATCCTATGTTAAAAGGTATTACCTTTAGTGGAGGTGACCCTTTAGAGCAGGGGGAAAGTTTTGCTTATATGGCAAAAAGATTTAAAGAAATAGGGCTAAATATTTGGGTATTTACAGGTTATAAATTTGAATATATATTAGAGAATTTAGATAAAATAGCTGGTTGGAGAGAATTAATTGAAAATATAGATGTATTAGTTGATGGAAGATTTGAAGAAACTTTAAAGAATGATAATCTTAAATTTAAAGGATCATCAAATCAAAGAATAATAGATGTAAAAAGTAGTTTAATGGAAAAGAAAGTGAATTTACTTGAATTTTAGTAGAAGATAATTTCATATATAGATTAGAATATTATATAATGAATAATAAAAAATTAATAGAATTTTAAAAAATGTATCTAAGGTTACTTACAATTATATAAAAAAGTGTTAAAATAATAATTAGTAGAGTAATTTACTCTGAAATGACTTGAATAATAATGATTAATTTTAAATATTTAATTATATTTAAGAAATACTTAATATAGAGGTGATTTTATGATAAAAGTAACTATAAATAAGAAAGCTTGCAGAGAGGTAGATACTATAATATTTCCATTCTTTGAAGGAAATTTAAGCATACCTAATGAAGAAGTTAGAAACACATTAAAAAGATTAGAAGAAAGAGATCAATTTAAAGGTGCTTTTGGAACAACTTTCAATAGTACAAGAACAAAAGATGGTCGTGTTCAAGATATAGTTTTCTTAGGTCTTGGAAAAGAAGATGGATTAACTGTAGATAAGGTAAGAAAAGCTTTTGGTAAAGTTGTTAAGAATCTAGAAGCTTTAAAGAGTAGTGAAGTATTTGTAGGATTACCATACCTAGAAAAATTTGAAATGGCAGGATTCGTAAAAGGAGCTACAGAAGGTTTAATATTAGGTGCATATAAATTTGATAAATACAGCACAGAAGAAAAAAATGCTAAAGATTTAATAATAGATTTAGGTGGACATAGATGTAATGTTGAGTTAGATCAATTTGAAAGTGTAGTTGAAGAAGCAGTGATGCTTTCAGAAGGAACAATTATAGCAAGAGATTTAGTTAATGAACCTGCTAATATAATGATTCCATCTTTATTAGCTGATGAAGCTGTTAGACTTGGAAAAGAGTTTGGCTTTGAAGTTGAAGTTAAAGGATTAAAAGAAATAGAAGAATTAGGAATGGAAGCTTTCTTAGCTGTAGCTAAAGGGTCAGTAAATGAGCCTAAACTAATAGTTATGAGACATTTTGGAGAGCCAGATAATAAAGATAAGAGATTAGCTTTAGTTGGAAAAGGCTTAACATTTGATACAGGTGGATACTCATTAAAACCAAGTACTTCAATGGATACAATGAAATCTGATATGGGTGGTGCTGCTGCTGTAATTGGAGCTATGTGCTTAATAGCTAAAAAGAATGTTAAGAAAAATGTTGTAGCTGTAGTTGCTGCTTGTGAAAATGCTATATCAGGTGGTTCATATAAACCAGGAGATATAATCGGATCAATGGGCGGAAAAAATATAGAAGTGCTTAATACAGATGCAGAAGGAAGATTAACTTTAGTTGATGCTGTAACTTATGCAATAAGAAAAGAAGGAGCTAGTGAAGTTGTTGATATAGCTACTTTAACAGGAGCAGCTTTAGTTGCTTTAGGAACAACAGCAACAGGAGTTGTTACTAATAATGATGAATTTTATAATGATTTAGAAAAAGCTTCTTCATTAACTGGAGAAAAGGTTTGGAAATTACCTGCTTTTGAAGAGTACAAAAAACTTATAAAATCAGATATTGCAGACCTTAAAAATGTTGGTGGCAGACATGCTGGAACAATAACTGCAGGTTTATTTATTGGTGAGTTTGTTCAAGATAAACCTTGGTTACATTTAGACATAGCAGGAACTGCTTGGTTAGGTTCAGCAGTTGATTATTGTCCTAAAGGAGCAACAGGAGAAGGTGCTAGAATTCTTTATGAATTAGCTAAATCAAGATAAAAAAAGGAGTCAAAAGACTCCTTTTTTTTCATTAAATGTTAAATAATTTAATAAAAACATTTGAATCTATTAATTAAAATTATTGAATATAGGTCTTTGTTAAAAAAATACTATTTTATTTAGAAGTTAACCAATTTAAGTTTTAGTAGTAAGCTTTAAGAATATATAAGATTGATTTATAATATAAGGAGTATTTAGTAGATTTTACTTTATCTCATGGCAGTAGCAATGAGAAATTAAGTTATCTAGGATGAGTGTCTGTTTGTGTCTAGCTTAGAGAAATTTAAAATATTATAGACACTAGTCATTAGATAAAATTTAAAATAGGCGAGGTCTTAAAGATGATAAAAATTTTACTAGTTAGACATGGAGAAACTGAGTGGAATAAAGTTGAAAAGATGCAAGGTTGGGGAGATTCACCCTTAAGTGAACTTGGTAGAAATCAGGCACAATGGTTAAATGAAAGATTAAATGAGATAAAAATAGATAAAATATATAGCAGTCCTACAGGAAGAGCTTATGAAACATCACGGATAATAAGAGGCAATAGAGATATAGAAATAATTAAGCATAATGATTTAAGAGAGATTAACGTAGGAAAGTGGGAAGGTTTAGATAAATGTATTGTAGAAAGTGATTACAAGGAACAAAACTATAACTTCTGGAATGAACCTCATAAATATAAAGCAACTCATGGTGGAGAAGATTTTTTTGAGGTTAGAGAAAGAGTTTGTAATTTTATAAATAACATTATAGAAGATAAAAATAATGAAGATAAAACAATACTTTTGGTTTCTCATGCTATAACTATAAAAAGCTTTTTATGTAAACTTGAAGGTTATGAAATTGAAGATTTTTGGAGAGAACCTCTTATTGGACAAACTAGTTTGACAGAAATTGATTTTTCTAATGATGGATATAATATGATTATTAAAGGAGATATATCACATTATAAATAAACTTATAACGAATCTATAGAAAAATTATTGGAAAGCTTTAGGACGGAGGATATATGCTAGATCGGTGGAGAAAGTTAGTTATAATACTTTTGATATTTCTTGAAATTTTAAGTTCAAATGTGTTATTTACTTTAAACAAACCAAAGGAAAGCAATAGAATTAAGAATAAAGAGTTGTATATGAATTTTACACCAAGTAATTTTCAAAGTGATATAGATAAGTTAAGTAATTCAAGTTATCAATACAAATATATAGAAAAGCTAAATAAAGATAGTAATAATAGAGGAATTGTAATGGGGGAAGCCATTAATGAGCAAGATTATGCCTTATTACTAACTACTTCTACAAAGGAAATAGAAAATTTAAAAGAGCTTTATATTAATACAGGAGATGTAACTTATGTTGCACAAATAAGTAATATATATTTTATTTTAGCTAACATATGTTGTAATTTTGGTTATTATTCCTTAGGAGAAGAATATTTTAATGCTGCTAGTACCTTGGTAAAGAGATTTGGTATAGTCATTAATAGCTATAATGAAATATTAAATTCTCAGTATTATTTATTAAGGAAAAGTTATAATAATTCAAGAAATGTTGCCATAGAGGCTGTAAATAAGGCTAAAGCAGATAACGATAAAAATGCATTTGTTTTATCTTTACTTAATCTTACTAATATTCAATTGATTACAGGAGATTTGGATGGAGCAAGTAAAGATTTAAAATTAGCATTTAAAAATATTGAATACTTAGAGAATAAATCTTCAGAAAGTCAATATTATTATTGTCTTGGAGAGTTTTATTATAAAAAAAATGATTATAAACAAGCTATAATCTATTTTAAACAAGCTATGAATTTACTTAATGGAAAAGGGAACTATAGATTGAGTATGTTAACCTTAAATGACTTAGCTCAATCCTATGAAGCTATTGGAGAATATAAATTATCAACTCAATATTATCATGAATATATAGAAGAAAATTCAAAATATACAAGTACTTGTCGAAATATAAATTCAGCTATATTAAATTACATTCAAGGAACTAATCCAAATTACATTTTAAATGAGATACTATTATCAAAAGCTAAGGAGTTTTTAATAGTAATACTGTCTTTTATTATTTTAGTATCTATTACATTAGTGATATTTGTGAAAAAATATAAGCAAAAAAGACAAAAAGTTGCATATCTTAATAAGGCTTTATATAAAGATGAATTAACAGGAGCTCATAATAGAATGTACTTAAATAAGAAAATAGAAAAGTACAAAAATGAGAATAGTGAACTTATTGTAGCGATGTTAGATATAGATGATTATAAACAAGTTAATGATAAGTATGGTCACTTATTTGGAGATACCGTTTTAAAAGATGTTGTATCAGTAATGAAAAAAACTTTAGATGATAATTTTATAATTGGTAGATATGGTGGAGAAGAATTTTTGGTTATAGCTAAAAATATTAAATTTGAAGAATTTATTGAAAAGTTAGAAGAATTACGAATTAATATTAGTGAATTAGTTTGGAAAAATGGACACAGAATAACCATTAGTGGTGGAGTTGCTTATTGCAAAAATAGTATAGATATAGAAAGAAAAATTGAAGAAGCAGACAAATTTCTTTATAAATCAAAAGGAACAGGAAAAAATAAAATAGAATATGAAAAAGAGGAGCTTTAATAGCTCCTCTTTTTTCTTAGAAATCACATTGTCCTGTAGTTCTTGGGAATGGTATTACGTCTCTTATGTTTGACATACCAGTAATGTACATTATTAATCTTTCAAATCCTAATCCGAAACCAGCATGCTTAGTTTCTCCGTACTTTCTAAGTTCTAAATACCACCAGTAATCTTCTTCTTTAAGATTAAGTTCAGCCATTCTAGCTTTAAGAACATCTAATCTTTCTTCTCTTTGGCTTCCACCTATGATTTCACCTATTCCAGGAACTAAGCAGTCAGCAGCAGCAACTGTTTTTCCATCTTCATTTAATCTCATATAGAATGCTTTAATATCCTTTGGATAGTCAGTAACAAATACAGGTTTTTTAAATATTTGTTCAGTTAAATATCTTTCATGTTCAGTTTGAAGATCTATACCCCATTGAACAGGATATTCAAATTCTTTTCCTGATTTTAATAATAAATCAACTGCTTCTGTATAGGAAACTCTTCCAAAGTCAGAAGAAATAATACCTTGAAGTCTTTCTATTAATCCTTTATCTACAAATTGGTTAAAGAAAGCCATTTCTTCAGGACACTCAGCCATAACATATTCTATGACATACTTAAGCATTTCTTCAGCTAAGTCCATATCATCTTGAAGATCAGCAAAAGCTATTTCAGGCTCTATCATCCAGAATTCAGCAGCGTGTCTTGCTGTATTTGAATTTTCAGCTCTAAAAGTAGGTCCAAATGTATAAACATTTCTAAAAGCTAAAGCATAACACTCAGCATTTAATTGACCTGAAACTGTAAGGTTTGTTTCTTTTCCAAAAAAGTCTTGGTTATAATCAACAGCACCTGTATCAGTTAATGGAGCATTAAGTGCATCAAGAGTTGTTACTCTGAACATTTCTCCAGCACCTTCAGCATCAGAACCAGTTAAAATTGGAGTATGAGTATAAACAAATCCTTTTTCTTGGAAGAACTTGTGTATAGCATAAGCTGCAACACTTCTTACTCTAAAAGTTGCTGAGAATGCATTACTTCTAGGTCTTAAGTGTGCTATTGTTCTTAAATATTCAAATGTATGTCTTTTCTTTTGTAATGGGTAATCTGAGTTTGACATACCTTCAACAATAATTTCTTCTGCTTGAATTTCAAATGGTTGTTTTGAATCTGGAGTTAAGATTAATTTACCTATTATTGATATTGATGAACTAATAGGTAGTTTTGAAACTTCTTTATAGTTTTGGATTTTATCAGCATCAAAAACAACTTGAACGTTCTTAAAGAAAGAACCATCATTAACTTCTATGAATCCAAAAGCATTTGAAGCTCTTAAAGTTCTAATCCAACCTGAGATTTTAACTGATTTATCTGCATATTCATCAGTGTTTCTATAAAGACTTTTTACTAATATTACATCTTTCATGAAAAATCCTCGCTTTCTTTTTGTAGATAATTGGAATAAAGATTCAGATAAACTGAATCAAGACTTATTATATATTAGAGAGATTTTAGTATTTTTGGACATAAAAAAAACCCTCATCCACTAATGGGACGAAAGTATATCCGCGGTACCACCCAAATTGCTACATAGATATGTAGCCAACTCATAATCAGCACTAAATAATGCCGTCCAAAAAGTAACGGTTTGGCTCCGTCTAAGCCTACTAAACAAAATGTTTTTCAGTTAGATACTCAGAGATGTTCTTGGGTTAAGGCATTACTGTGAGACTTTCACCATAACTCACTCGCTAAAAGTAAAATCCAAAACTTACTCTTCTCGTCATAGTATATAAATAATTTAATTAATTTTAATTCTACAATAAGTTATTAACAAAATCAATATCAATTAATAGAAATATATTGCTAAAAGATTTACTTCACAGTTAAAGGTTTGTAATGTTTTTATTTTAAGGAGTAAAAACTTATAAGTAAGCTTATTTAAGCATTTAGATAGGATTTTAGTTTATTTTTATAGGCATAATAAAAAAAGAACCTAGATATAGATTCTTATCTATAAGTATCTAATATAGGTTCTAATTTAAATTATTTAAGTTTATATTATGCTTTACCAGTTTTATAAGATGAAATAAGCATAGTAGGGAATTTCTTCATTTCCATATCTTTTATTATTTTATTATATTCATATTCCACTGTTTTAAATTTAACTTTTGGATTAGCATCATTGTGAATATCTAATATTGCATAAGTAGCATGAGGTGTACCGTTTTTAGGTTTACCAACACTTCCATCATTTATTATTATTTTATTTTTTATTTGCTTACCATAAGTTAGATGCGTATGAGCACATACTAAAATATCTTCTTCAATATTGGCTAATACTTCTGGGATATCTGGATTATCTTCAGTAAGATATTCGTTTATTTTTCTTGGACTACCATGAACAAACTTAATTTTTTTTCCACAAACATCTAAAGTTAGAGTACTTGGTAGATTGTCCAAATAGTATTTATTTGAAGTTCTTAATTCTTCTACAGTCCAAGGTAATGAAAAGGCATTAATATTGTCGTTTCTTATGTAATTAAATTCATTAGCTACCACAGCAGCATCATAATTTCCTTTTAGTGATATTATATTTTTTCTTTTTATTAAAGCGATAACTTCATTTGGATGTGGACCATAACCAACTAAATCTCCAAGACAAATTATATTATCCACACTTTCACTATCTATATCTTCTAAAACTTTTATTAAAGCATATAAATTTGCATGTATATCTGAAATAATTGCTAGTTTCATTAAATTATCCTCCAAAGCTTAATTAATAATATACCATTAATATATTATATATTTTTTTTAAAAAAAAATATATTGTTTTAAGATGAATTAGATTTTAATTTTTAATATACTTATTTTATAAAAGTTAACATATTTATTATTTTGAAATCTAATATATTTATTATTTTAAATTTGCTATAATTTTATTTAATAGCTACTATTATAAGTTAGACATAGATATAGAAATCTAAATAACGTTGACTAAAATTCCAATGAAGTTAAAACTATATGTGAATTAAGTTTTAGCTTATATAATAATTGAATTAGGAAGTGGTAAAATGAATAATGAAAGAATAAATAAAGTTTTAGAATCTATGAAAAGAAGAGGAGTAGAACAAATATTAGTAAGTTCAACTTCTTCTTTATTTTATTTAACAGGACAAGAAATTCATCCAGGAGAAAGAATGGTATGTTTATATCTTAATACTAATGGTAAGCATAAGTTTATTATAAATAAGTTATTTGTTGTAGAAGAAAGTAAAGATATAGAATATATTTGGTATGATGATATTGATAATTCAACAGAAGTATTAAGTAGGGTTATAGATAGTAGTAAAGCTTTAGGAGTGGACAAGGATTGGAAGGCTCATTTTCTAATAGGTCTTATGGATAATAATGCTGCAAAGTCTTATTTTAATGCATCACCTATAATAGATGAATTAAGAATGGAAAAGGATGACCTAGAGAAAGATTTAATGAGAAAGGCTTCAAAAATTAATGATGAAGTTATGGAAGAGATAAAAGAACTTATTTCTGAAGAAAAAACAGAGAAAGAAATTGCAAGTATTATTGCTGAAAAATACGAGGAAAAAGGAACAGAAGGATGTTCATTTCCACCTATTGTAGCCTATGGAGGTAACGCTGCTGATCCTCATTGCATGCCAGGAAATAATAAACTTAAAGCTGGAGATTGTATAGTTATAGATACAGGGTGTAGAAATAAAAATTATTGTTCAGATATGACTAGAACATTTTTCTATAAAGAAGTTTCAGATAAACATAGAGAAATATATGAGATAGTTTTAGAAGCTAATAAAAGGGCTATAAGAACTGTTAAGCCAGGAATTAAATTTTCAGATGTAGATAAAGCTGCTAGAGATTACATTACATCAAAGGGATATGGAGAATATTTCACTCATAGAACTGGACATTGTATAGGAATAGAAGTTCATGATTTTGGGAATGTTAGTTCAGTTAACCATGATATATTAAAACCAGGAATGATATTTTCTATAGAACCAGGAATTTATCTTAAGGATGATATAGGAGTTAGAATAGAAGATTTAGTTATGGTAACAGAGGATGGATGTGAAATTCTAAATAAATATAATAAGGAATTAACTATAATAAAATAATTTTACTCACAAATTAAAATTAAAAAAGTTATCCACAATTAAAAAATTATAAAAATATCCACAAAAAAAGAACCCTATTAATATAGAGCTCTCAAAGGAAATAGTTTTATCAATGAAATTAATCTCTGAAAATTTATCAATACAAATTAAGCAATACATTTTGTGATAAATTATGTTTTAATAATAAAACTTTATTGAAAAATTGTAAAATTGTTTTAGATTTCGATAATATAAATTACAGATATTATTTTTATTATAAAAATAGAAATACATTATATAAATTTATAAAATTTGTTTTATAAAAGGTTTTTATTTTTAAAAATAATAATATTAGCAATGATTTATAAAAAAAAGTGTAGAGAAGATAGTAATATTAAGATAAATTTAAAACTTGAGACTTAACATAAAAAATATAAAAAAAGAACCTATAGAAATTCTAATAATTTATTCTATAGGTTCTTTCTCTTAGCATTAACTTTATATTTTTGATTGTAAAATTAATTTAAGCAGAGAACAATACACCTGCAATTGATGCAGTTAAGAAGGTAGCCATTGCACCACCAAGAAGTGCCTTGAAACCTAATTTTGCAATTGTTCCTTTTCTTTCTGGAGCAAGTCCACCGATACCAGCTATTTGTATAGCGATAGAGCTAAGATTTGCAAATCCACAAAGAGCATAACTTAAAATTAATACTGTTTTTGGTTGTAGAGTACCTAAAGCTACTTGCTTAGCTAAATCTGAGTAAGCAACAAATTCATTTATAGCTATTTTTTGTCCTAAAAGAGTACCAGCAGCTCCTATATCTTGAGCAGGAACTCCTAATAACCATGCAATAGGTGCAAATAATTTGCCAAGAATCCAATCTAAGCTAAGGTAATCCATATGTACGAACCCACCAATAAATCCAAGTAAGGCGTTAATAAGAGCTATTAATGCTATAAAAGCTAAAAGCATAGCTCCAACATTAAGAGCAAGACCAAGTCCTTCAGAGGCACCATTTGCAGCAGCTTCTATTATACTAGAACTACTTTTTTCAAGTTCTATAGTAGCACCACCAGCAGTTTCTGGTGTTTCTGTTTCAGGTACTAACATCTTAGCTAAAAGTAATCCTGCTGGAGCAGCCATTATTGATGCAGCCATTAAGTCACCAGCATTAATTCCCATTGAAACGTAACCTGCCATAACACCACCAGCAACTGTAGCCATTCCACCAACCATGATTGCACAAAGCTCTGATCTAGTCATTTTCTTTACATAAGGTTTTACTAATAAAGGAGCTTCTGTTTGTCCTAAGAATATATTACCAACAGCACTTAAAGTTTCAGCTCCACTTGTTCCTAATAGTTTACATAATCCTTTAGAAACAAGACCAATAACAAATTGCATTATTCCTAAATGATATAAAACGCTCATAAGAGATGCGAAGAAAATCATTGTAGGTAATACATTTAATGCAAATACTGAACCAGCAGGTAATGGTCCAGACCCATTAGTTAAAGGTCCAAATAAGAAGTTAGTTCCTTCTTGCGTAAAGTTTAATAAGCTAGTTATAACATAATTAAACTTTGAGAAGATAAATTGACCTATATGCGTTTTTAAAACAAAAAATGCAAAAAATACTTGTAGTAATAAGCCAGTACCTACTAATCTCCAATTGATTTTTTTTCTGTTTTCAGAGCATAGGTAGGCAACTCCTAAAATAGTTATAATTCCTAGTATTCCAACGAATCTACTCATTATATGTCCCCCTTTACTGATGTCTAATTTATAAAAAAATAGCTGCCTTAGGGGCAGCTATAATTTCATCAGAAATAAAGATTGCTAAACTCTTTCCCCCAAAAGAATAAAACAATTTTTGATTTATTTAATTTAATTGTGGTTAGAATTTAGCAATTATCGTAGCAAAATTTATTAAATTTGTTCTATAACTTTAGTCATTAAAGCTATGAAACTTTTTCTTACCTTTTCTGAAGTTTCCATAACTTCTTCGTGATTTAATGGTTGATCTAATATTCCAGCAGCCATATTTGTCATACATGAAATACCAACAACTTGTAAACCGCTATGCTTTGCAATTATAACTTCTGGTACAGTTGACATACCAACAGCATCAGCTCCCATAGTTCTAGCCATTCTTATTTCAGCAGGAGTTTCGTAAGTAGGACCACTAAACATTGCATAAACACCTTCTTGTAAAGTCATGTTTAAATCTTTAGCTATGTCTTTAACTTTTACTCTTAACTCTCTATCATAAGCATCTGACATATCTGGGAATCTAGTTCCAAACTCTGTTAGGTTTTTACCAACTAGAGGATTAGCTCCAGAAAAATTAATATGGTCTGAAATTATCATTAAATCTCCAGGAGTATAGTTAGTGTTAACAGCACCAGCTGCATTTGTAACGATTAATTTTTCAACTCCAAGAAGTTTCATAACTCTTACAGGGAATGTTACTTCTTGCATAGTATATCCTTCATAGTAGTGGAATCTACCTTGCATAGCAACAACAATTCTTCCTTTTAATTTACCTATAACTAATCTTCCAGCATGTCCCTCTACTGTTGATACAGGGAAACCAGGTAATTCATTATAATTATAGTATTCGGCATCTTCTATAGTATCAGCTATAGCACCAAGACCTGATCCAAGTATTAAACCTAATTCTGGTTTATATTTTGATTTTTCTAATATATAATCTGCAGCATTTTTGATTTTTGTTGATAAATCCATCTTAATCACCTCAAAGTTTCTATTTAATGTTAACGATTTCTTTTTTTATAAAATTATTAATAATTTTTAATTAAAGCCAAATTAGTACTTATCATCAATATAAATAATTTGTAGAAATTTATATTTAATAATAAAGTATTTTCTAATTCAATTTTAATTATAATACAATAATGCAAATATTAAAATTAAAAAAATTAAAAGAATTTAATAATTAAGTAACTAAATTATTAATTTAAAAAAAATATATTTAAAAAAGTCAATAATTTAAATATTATTAAAAAACTAGATTTGATTTCGTAAAATTTAATATTTAAATATATATAATAAACTGCTTATTTAATATAACATAGAAATTGATAGTTGAAAAATTTGCATTATTAATATTAATCATAATTTTATAGCTAAAGGAGCTATTTTAAGTATAGCTCCTTTAATTTACTACAATAATTACTTTAAGAATGCTTCACCGACTTTAACAACATCTCCTGCACCTACAGTCATGAATAAGTCACCAGGTTGTAATATTGATTTAGCAACTTCTAAAGCTTCTTCATGGGAGTGAACATTTATGCAATCTACGCCATTAACTCTTATAGCATCTCCAAGTTCCATAGAATTAACTAGTCCAGTATCTTTTTCTCTTGCAGCATATATATCCATAAGAATTAATTTATCTACATCGTTAAAGCAAGTTGCAAATTCATCGAATAAAGTTTTGGTTCTAGTATAAGTGTGTGGTTGGAATACACAAATAGTTCTTTTACTATCCATATTTTTAGCTGTGCTTAAAGTTGCTTTTATTTCAACAGGGTGATGGGCATAGTCATCTATAACTTTTATACCATCTAATTCACCTTTAAACTCAAATCTTTTGTGAGCACCACCAAAGCTTTCAAGACCTCTTATAATACTTGAATTATCTAAGTTAAAGGCAATTCCTGTAGCTACAGCAGCTAAAGCATTTGATAAGTTATGCATTCCTGGAACGTTAAGGTCTAAGGATAAGATAACTTCTCCTTTGTATTCAACATCACATTTAGCACAACCATTAGCTTTAAATGTAATATTAGTAGCTCTTAAAATACCATTTTCAACACCGTAAGAAATAACATTAGCTTGGCTTTGAGACATTATTTTTCTTACTCTTTCATCATCAGCATTACCAATTAGGAAACCATCTTCTGGTATTAATTTAGAAAATTTTAAGAAAGTTTCTTCAATATGATTTATATCTCTATAAAAATCTAGATGGTCAGCATCTATATTTAAAATTATTCCTACATAAGGATAAAAACTTAAAAAGCTTTGTTTATATTCACAAGCTTCAGTTATGAAATAATCACTATTACCAACTCTATAGTTTCCATTTATTATATCTAAATCTCCTCCAACTAAAATAGTAGGGTCAAGATTTCCTTCTAAGGCAATATGACTTATCATTGATGTAGTTGTAGTTTTTCCATGAGTACCTGCTACAGCAACATTTAAATGATGAGATTTCATTAAGTAACCAAGAAAGGCTGCTCTATCCATAAGTTCAGCATTGATTTCTTTAGCTTTTATTATTTCTGGATTATCCATTGGAATTGCAGCAGTATATACAACTATATCAACGTTATTTAAATTTTCTTTGTTATGACCTATGTATATTTCTGCACCTTTATTTTTTAATCTTTCAGTAAGTTCTGATTCTTTTGAGTCTGAACCAGAAACTTTATATCCAGCATTAAGAAGTATAGCTGCTAGTCCACTCATACTAACTCCGCCTATACCTATGAAATGTACTTTTTTATTTATATCTTTATCTAAATTAAAAGACAAAATTACCAACTCCTTTTTTTCTTCACATTTTAATTATATACACAAATCAATAAAATCACACACTATTTAATAATTTTTATAAATAAATGTATAAATAGGTATAAAATTTTAAAATGAGATTATTAATAAATTATATTAAAGAGTCAATTTAAAGGGCTTTGAAATTTTAAATTTAAGGTGATAAACTAATAATCTAGAATATATTTCTATCTGTAGAAGAGAAAGATATTATAGCTTATAGCTATCAGATAAAAAGACAAATTTCTAACTATAACAATAATAATATGATTAATATATATTAAATGTTAATAATTTGAAATAATGAATAAAATTTTAAATAACTTATTGATATTACTGTAAATATTGAATAAAATATGAATATTAAAAGAAATATTAGAAAAATAATTCGTATAGATTGAAGGTGACTAATATGGAAAAATTAAGTAGAAATAGTAGAGTATCCATAATAACTAAAATATTAAAAGAGAATCCTAATAAAATTATAGGACTAAATAGATTTTCAGAATTATTAAATGCAGCAAAATCAACAATAAGTGAAGATATAGTAATAGTTAGAGATAGTTTAGAAAAGATGTCTATGGGGACTATAGAGACAATTTCAGGGGCAGCAGGTGGAATAAAATTTGTTCCTAATATGGGTGAAGAAGAAATTAATGAATTTGTAAATGAAATTTGTAATCTTATGAGTTCAGAAGAAAGATTAGTAGCAAGTAAGTTTATTTATGTTACAGATTTGATGTTTGATCCAGCAATTATAAGTAAAGCAGGAGTGCTACTTGCATCATTTTTTAAAGATAAAGAAATTGATTATATTGTAACTGTAGAAACAAAAGGTATACCTTTAGCTTATGAAGTTGCAAAAAATTTAGGAGTACAAATGGTAGTGGCAAGAAGAGATAGTAAAGTTACAGAAGGTTCTACAATTTCAATAAATTATTTATCTGGTACTTCAGAACGTATTCAGCAGATGTGCTTATCTAAAAAATCATTAAAAGTAGGTAGTAAATGTATATTCATAGATGACTTCATGAGAGGTGGAGGAACTGCTAAAGGAATTATTAATCTATTAAAGGAATTTGACTCTGAATTAGTGGGTATTGGGGTATTAGTAGATAATAAGATTTCAGGTAATAAAGTTGTAGAAGATTATATTTCAATTGTAGATATAGAAGAATTAAGTGAAGGAACAGGAATAAAAGTAGTTCCTTCAAAGAATATTCCACAAAAATAATAAAATGATAAAAAAATCCAAAAAAAATTAAATAAAAAAGAGGATTTTTAAAAGAAATATAGAAATATATATATTGAAAAGCAACTGGAGGTGTGGTCAAATGAAAATAACAGATGTAAGAATCAGGAAGATAGCGTCTGAAGGAAAAATGAAAGCAATAGTATCAGTAACTTTTGATAATGAATTCGTAGTTCATGATATTAAGGTTATTGAAGGTCAAAGTGGTTTATTTATAGCTATGCCAAGTAGAAAAACACCAGATGGTGAATTCAAGGATATAGCTCACCCAATAAACACTGAGACAAGAGAAAAAATTCAAACTGCTATTTTGAATGAATACGAAAAGGTAAAAAATACTGAAGAGGTATAAAAGGGTAAAAAATAAAAGGAAGATTACTTCCTTTTATTTTTTTGCTTTTTTTTATTTTTAATTTAAAAAATGATTATAATAATAAAAATAATAGCTAATTTTATCCTTATATTTAAAGGATATGGAAGCATTGTTATAAGTAGATAAAAGATGATTTTACAATTAGATATATAAGTATTTATTGTTATGGATTGCGGTTGAAAACAATAGGTATTTAAAATATAATTGTAATTGAATAAATAGAAAAAAGATAACTTTTAATAATTAGCATAGCCTATTTAATAAATTTTTAGCATAATGAGGTGAATTTATGAAAAAATGTGCTATAATATTAGCGGCAGGTCAAGGAACTAGAATAAAATCTAAACTTCCTAAAGTACTTCATAAAGCCTGTGGTAAAGAGATGGTAAACCATGTTATAGATACCATGAGATTAGCTAATATTGAAGATGTAAATGTAATAATAGGAAAGGGAGCAGAACTTGTTAAAGAAAATACTGCGTCAAGAAAAGTTTCTTATTCATTACAGCAAGAACAATTAGGAACAGGACACGCTGTTAAATGTGCCAAAGAATTTCTTCAAGGTAAATCAGGAATAGTTGCAATATTTACTGGTGATGCACCTTTAATAAAAGAAGAAACTGTTATTAAATTAATGGACACACATATTAAAGAAAATAACTTTGCTACATTATTAACTTCAGTAATTGAAAATCCAACAGGATATGGAAGAATCATAAGAAACAATGATGAAGTTGAAAAGATAGTTGAACATAAAGATTGTTCTGAGGAAGAACTAAACGTTAAAGAAATAAATGCAGGAATGTATTGTTTTGATATTGAAAGTCTTTTAGAAAGTTTAGAAAAGCTATCAAATGATAATGCACAAGGAGAGTACTATTTAACTGATGTCATAGGTATTTTAAAATCAGAAAATAAAAAAGTAGGTGTAATGATAACTGATTTTGAAGAAACAATAGGAGTTAACTCAAGAGCAGAGTTAGCTGTTGTTGAAGGCATATTAAGAAAAAGAATAAATAAAAAGCATTTAGATAATGGTGTTACTATAATCGATCCTAATAGCACTTATATATCTATGGATGCGGAAATAGGAAGAGATACAATAATATATCCTAATAATGTTATAGAAGGAAAAACAGTAATAGGAGAGGATTGTATAATTTATCCTAATTCAAGAATTTCAAATAGTATAATAGAAAATTCAGTAGAAATACAAAGTTCAGTAATACTTGATAGTAAAATAGGAGATAACACTACAGTTGGTCCTTTTGCTTATGTTAGACCAGAATCTAATATAGGAAGTAAAGTTAGAATAGGTGACTTTGTAGAAATAAAAAAATCAACTATAGGAAATAATACCAAAGTATCACATTTAACTTACATTGGCGATGCTGAGGTAGGGGAAAAATGTAATTTTGGATGCGGAACAGTAGTAGTTAATTATGATGGGAAAGAAAAACATAAAACTATTATAGGCAATAATTCATTTATTGGGTGCAATACTAATTTAGTATCACCAGTTGAGGTAGAAGACAATACTTATATCGCAGCAGGGTCTACCATAACAAAGAAGGTTCCAGAGGGAAGCCTTGCAATTGCAAGAGCAAGACAAAATAATATTGAGGGTTGGATAAATAGGAAAAAATAAATAAAATTTTTTTATATAACAAATGCCAAATGGGATTATTTTAAGGAGGTCTTCACGACAATGGAAAATCAATATAAAAATATAAAAATATTCACAGGTAATTCGCATCCTGAATTAGCTCAGGAAATAGCAGATAAATTAGGATTACCTTTAGGAAAAGCTAAAGTAGGGACTTTTAGTGATGGAGAAATATCAGTAGATATAAATGAAAGTGTAAGAGGTTGTGATGTATTTATAATACAATCAACTTGTAGTCCAGTAAATAATAATTTAATGGAATTATTAATAATGATTGATGCTTTCAAAAGAGCATCTGCTGGTAGAATAACTGCAGTTATGCCATACTACGGTTATGCAAGACAAGACAGAAAAGCAAAATCAAGAGATCCAATTACAGCAAAATTAGTAGCTGACTTAATAACAGCTGCAGGTGCAGATAGAGTTTTAACAATGGACTTACATGCACCACAAATACAAGGATATTTTGATATTCCAGTTGACCATATGTTAGGTTGTCCTATATTAGCTAGTTATTTTGTTGAAAAAGGACTAGCAGAAAGAGATGATGTAGTTGTCGTTTCTCCAGATTTAGGTTCTGTAACAAGAGCTAGAAAATTTGCAGACAAATTACATGCACCTATAGCTATTATAGATAAAAGAAGACCTAAGGCAAATGTTTCAGAAATTATGAATATAATTGGCGATATAAATGATAAAGTTTGTATACTAATAGATGACATGATAGATACAGCAGGAACAATTTCAAATGCTGCTAATGCTTTAAAAGATTTAGGAGCTAAAAATGTTTATGCTTGTTGTACACATGGTGTTTTATCAGGCCCAGCTTTTGATAGAATAAATGCATCTTCTATAGAAGAACTTGTTATGTTAAATACAATAAAACTTCCAGAAAGAGATGGATTAGAAAAATTCAAGTCAATATCAGTAGCACCTTTATTAGCTAATGCTATTGAAAGAATCTACGATGATGAACCATTAAGTAGATTATTTGAAGAATTACAATAGATTTACTTAGTAATTCAAAGGTTTTTTAAAACATCTAAAAAGTATTATGCTTTTTAGATGTTTTTTTTATAACAAATATGATGAAATTTGTGGTATAATAAAAAAAATATCTTTTTTTGTTAAATAAATATACAGAATAGTTACAAATATATGGAACCCGATACAAAAATTAGATTAGGAGTGTGTAAGACTATGGACGGATTATTAGGAAAAATTTTAGTGGTAGACGATGATGAAAACATTTGCCAAGTTTTAAAAATGTATTTAGAAAGTGCAAATTATGATGTAAAAGTAGCTAATGATGGAAAAGCAGCACAAGAGGTTTTTTCAAGCTATAAACCAAATATGGTGTTATTAGACGTTATGTTACCAGGAATGGATGGGGTAGAAGTTTTAAAATGGATTAGAAGAGAAGGGAACACTCCAGTTGTTATGCTTACTGCTAAAGGGGAGGTTTTTGATAAAGTTTTAGCTCTTGAAATAGGTGCAGATGATTATATCGTTAAACCTTTTGAACCAAAAGAAGTTATGGCTAGAGTTAAGGCTGTTATGAGAAGGTATTCAGTTGATAAAACTGAAGAAGATGTATTAACATTCCCTTCATTAGTTATAGATACAAATTCTTATAAAGTTCTTTATAGGGATGAAGAAATAAAAATGCCACCAAAAGAATTTGAATTATTATATTACTTAGCTAGTAATAAAAATAAAGTTTTCACAAGAGAACAACTACTTTGTGAAGTTTGGGGATATGATTATCCAGGTGATTCAAGAACAGTTGATGTTCATATAAAAAGATTAAGAGAAAAATTAAACAAAGGTGAAAATTGGCAATTAGAAACTGTTTGGGGAGTTGGATATAAGTTTGAGGTTAAATAGTGAAACTAAGAAATAAAAAGGTAAAAACCAGTTTAGTTTCAAAGTTATTAATAAGCGTTATGGCAATTGTGGGTATCATTTTTGCCATAATAGCTTTTATTTTATCTGCAACTGTAAGGAATTATTATACAGGATATAGAAATGAAAAGATAAATCAAGTTAATATGATAATAGGGCAAGCGGTTAATGTTTATGTAAGTGAAGGTAATCAAAGCTTTGATGTGACTAATTCCACAGCAGGTCTAGATCAATTAAATACAATCTTACAATTTAGTAAAAACTTTTTAGATGCTAAAATCATTGTACTTAATAGTCAAGATGATGTAATAGCTGTATCAGATTCAAGTGATAATAATCTTAAATTTACTAAAATCACTCAAATCGGAGGAGAAGCTATAAATAATAAAAGTATAATGAGTTTTGATAAGGGTGGATATAATTATTATTATAAACCTATATATTATCAAAATTATCTGAATGGTTCTATAATAATAGAGACACCATTAAGTGAGATAGATGCTATGCTTAATAAAATTTATCTTATAATTTGGGTGTTTGTAATAATAGCTCTTATTATATTAAGCATTGTAATATATACAGTTTGTAAGAAATTTATAATAGACCCAATTGAATCCCTAAATGAAGCATCTCAAAAAATAGCAAAAGGAGATGTTGGGGAAAGAGTTAATATAAATTCAAATGATGAACTAGGAGAACTTGCTGCCTCATTTAATTTTATGGCAGAAGCTATTGAAAAAGTCGAAACTAACAGAAGAGAATTCATATCTAATGTATCACATGAATTAAGGTCTCCAATGACATCAATAAGAGGCTTTATAGCTGGTATATTAGATGGAATAATACCTCCTGATAAAGAGCATTTCTATTTACAAAAGGTATATGAAGAGACAGAAAGATTAACAAGACTTATTACAGATTTGTTAGATATATCAGCTATGCAGACAGGAAAGCTAAAATTTAATTTTAGCAAAGTGGATATAAATGAGATAATAAAAACTTCAGCAGTAAATCTAGAGCCAAAAATACTAAATAAAAAGTTACATGTAAGTATTACTCTTGAAGGAGATTACTTATATGTAAAAGCAGACAGAGATAAATTAATTCAAGTATGTACAAATTTAATCGATAATTCAGTTAAATATTGTACTGAAGGTGGAAATATAGAAATAATGACAAAATCTAAAGGGAATAAAGTTGTAGTTGTAATATACAATGATGGAGTACCTTTAGAAGAGGATACATTAAGACATATCTGGGAAAGATTTTATAAGGCAGATAAGTCTAGAACTAACAAAGAAAGTACAGGGCTTGGTCTTTCAATTGTTAGAAATATTATTTTAAACCATGAAGAAGAGGTATGGGTAGAAAACTCAGAAGATGGAAAAGGGGTTAAGTTTGCCTTTACTTTAACTAAAATGGATTAACATATTATTTAGGAGGCTTGGATGGGGATAAAGCTTAATAAAGGAACAGAAGATGGTAATAGCGAAAATAAAAAAGGTGCTATAGTAATAAGAAAACGAAAGAATTATAAAAAAATAAAATCATTTGTTAAGTATATAGTAGTAGCTTTTTGTATTGCTATGTTATCACTTTTAATAGCAATTGCTGTTATAGAGAGCCAATGGTTCCAAAATTATCTATCTAAGTGTTTAACAAGTGAGAGTAATGTAAATAAAGTAGGATATATGCTAAATCAAGCTACAACTAATGCTGTTAATAATGTGGAGCCATCATTAGTTACTATAAGTAATGGTGAAGGAAAACAGAATGTCACTGGTTTTGTTTATAAATCAGATGGATATATAGTAACAGCGTATTCAGCTATTAAAGATTTTAAGAAAATAGTTGTAAGTATACCTAATTTAAGTGAAGAAACTTTTAATGCAACTCTTGTTGGAAAAGATGAAGTTACCAATATTGCTGTTTTAAAAATAAATATTAATAATTTAATTCCTATAAGTATGGGAAGTAACATTAAACAAGGTGAATTTGTAATGGCAATGGGAAATAATTCAGGTGAAGAGGGATTAGGTGTTGTAACTAGTGGAGTAGTTAGTACTGTTGATAAGGTTATAACTGTACCTAATGAACAAGGAGAAGATGTAAAGACTGGTGTTATAGTAACTGATGCTGACTTAAATAAAGCTAATATAGGCGGGGTTTTAGTTAATATGAGTGGGCAAGTAATTGGTGTTACAACAATTCCATCTACATCTTCATCTAATGCAAATGGATTAAATTATGCTATAGGTATAAATTATGCAAATAAAATAATTGATTCAATAATCAGTCATGGTAGTGTTTCAAGAGTATTTTTAGGAATTAAAGGTATAAATTTAAAGGGTCAACAAGGTGTATATGTTGAAGAGGTTGAACCACAAGGAAGTGCTTATAAATCTGGTATAAGACCTACAGATATAATCACCGGAATAAATAATGTTAAAGTTAATAATTTAAATGATATATTTAGAGCATTAAATGAAAATATTGTAGGTGATTCAGTACCTTGTACAATACTTAGAGGTGGAAAAGAAGTAACTGTTAGCCTCAAGTTAGATACAAAAAATCAACAATAAAAGTGTGGCTGTATCAAAAGCAGGTAAATTTTAAAATTAAAATTTATCTAAAGTTTTTGATGCAGCCTTTTTAATATAATAATTAATAAAAAAGAAAAATTACACATAAATTATATTTATTGATATAATTTAGATGTATTTTAATAATGGAGGTAATAAGATGTTCTTAATAGTTGGACTTGGAAACCCAGGCAAAGAATATGAAAAAACTAGACATAATATTGGATTTGAAATAATTGATTATATATCAAATAAGTATAACATTGATGTAAATAGGGAAAAATTTAAAGGATTATATGGAACTGGAGTCATAGAAGGGCAAAAAGTTATATTATTAAAACCAACTACTTATATGAATCTTAGTGGAGATAGCATAAGAGAGGTAATGAATTTTTACAATATTACAGAAGAAGAAATATTAGTAATATATGATGACATAAGCCTTAACATAGGAAAACTTAGAATAAGAGAAAAAGGAAGCGCGGGTGGACATAATGGAATAAAGAGTATTATAAAAAATCTTGGAGGAGATAAATTCCCAAGAATTAAAGTAGGGGTTGGTGCTCCAGAGCATGACTTAGTATCACATGTGCTAGGAAAATTTAAAGAAGATGAGTGGAAGCACATGTCTAAAGTTATTCCTGTAGTTAATGATGCTGTAATAGAAGCTATAAAAAATGATGTAAAGGAATCAATGAATAAGTTTAATGGGGTGACTGTAGAAATATAGTTTTCTAATTGATTGGTGGTGTTAAAGAATGAGATTGAATGGTTTAATGAGCCCATTAATTGAGAGTAATGAATTTAAAAAAATAAATAATTTATTAAATGATAGAATGTTACCTTTAGGAATATACGGTGTTAGTGATTCAGGAAAAAGCTATATTCTTAATGGTATATATGAAAAATCAGATAGATCAATGGTTATAGTAACTAATAATGATATAGAAGCAAGAAAAATATATGAGGATCTAAGTTTATATAGCTTAGATGTTTATTATTTACCAGCAAAAGAAGTTGTATTTTATAATATTGATGCTATCTCAGGTGATTTAAGATGGGCTAGATTAAAGGTTATAAAAGAAATATTAAATAATAAAAAGAAAATAGTTGTTACTTCTGTTGAATCATTAATAGCATTATATACTCCTATAGAACTTTACAAAAGCCATAGCTTTACACTTTCTTTGCAGGAAGAAGTAGAGCTTAAAACTATTGTACAAAATTTAGTTGAATGTGGCTACGAAAGAATGGAAGTTGTAGAAGGTAAGGGCGAATTTTCAGTAAGAGGGGGAATACTTGATGTATATCCACCTCACTATAGTAATCCTTATAGAATAGAATTTTTTGGAGAAGAAATAGAATCAATAAGAAGTTTTAATCTAGAATCACAAAGAAGTATAGAGCAAGTTAAATCTATAGAAATATTTCCTGCGAAGGAGATAATATTAAATCAAGAACTTATAGAAAATACAATAAAGCTATTAAAAGAAGAACTTCAAAAGTATGAGGAAAATGGAATAAAAGATAAAGAAGTACTGAATAAAATTACAAAAATAGTTAATGATAATTCAGAAAGATTAAAGGAAACTTGGAGCTTTGAAACTATAGATAGTTATATTAATTTTATTTTTAAAAAGCCTGCAACACTTTTTGATTATTTAGATAACTTTTTATTTGTAATAGATGAACCAGAAAGATGTAAAGGTAAAGTAGAAAGTACTATTTATGAATTTCAGGAGAATTATAAGGCATTTTTAGAAAGAGGTGACATACTTCCGTCACAAAGTAATCTTATACTTGATAAGAATACTGTGTATAACCTACTAAAATCAAAGGATTTGGTAACTTTAAATACCTTAGAAAAGAGGGAAACTTTTATTAAAAGTGTTGAAAAAGTAACTTTTAATGAAGTTGTTTATAATAGCTATCAAGGTAAACTAGAGTTATTAATAAATGATATTATAGAAAAGAAAGAAAAAGGTTATAAAACAGTAATACTTGCCGGTACTAGACCTAGGGGGGAGAGATTAGTAGAAACTCTTAGGGAAAATTCAATTGAAAGTACTTATAAAGATATTATTGATGAAATACAAGATGGAGAGGTTGTTATAACCTTTGGAAATCTAGGGAAAGGTTTTGAATTTAAGGAATTAAATCTTTCTATTATTTCTGATAAAGAGGTTTTTGGAGAAAGTAAAAGAAAAAAACAAAAGCTTTCTAAAAAACAAAAGGGAACAGCAAAGATAAAGAGTTTTGGAGAACTTAAACCAGGAGACTATGTTGTTCATGTTAATAGTGGAATAGGTGTATATAAGGGAATTAAACAAATAAATGTTGGTGGAAACAAAAGAGATTATTTAGATATTGAATATCTAAAGGGTGACAAACTTTATGTACCCGTTGAACAATTAGATTTAGTACAAAAGTATATAGGCTCAGAAGGAAAGATGCCAAAGGTTAATAAACTAGGCGGAAATGAGTGGCAAAAAGCTAAAGCTAAGGTTAGAAAGTCAATTAATGAAATTGCCCAAGACCTTGTTAAGCTTTATGCAACTAGATCAACCCTTAAGGGTCATAAATTTTCTAAAGATACACAATGGCAAAGACAATTTGAAGATGAATTTCCTTATGAAGAAACTCCAGATCAAATTACATCATTAGAAGAAATAAAAGCAGATATGGAATCAGAAAAGGTTATGGATAGACTCCTTTGTGGTGATGTTGGTTATGGTAAAACAGAAGTTGCTATAAGAGCAGCCTTTAAATCTGTTATGGATGGAAAGCAAGTTGCTTTTTTAGTTCCTACAACGATACTTGCTGAACAACATTATAAAAATCTAGTAAAGAGATTTTCTGGTTTTCCTATAAAAATAGATGTAATAAGCAGATTTAAGAGTAGAAAAGAACAAACACAAACTTTAAAGGAATTAAAAGAAGGAAATATAGATATTCTTATAGGAACTCATAGATTAGTATCTAAGGATATTGAATTTAAGGATTTAGGACTTTTAATTGTGGATGAAGAACAACGTTTTGGTGTTACTCAAAAGGAAAAAATAAAGAATTTAAAGAAAAATGTGGATGTACTAACGTTGAGTGCAACGCCTATACCAAGAACGCTTCATATGTCACTTACTGGTGTTAGAGATATATCAGTTATAGAAACTCCACCAGAAGAACGATATCCAATTCAAACATATGTTGTGGAACAAAATGATCAACTTATAAGAGATGCTATACTAAGAGAAATAAATAGGGATGGTCAAGTTTTCTTTGTTTATAATAGAGTTGAAAGTATAGAATCCATGGCAAGTTATATAAAGGAACTGGTTCCAGAATGTAATATAACTATAATCCATGGGCAAATGACAGAAAGACAATTAGAAACTCAACTAATAGAATTTATGAATAAAGAAACTAACGTTTTAGTATGTACATCAATTATAGAAACAGGTATAGACATGCCAAATGTAAATACACTAATTGTTCATGATGCTGATAAAATGGGATTATCACAATTGTATCAATTAAGAGGTAGGGTTGGTAGAAGTAATAAAGTTGCTTATGCTTATTTTGTTTATCAAAAAGATAAAATATTAACAGAAGTAGCTGAAAAAAGACTTAAAGCTTTAAAAGATTTCACAGAACTTGGTTCAGGATTTAAAATAGCTATGAGAGATTTAGAAATCAGAGGAGCAGGAAATATGATGGGATCATCTCAACATGGGCATATGTCTAATGTTGGATATGACTTATATTGTAGAATGCTTGAAGATACTATAAAGCTTATAAAAGGTGAAATAGACATGGAACCAGTTGAAACTGTAGTAGATATAAAAGTTGATGCTTTCATACCATCAAATTATATTGAAAATGAAATTCAAAAAATTGAAGTTTATAAGAAGATAGCAGCTATTGAAAATGATGAAGATTATCAATATGTAAAAGAAGAACTTGAAGATAGGTATTCAACAATTCCTAAAAGTGTGTATAATCTTATGGATATAGCCTATATAAAGAGTAAGGCTAGAAGTATGAATATAGAGGAGATTAAGGAAAAAGGAAATGAAATAATTTTTGAATTCCAAAGTAGAGAGAGAACAAATAAGCAATTGTTTGTAGATCTATTAAAATCTCATAAAGAACATATTCTAATTAGATTAGGTGAAAAACCTGCTTTTTCATATAGATTTGCTGAGGAAAAGAAAGAAGATTTATTGAAAGTTTTCAAGGAAATCTTAAATCGATTAACAAAGTAAGAAAAGTAAATTGAAAAAATTTCAAGAAATTGATATACTATTTTTAAATTATGTTAGATCAATAAAGTGAGGTAGAATGATGAAAAATTCAAAAAAAATCATAGGGGGGCTTATTGCAATAATTGTAATAGTAATAATAATAGTTGCAATAGCTATTAACTCTGGAATGATTGAAAAGACGCCAAATGCTGTAAAAAATACTGTAGTTGGTGAAGTCTACGGTCAAAAAATAACTGTAAATCAAGTAGAAGAAAATCCACAAATGAAATATGTTTATCAAACATTATCACAAGAAATTCAAGGAAATTTAATGGATAACTCTCAGGCTAAGCAATATATAATACAACAAAGAGGAAAAGTTGTTGAGAGCTTAGAAGTTCAAGCTATTGTAGATAAACAAGTCCAAGATCTCAAGTTAATACCAACTCAAGCTGACATGGATAAGTTAGTTGCAGATCAAAAGAAAAAGTTCTTTGAGGAAATAAAACAAACTCAAGGTATAGAAGTTGATGAAGCAATGTATCTTCAAATGACAGGAATGACTCAAGATGAATTTAATAATATGATAACTCAACAAGTTAAAGTTCAAGCACTTTCTAACTATATAACTAAAGATGTTAAAGTAACAGAAAATGATGCTCAAACATATTATAATGAAAATAAAGATAGTCAATTTACTGAACCAGCAAGTGCTGATGTATATCAAATAGTTGTTAGTACTAAAGAAAAAGCTGAGCAATTAAGAACTCAATACGAAAATGAAATTAAGGATAAAAATTTAACTGTTGCTCAACAATTAGCTATATTCCAAAAAATAGCTTCTGCTAACAATATAGATGCTACAAAAGAAACTGGCGGAAAATTAACAACAAGTAATCCAGCTGATAATGGTAAAATACCATATAACTATAGTAATTTTAACAAGAACTTTATGACTGCTTTAAATGGTTTAACTAAAAATGGTGAAATATCAGGAGTAATAGATTCTTCTGTAGGAAGTACAGGAGCTTACAATGTAATATTTATTGATAACTACACAGCTCCAAAAGTATTACCATTTGATAAAGTTAAAGATCAAGCACTTAAGGCAGTTCAAACTCAAGAGAATAATCAAGCTATATCACAAGCACTTGCTAAGTGGGAAAAAGAAGCTAATATGAAGACTTATACAAATAGATTAGATTATCCTATATTAGATAAAACTTCAACAAGTGAAAGTCAATCAGGACAATCAACAACTGGTACTGGTTCAACAGCTGAGCAACAAACTACTCAACAAAGTGGAACACAAAACCAAACAACTGAAAAATCAAACACTCAAAGTCAAACAAATGACAAGGGTGCAGCAACTCCTGCTAAATAGGAGTAATTTAAAAATAAAAAACCTTTCCTTTATGGAGAGGTTTTTATTTTTTTGATTTTTAAGTACATATAGCTTTAAATATGTTATTAATGGTGATGAAAAAACAACTAGACAAAAATATAACCAATGTGTATAAAATTTCAAATATTAAAAATACTATTACTGTAGACAAAACAAAAGTTTAACCTTGAGGAGGTAAGATACTAATGAAAGCAACAGGAATAGTTAGACGTATTGACGATTTAGGTAGAGTTGTTATACCAAAAGAAATAAGAAGAACATTAAGAATAAGAGAAGGAGATCCTTTAGAAATATTTACAGATAGAGAAGGTGGAGTAATATTAAAAAAATATTCACCTATAGGAGAATTAACTGATTTTTCAAAGGAATATGCTGATTCATTACAACAAGCAACAAACCATATTGTTTTGATTAGTGATAATGATATGTTTATATCTGTAAGTGGAACTACTAAAAAAGATTTTATGGAAAGAAAAATAAGTGATGAGTTAGAAGATATTATGGAAGGTAGAAAAGTAGTTGTTTTAGGAGGAGATAATGGAAAAATAGTGCCTTTATATTCTGATGAAAATGTTGAAGATAAATATAAAGCACAAGTAATTGCTCCTATTATAGCTGAAGGTGATGCTATAGGAACTGTTATAATGGTATCAAAAGAAAATGATTCCTTTGGAGAAGTAGAAAAGAAATTAGCAGAAACAGCAGCTGCTTTTCTAGGAAAGCAAATGGAACAATAATTAAGTTTTTCAATGAATAATTCTAACTATACATAAAATAAGTAATAATGCCTTCAAAATTTAAATAATAATAAAGAGGAATAATTTTTAAGCTTAACTAAATTTTTTGTAACTTTAAGATTATTATTAATTAGATTTTGGAGGTGTTATATGAAAAAACAATCTCTCATAAAGGGGAGTTTAATTTTAGGTGTTGCTGGTATTTTAGCAAAATTTTTAGGATTATTTTTTAGATGGCCAATTGTAATGTTAATAGGAGATCAAGGACTTGGATATTATCAATTAGCATATCCTCTTTATGGTTTCTTTATAGCCATATCAACAGGAATACCTATATCTTTATCAAAAATAATTTCTGAAAACAATGTTTTAGGTAAAGAAAAAGAAAACTTTTATATGATGAATGCAGCAATAAAGGTTATGTTTATTATCTCTATATGTACAAGCTTTTTATTAATTTTTTTCGGACAGGACATAATAAACTTATTTCATTGGGAAAAAGATGCATATTATTCTATGCTAGGAATATCTTTAGCACCAATGTTTATAGCAATAGTAAATCCTATAAGAGGATTTTTTCAAGGATATCAAAATATGACTCCTTCAGCTATATCTCAATTATTTGAACAAGTTGGTAGAGTTATAGTTGGAGTTGGACTAGCTTATTTATTATTACCTAAAGGAATAGCAGTATCAGCAGGGGGAGCTTCTTTTGGAGCTACAGCAGGGGCAATATTAGCAGCTTTATATTTATTAATAAAATACAATAAAGAAAAAAAGCAAGTAAATAAAACATATTCGAAATACAAAGTAAGAGGTGGATTGAGAAAATTATTATTAATGGCAGTTCCTATATCTATAGGAGCAGCTGTAGTTAGCATAATGGGGATGATAGATGCTGTATTAGTACCTAAAAAATTATTAGAGGCTGGAATGTCGCCTTCAGAAGCTACAATTTTATTTTCACAATTTACAGGAAAAGCTTCTGCATTGGTTCATATACCATTAACCTTATCTATAGCACTGTGTTCATCAATAATACCTATCATAGCTGAAAAATACTTGTTGAAAAATAGAAATGAATTAAATCAAAAAATATCTATAGCCATGAAACTTGGGTTAGTTATTGCACTTCCTTGTTGTTTAGGACTTTTTTTCCTTGCTGAGCCAATTATGGTAACTATATTTCCAGGAAGAGAAGGTGGAGCAAATATACTTAGATATTTGTCTTTAAGTATTCCATTTATGACCTTAACACAAATAAGCACATCAATTTTACAGGGAGTAGGGTCTTATGTAAAGCCTATTATAAATATGTTTATAGCTGTAGTAATAAAGATAGTATTAACTATGGTTTTAGTTCCAATGAAAGAATTAAATATACAAGGGGCTGTTATTGCTACCATAATAGCTTATGTAGTTGTTAGTATTTTAAATTTAATATCTATGAAAATTAAATTAAAATATAAGAGCAATTTAGGTGAAGTATTTCTTAAACCTGCATTAGCATCAGTAATAATGATTATTTGTACATTGAGTTTGTTTTTATTTTTATTAGATAGGATGAATAGCATAATGATGAATTGCATTTTATCCATAGCAGTAGGTGGAGTAATATATATAGTAGCAATATTAATTTTAGGTGTATTTAGTTATGAGTATGTAAAAGGAAAAATAAATAAAAAAAATTAAATATTGAAAATAATAAGGTTGTATTAGAATTATAAAGGCAGATTTAATTTAGGTGAAGTTTTGATTTCACTTCAATACTTAGTGGTAATTAGCTTTTAGTGATTTTAATGCAACCTATTTTAGAAAAGTGGAGTTAAGTATAAGTAAGAAGAAGTAAAGAAGTACAACCTCTAGCTATTAGATAAAAGTATTAATAATGAAATAGCTATATAGACATCATAGAAATATAAGTTATAATTAACTTAATCAAACATTGTGAATTTATTTTTAAAATAATTTAAAAATTATTATATTAGTTAGTTATGAAAAATGAGTTAGTTGGATTGAGAGAAATTCCAAATATGCAATAGTAGGAGGCGACATTTATGCTTAAGATAATAGGATTAGATATAACTAAGAATTCAGATGAATTAAAAAAGGAGATAAATGAATACATAGAAAAATCTGAAAAAGCGTATTTAATAAATTCACTGTTGGCATTAGTATCAGATAAAAATAAAAGTAAGGTAGAAAAAGTTAATATTAATGATTTAGAAAAATTCATTAATAAAGAAAATAAAGTAACTTTTATAGTTAGTGGAAATGTAATAAATGACTACTTTTTTGGAAAAACATTAATAAAGCTATTAAGAAAAAATAAAGTAGATTATGAATTAATAAATAATGGTGGATTAGTAAATTTAGCTTATTTAAATGTTGATTATGATAAAGATATTGAAGGATTATATTTTGATGAATTAGAAAAAATAAGAAAAGATAAAGAATTTGTTATACACGGAATAGGGAACAAAGAAATTGCAAAGGTTGTTTCAAAAAAGCTTTATGAGTTTTATAAAGATGATATAGAAGTAACTTATTTAGGTGGATTAAAAGGTAAAAAGTATAGAAATATAAAAACTATCAAAATATCACAGTTAGAAAATGAATACAGCTTAGATGTGAGTTCTATGATATACATAAAACAACAAAAAAGAGGTTTTGATGATTTAGTTAATATAATAAGAATTTTAAGAGCACCTAATGGATGTCCTTGGGATAGAGAACAAAACCATGAAAGTATAAAAAGAGAATTAGTTGAGGAATGTTATGAAGTTTTAGATGCTATAGATAAAAAAGACTTAAAAGCTATGGAAGAGGAAATAGGAGATGTTTTACTGCATGTTGTGTTCCATGGACTTATAGCAGAAGAAAATAATGAATTTGATTTAACGGATATAACTGAAGGAATATGTAATAAAATGATATTTAGACATCCTCATATATTTGGTGATGAGATTGCTAAAACTTCAAAGGATGTAATTGAAAATTGGGATGAAATAAAAAAAGAAGAAAAAGGTTATAAAACTATAACTGATGAAATAAATGGGGTAGCAGTAGGATTGCCTTCTTTAATAAGAGCAAGAAAAATTCAAAAGAAAGCTGCAAAGGTTGGATTTGATTTTGAAAATGTAGATGAGGCAATAAAATCTTTAGAAGAAGAAATAAAAGAATTTAAAGATGTATATAAGAGCAAAAATGTGACAAGAATAGAAGATGAACTTGGGGATGTGATTTTTTCAACTGTTAATGTAGGAAGATTGTTAAGCCTAGACTGTGAAGAAGTATTAGAAAAATCTATAGAAAAATTTATTAAAAGATTTTCGGCTATAGAAAGAAAAGCAATAGAAA
The DNA here is from genome assembly GCA_963557775.1 of uncultured Sarcina sp. Classification (GTDB taxonomy): domain Bacteria; phylum Bacillota; class Clostridia; order Clostridiales; family Clostridiaceae; genus Sarcina. The sequence continues at coordinate 33,773 of CAUWDH010000041.1, forward strand.
ATGGTCAGCAATTAAAGGATTTAAACATTGATGAAATGAATGAATTATGGGAAAGAGTAAAATTAGAACAAAAATAACAATATAGAAATTAAATTTAATTAGAAAAATACTCTCATTTGCAAGAAAAATTATAAAAAAAACTTTAAATACTGTAAAATAGCAGTTTAGGACTATACAAATGGCTAAATATATAATATTATAATATATATTATAGTTTTTACTAAATTATAAAATACTTTATAGTAAATTACTAAATTTCAAGGAGGATGTAAGAGTGAATAAAGCAGAATTAATCGCAAGCATGGCTGAAAAAAGTAATTTAACAAAGAAAGATGCTGAAGTAGCATTAAAAGCATTCATGGAAAGCGTTCAAGAAGCATTAGAAGGTGGAGACAAAGTTCAATTAGTTGGATTTGGTACTTTTGAAACTAGAGAAAGAGCAGCTAGAGAAGGAAGAAATCCAAGAACTAAAGAAGTTATCCAAATACCTGCTTCAAAAGCACCAGTATTTAAAGCTGGAAAAGAATTCAAAGAAAGAGTAAATAAATAATTTACTTAGGTAACTTTGTAGCAAAGCCCGAGATAGCTCGGGTTTTTTTATACAAAATTTTATTTAGATAGCTTTAGTTTAGTTTTTTAGAGTAACTAAATTAAAGCTATCTAAATATAAACATGATTGGTGGGTTTTTAACTTCATCTCAATACTTAAATCTAATTATTTAGATAAAGTAGAATTTAATTTAGGTAGAATTTTAATTAATAATATATTTGATAGGAGAAGAATATGAGATTAGATAAATATTTAAAAGTTTCAAGAATTATAAAGAGAAGAACTGTAGCAAAAGAAGCTTGTGAAAGTGGAAGAGTTAGTATAAATGAAAAAGTAGCAAAATCATCAACTTCAGTAAAAGAAGGGGATATAATAGAGATTATTTTTGGAAATAAAACATTAAAAGCAAGAATAACTAATGTAGCTGAACATGTAAAAAAAGAAGATGCAAGAAATATGTATGAAATTTTAGAAGGTGAAGAAGATACAGAATAGAATTTAGTCATAACTCTTGGAATATAATAATATACTTTACTATGAATTTTTGGAGGGAAGGTATATGGAAGAGAATATAACCAGGAGTGAAAAAAGTGAGCTAAAATTAGAAGATAGAAGAGTTTTAACTGTAACAGGAGTTCTTGAAGTTATTAATTTTGATGAAGAAAAAATTAATTTAAATACAATTTTAGGGGCTCTACAAATTTTAGGTGAATGTTTAAAGATAAATAAAATAGACGTTAAAGATGGTAATGTATCTATATCAGGAAAAATAAAAGCGTTAAATTATAAAACTCATCAAAAAAAGAAAAGAAAAAAATTAAGTATATTTAAAAGGCTTCAAAAGAGAGATTAATATGATACTACCTTTAAAGTTACAATTTTCAATAGTTTTATTTTCTTTTTTAGGAGGAATACTAGCAGGAGTTTTTTTTGATATATATAGATTAATAAGAGGATTTAAACTACCTAAATTTATTATGATAATAGAAGATATTCTATTTTGGATTCTTTGTTCACTTTCTATATTTACATTTTTACTAGTAGTTAACTATGCATTCTTAAATATTTATGTTTATTCTATATTGATTTTAGGATTTATATTTTATTTAGCTACATTTTCTAAATACTTAGTAAAAGTTGAAAATAACATAGCAACTTTAATCTCAACAGTATTTAGAATTACTTTTAAAAACATAAGATATGTAATTAAAAATATATTTATAAAATAAATAGAGAATTTGCTTGAATAACTTCCTTAGAGTGTTTAAAATGAATATATATACCTTAATTATATAAGGGTGGGGAATAAATGAAAAAAGATGTTTTAGTTAGAAGATTAGGAATAATTCTTGTACTATCAATCTTTTCTGTAAGCTATGTCAGACAAGAAATGGCAGTTAGGCGAGTTAATGAAGAGAAGAAAAACGTAGAGGAAGAACTCAATAGATTAAATGAAGAAAATTCTAAGTTAACAAATGAAATAAAGAACTCTGAAAGTGATGCATATATAGAGCATGTAGCAAGAGAGAAGCTTGGAATGATAAAAAAGGGTGAGAAAGTAATAATTAATTCTGAAAAGAATTAATTAAATGAAAATGATATTATTATAACTTTATAATAGTATATATGATTATTTTTAAGGAGGAATCTTTTTAACATGACCTTAGAGGCAGGAAACATATTAGAAGGAAAAGTAACAAACATAACTAACTTCGGCGCTTTTGTAGAAGTGGAAGGAGAAACAGGGTTAGTACACATTTCAGAGGTCGCAGACTCTTTTGTAAAAGACATAAGAGAGCATTTAAAAGAAAATGATGTAGTAAAAGTTAAAGTTTTATCAGTAGATGATAGAGGGAAAATAAGCTTATCAATAAAGCAAGCTATGCCACCTAAAAGAAAATCTGTAAAACCAGCAGAAGTTGATTGGAGCAGTAATAAAAAGAAACAACAATCTTCAGCGAACTTTGAGGACATAATGTCAAAATTCTTAAAGGATAGTGAAGAAAGATTACAAGATGTTAAGAAAAATCAAGAACAAAGATCAAGAAATAGAAGATCTTTAAACTAATAATCTATGTAATTAAATATATTTAAGAATATTATCGGTTAAAAAATGAAGCTAAAAAATAGCTTCATTTTTTTATAAAAAAAAGTGTTGACACTATAGATATTCTTATGTATAATAAATCTTGTCGTTAAGGCGACCAACTAAATATGCCGAAGTGGCGGAACTGGCAGACGCACAGGACTTAAAATCCTGCGATGCTAACACATCGTACCGGTTCGATTCCGGTCTTCGGCACCAATAACGCGGGGTGGAGCAGTTGGCAGCTCGTTGGGCTCATAACCCAAAGGTCACAGGTTCGAGTCCTGTCCCCGCAACCAATGTGGCGGGATAGCTCAGTTGGCTAGAGCATTCGGTTCATACCCGAAGGGTCGCAGGTTCAAATCCTGTTCCCGCTACCATTTAAAAAATAATATTAAGCCGAAGTGGCGGAACTGGCAGACGCACAGGACTTAAAATCCTGCGATGCTAACA